>JAIOXK010000027.1 GCA_021741645.1 Candidatus Nanopelagicales bacterium
ACTCCGATCGGGCCAACTACGGACGCGCAGCGCGAGCGCAGGACGTCCACTTGGCTGCCTGGATAGCGCGCTACGCCGCGTCACACCCAGGCGAGCTGTCGCGGGCTGGCCGCCTCGCCATGGATGCAGGGTCGATGCAGGTCGGCACCCTCCTGCGCAGGACCGCCGCAGCTTCTGAGGAGTGGAGAGTCAGGACAACAGTTTCCCCCTGAGCGAGCCGTTACTAGGGCACACTGTCGAGCGAGGACAGCTGCAGTATCGGGGGTAACGGTGTCCGAGTTCCTGGGTGAGGACCGCGCCGCCCTGCGCGACACGATTCTCGATCGCGTCGACACGGCGCGCGCGAGCACAGGCCCCGAAGCGCCGCGAATCATCCTGCTAGAGGGACTGTCAGGTGTCGGCAAGTCCCGGGTCATCCGCGAGGTCTACGAGACCCTTCGGCAGACGCGGGTGGGCCAGCACCCCCAGTACTGGCCCACGCTGCGAACCCTCGATCGGGAACCGACCGAGGCCCTGCAGTCAGCTACTGTCGGGGCGCGAAAGATCCTCGGTCCACGGGTGCGGGGGTTCGTCTGGGAGAACGACGCCCTCCCCACATTCCTGTGGTGGTCGATCAACTGCGAGCAGCTGTCGAATGGCGACTACGACGAGGCAAGCGCCCAGCTCGACGAGGCACTCCGGTGGCACTCGGCTGCGATCCTCCTGGGCTGGCGTGAACTGGCGACCGTGTCCCAGCAGGCCAAGGAGGAGATCCGCCGGACGGTCCGTGGGATCCGTGAAGTCCTCTTCGGCGATGCCTGGGACTCCGCCACAAGTGCCTCGGAGGTCATGGAGGCCCTGGCCGGGTTGGACCTCGTCATCAGCAGCGTGCCGGGTCTGGGCATGGTCGTGAAGTCGCTCAAGGGGCTCTTCGGTCGTCTCGCCGACGAGCGCCGGCTGTCGGTCTCCCTCGCCCAGCAGGTGACGTACGGGGAGTCCGCGGAAGACAGAGCCCAGGCAGCCAGCAGCCTGGCTGCGCGCCTGCGCGGCATGGCCCTGTCGAGCATGCCGGTGATCGTGGCCGTGGAGGACGCGCACCGGATGAGTGTCGATCTGGGTCGCCTACTGGACCGCCTCGCCGAGCCCGACGAAAGGCATCCGATAGTCGTGCTGTGCACGGCCTGGCCCATGAACGACCCAGCGTCGCCGTACGAGGACTGGAAGAAGAGAGCCATCCGCGAAGACCGGATAGAGGTCCATCGGGTGGGTGACCTTGACGAGGGATCACGACGCGCGATCATCGATGCGGTCGTGCCAGGAACCGACGGTCAGGTCAAGGACGCCCTGGTCGCCAAGTGGCGCAACCCGCTGTGCCTTGAGCTGTTCCTGTCCTGGGACGAGGTGCAGGAGCGGATCATGGTGACAGCCAACGGACCGGCCCTCCGTATGACCGTTGGCCAAATCCACGTGGCGCCTTCCAGTATCGCCGACCTCTACCAGGCTCGCTGGTCGGCGCTCAGGCCGTCAGTGAAGAAGGTGCTCCTCACCGCCGCCGGCTGCCTTCCCGTCGACCAGCCGATGCATGCCTTCGCCGCCGAGACCATCGCCGAGGTGGTCACTCGGAATCCGATGCTGGTCACCTGGGCGGTCGACGGCGCCCATGACGAGTTCCTCACGCTCATGTCGGATGCCCGGGCAGCTCACTGGACACTCGACCTCGGCATCGCCGAGACGTTCCGCGAGATCGATCTCGCCGAGGTCGTCGCCCGTGACGCGCAACGTTCGTTCGCCTACCAGGACCTGCAGCAAGCGATCGCCGAGGTCCTCGCAGTCCGCATCGACGGGCTGCGTGAAGGGGGCTACGTCATCGATCTGACCCAGCCGGACACAGCACTGGTAGCCCGCTGGATCACAGCACTGGCGCCCGCCGACGACGACGCTCAGCTTGCAGTCGCGGTCGCGCGGCTCGCCCTTGCCCGGACAGAGGCCCAGGCATGGCAGTTCGAGAGGGCGCTCGGGCTCGTCGGTACGGATGACGTGCTCCGCCCGATGAGCCCAGAGCACCCTCACACACTCGCTGCCCGACTGGACATCGCCACGTGGGTCGGGGAGGCCGGGGATGTCGAGTCCGGCCGGGCCAGATGCGAGGCGCTCGTCGACGATTGCATAGGGCTCATCGGTACGGACGACCCGATAACCCTCATCGCCCGCCGCTGGCTGGCGCACTACACCGGCCTGTGCGGATCCAAGTCAGAGGCGCGTTCCATGTTTCTGGCCCTCGTCTCCGACTGTGAACGCCTGGAGGATGTCACCGCGATCGAACTCAACGCCCGCAGCAACGCGGCCCTGTGGACCGGCGAGGTCGAGGAGTTCAGTGCAGCGGTGGACGAGCTCACCCGGCTCATTCCACAGTGCAGCCGATTCTTCGGCGAGGACCACCACGAGACGCTCGAGAGCCGTCGGCTTCGAGCGCGCTTTGCTGGCGAGGGAGGCGATCCCACCGGTGCGCGCGAGCAATATGAGGTGCTGGTCGACGACTGCCTGCGCATGTTCACGCCGACGCACTTCGAGTCGCTTGAGTGCCGGCGGGGCCTCGGGCGATGGACGTCCGAGGCGGGTGACCCGGAAGCAGCCGTTCCGATGTACCGGGCCGTGGCCGACGACTGTGCACGCATCTACGGACCGACCCACTTCCTCACCTTGTGGGCGTGGATCGGTCTGGGTGACGCACTCGCCAATGTTGGGCAGAAGGACGAGGCCCTGACTTGGGCTCTCAAGGCTCACAACGAAGCGGTCACGACCTGGAGCCCGTCACACCGGCTGGTGACCACGTCAGCAGAACGAGGTCGGAGGTGGCGTGAGAGCACTGACTAGCCGGCGTAGCGGCTCCGTCACAGCCATCGACGACTCCGCCCAGGTGGCCGACTCCAGTGGAAGTAGGGCCACGATGAGTATTCCGCCCTCTGCCATGATTGCCAACATGCAGCAGACCACACCCCGGCCCACTGCCGGCTCATGGCCTGCCGTACCTGCGATCGCCATCGCCACGGTGTGCCTTGTGGCAACCGCCATGGCGCCAACGTCCTTCATGAGCCGCTGGGCGCCCTTCCTTGCCTTGGGCGTGTTTGTCCTCACGATGCTGGCTCTGTTCGTGGCCATGCTTCGTTTCCCGGCCGGATCGCCCAGCCCGATCGGATTCGCAGTTGGCGTGGTGTCACTGGCCGCTGCGACAGTGATCGTTGTCCTAGGGATTGCGCTGGTTCCCGGAGTTCCCGAAGCCCCGATCTCGCCTGCGCGTGCACTCGTTGCAACCATTTCTGTGCCAAGCGTCATCCTCGTTGGACTCATGATTGGACGGCGCGGACGACTCGTCGGAGCTGTCCGCCGACCCCTGATGACCCTCCTGTTGCTCACCTGTGCTCTGGCGCTCACCGCCCCTCTGGCCACTACTCGGGTGGGGGAGGAACTCGCCAATCGAATGTGGGCAGAGCCGATTCTTCTGTACTCGATTGCGCTGGCCGTCGGACTGCTCATCGCATGGGTGACCGGCCCTACTGCCAGGTCGCTCCCCTCCCGCCGCACCCTGTACGCGACTCTCACTCTCCTGATCGTCGTCAGCCTGATCATGAGTTTGCGTGCCGACAGTGCCTACGCGTATGGCGCTTCCTGGTACCACATGAGCTACTTCGCCGGGGTCGTGGAGTCGCTGAGGGCAGGCGGGACCATCCTGTGGGATACCCCGTCGCAATACGGGATCGGTCCCCCGGTGGTCTCTGCGGTCATGCCTCTCGAGAGTGCGCACGCATCGGTCATGGTGGCGCAAGCCTTCATGCTGCTGGGTACGTCGATCGTGGTGTTGTACCTGCTCAGTCGACTCACGTGGAGTCTGCGCCTCTTTGTCGTCGTATCACTGGGCTGGCTGACGGTGTTCTACTTCGCTGACCCGGCCTTCATCGGGCCGCACCCCTACCCCAGCTCGTCCGCGATGCGCTTCGGTCCGAGCGTGGTCGTCCTGTGCTTGGCATGGCTGAGCACTCCAGTCGGGAGAAACGGCCGGCGCACGCGCAAATGGGCCAGCCGTGTGCTCCCAGTGGCGGCCGCACTGGGGCTCTGGTGGTCCACCGAGAGCACGGTCTACGTAACGCTGACTATCGGCATGTACGTCCTGACCCTCTGGATACTGCAACGGATCTCACCCATTCACGGCGCACTGTTCCCAGCGCCTCTTCGCATCGCACGCAACACCATCGTGGTGGCTGTGGCTATCGGGCTGGGCATAGGCGTGCTCGTCTGGGCACGTTCCGGTCATCTTCCTGATCTGGGCATGTTCAGGATGTACGCGGGCGCATACGCATCCGGCTTCGGGGCACTTCCACTGGCGTTTGCGACCCCTGCCTGGCTCGTCGTGACAGCAATCGGCCTTCTCGCATCAGTATCGGTTGTGGCGGGTTCACAGCGCATGGCTCCGGCACTGGTGGTGCCGCTCCTCACCGGTGCGGGGGCACTCCTCGCGTGGATGTCCTACTTCGTGGGCCGGGCAGTACCAGACAACGTCGTTGCCCTGCTTCCTGAGATCTCGCTTGTTGTCATGGTTTGTGCGCTGATGGTCCTGGGCTCCGGTAAAGCCCTCCACTCAGACTCCTTTGATGCCCGTTTCGTCACGGAGAGCATGAGATCCGGCTTCCCCCAGTCATTGGGGGCTGGGGCTATTGCACTTGTAAGCACGTTAGTGGTCGCCTTCCTAGCGAACCCCATGCTCGCCAATCTGCCGACGCGCTGGCAGTGGATTTCCGCCTCACCGGCATGGTCAGCGGAGGTTGCGGCTCCGATCGAACTCGTATCCCTGGTCGGCCAGCTACCCGACGTGGGTACTCCGAGAGCCATCGCCTACGAGGGTTACGCGGGAACAATGCAGCCGCTCCCCCCTGAACTGAGCCATCTCGTGGATCAAGAGAAGGTTTGGCTCCCATCCCCGCTGGGACTCCTCGAAGAACCAGTGGCTCCCGAGAAGCAGGAGGAGGTCCTTCGCCGGTACGTGGAGTCCGTGGCTGGTGAGGGACTATGGGTGGTAGACAAGTTGCAGTCCTTCCCCGATCGAGTCGAACGATGGAAGACGCTCCTAGGCGACTACTACGACTGCCAAACAGTCGCGGAGAATGAGCGGTTCGTTGCCAGTGACTGCAAGCTTCGATCAGGATGACGCTTACCGGAGCTTTGGCAATCCTCAGGCGGCGCGGCGACCTCTGGTCTTGGGCCCTGAGCATGGCCCTTTCCCTGCTCCTCCCAATCTCGTACTTCTTCGCATACGCCCCCTTCACTGAAGGGTGGTGGCACGTATACGCGCGATGGATTCTTGAAGGGCGCGTCCCCTACCGCGACTTCGAGTTGCTGGTGCCGCCGGGTTACCCCTACCTGATGGCTCTGGCTAACCGGCTAGGACTGGAGTCATTTCTTGAGCTCCGAATCGCTGGGCTCCTCTTGCTGCTGGCCATCGTCAGCTTGTGCTGGTACCTGTTACGACCGATCATCAGCGGGCCGGCGCTGTCTATCGTCGCCGCAACCAGCGGGGTGCTGCTGCAGTCCGGAGTCGCCTACATCTCCTACGACTACGTCTACGTTGCGGTCTTCTTCCTCCTTCTAGCGTTCGCGTTGATCACGAAGGTGGCGCAACTCGGCCCCTCCAGTGCGACCCGGCCGCTGATGCTTCTGTCCTTCCTCTCGGGCATCAGCCTTGGCCTCGTCCTGTGTTTCAAGCAGACTCAGGGACTGGCAGGAGTCGCGGTGGGCGTGCTCACTCTGGTGGCGGTATGCGTGCGTATGGCCAAGGCGTCCGAGTCCAGGACTCTGATCTGGTTTGGACTCCGCAGCATCGGCTCCTTGCTCGCTGGGGTGCTTCTTCCGCTCGTCCTCTTGACTGCTCTTCTGGCAAGTCAAGGCGCCTTTGGCGCCTTTGTCGACGACGTAACAGGGCGGGCAGCTGACACGAAGGGCTCCCTAGGGCACCTGCTGTTCGCATGGCACGCCACCATCGGAGCGGACGCATACCTTGCTTCCTTCCGGGCCTTGGTGCCGATCATCGTTCTCGCCCTCGTCCTTCGGCTGGGCTGGCCACGCATCATTCGGGCATGGCATCAGCTTGGCGTGAGACCAGATGGCAAGCGCCGAACGGCCGTGACGGCCATAGGAATTGCGCTCGTGCTCGCCATTTCGGCAGTCATCATCTACTGGTCATTGAGCAACGCGACGACTCTGGCCGCCGGTTGGCGAAACCTCATGTACCTCCAGCCGCTCGTCATCGCCCTTGTTCTCCTGGTCTGGGGCGCCGTGAGCAACCGCATTCCCATGGCGTGGCTTTCCGTTTGCGGCGCCTCGGCCGGATTGGCGTGGGCCTCCGGGATGTCCGCTGGGATAACTGAGATCGGCATGTTTCTGGGGGTAGGTCTCTGCCTCGCCCTCTTTGTCCGCCTAGCCGGGCAAACTTGGCTCACCACCCTTCTCGTGCTTTGCGTGTTCCTGGTTCTGCTCACCGTGACTCAGACTTCGAAGGAGACCGCCCCCTACTCGTGGTGGGGGTACCAGGTAGGCAGCACAGCAAGTGCTACTGAGACATCCAGGACCGGGCTGACCGCTGGTCTCGCCCTCACCCCCGAAGCGGCCAGCGTCCTGTCGAGCGTCGAGTCTGCTCTTGCTACGGTGAAGTTCTGTCCTGGGGAGATTCTGCAGTTCCCGCATATGCCCTTGTTCACGCTGGATGCAGGTGCTCAGCCACAGGGCCATCTGGGCACCTACTGGCTCGACTTCTCAAGTGGGCAAGCCATTTCCGAAGAGATCCAACGCCTCAGCAACACGCGCATAAGTGGACTTGTACTCGTCGACTTGCCGGAAGCGGTATGGGAGGGGCACGCAACGCTGTTCGCCGGCGGAAACGAGTTGCCGCACCGGCAACTGTACGAGCTTCTCCGTGTGCGCGGTGAGACGGAGATGGACCTGGCCTTCCAAACCACGCTGCCTGACGGTTATGGCCTCAGAGTGTTCACTGATCGGGCGGCGAACACCCTGGAATGTCCCCAAGTCAATTGAGTGCGCCCTTCCCACTACCGGTCGGCGTGTTACGAACCTCATGAGCGTGTTCGTTCATGTTCCGTTGCACACCTTCAGAGCAGTACCACTCCTGCACTTGAGGTATCAGGTGTGCCGCTACCGTCTCGAACCTGCCGGAAAGCTATGAGTAGGAGGGCGGCAGTCAGCAGGAGTGGATTGAGGGCTGAGTCGAGAGTGAACAGTCCCCCGCTCACCAACTCCCCCGAGTAGAACGCCTTCGGCGCGAGAGCCAACGCGACTAGCGAAACTACGAAGAAGTCTGGCCTCTGAGATCGGTAAATGTAGAAGATCAACGCGGCCAGCACCGCCACCATCTTGTACGTTGCCGAGACATCTGGAACCAAAACCATTCCGATTGTCAGAGCGAGCACATTTGCAGCTATGCCCCTTTCGCGACGGAGCACGACCCAAACTAGTAGAAGAACGACCGCTCCGCCGAGGATCCGGTAGTAGGGGAACAGCGTCCACGCGGTCATAAGCCCGTCTTCAGGACCTGCAACGCCGAGTGGCCCCCATGCGAAGATCTTGATACCGCCCCAAAGAGAATTTCCGAATAGGAGGCCGCCGTCACCTGCGGCCATGTCCGCCGTGTAATTGGATAGTCCCTGTCCTGCTACGTCCACATACTCACCAAGGTCGCGTGGACCTGCCACGACAGGTGTCAGCCAAGCCAAAGCAGCTCCAAGGCCGAGCAGGCCGATCTCCCTCCACCTCAGTCTGACAAGGACGGGAATCGCCAAAAGTATGGTGATCGGTTCAAATGCCGTCGCAACGCCAACAAGAAGTGCTGCAAGTCCATACTTGCCAGCGGCAAGCAATCCGGCGAAGGCGAGAATGACGAGAAAGAGGTATATGTCATTGTTGCCCCGGAAGATTGCGAACCAAAGGGGGAAAGCCAGAAGTAGCAACGCCAAAGACGAGAGTCTCCTGGTCACCAGAAGTGTGACCACGGCAATGGAACTGGTCAGCAGGCAGATGAAGAGAACGAGCGCAGCGTCCTGCGGAATGTGTCCGTAGGCCCGCCCTAGGAGCATGGCGATCGGTGGCAAAGCCCCATAACGCGGATCGCCCATGAAGTAGTCTGCCAACTCCTCGTCTCGGTCCATGAAGAAGTCGTCGAAGGACCCCTGGTCGCTCAGCAGGAAGTCCCACACCGGATACCCGTGCCGTCCATTGGCCCAAACGGACACAATTGCGGCAAAGGCAAAGACGAAGAGGGCGGCGTTGCGTGCCCGCAGGCATGCGCGCGAGTCAGTTGCTCGTGCGAGCGTGACGGATAGGTCCATGCCTCACCGGATTCTCTCTCTAGTTGCGTTCATTCCTACTCCATGACCCCCGAAGTGAGTCGATCTGCCAGGGGTGAATGCTCATTCCAGAACCGCTTGCTCAGCATGTGGCCTTGACAGGCATGAGAGTGAGGCAAGTTTCTGCGTTGCTGACGGGCACATAAGCCTGACCATTCTGCGGAAGAACCTGATTCGCGTCCTTCACCAATTGGCCCGTACCCTCGGAATCTCCAGCACCCCTAAGACGGGGTTTCGACTCATTCACGATTTGGGCCAGCCACTTGGGTTGCCCGACTCCAAGGTCGAGTCGTCTGGCGGCGCCACAGTCGGCTTCTCGCCCACAACCATGGCGCTGAGTCCTACCACACGGTTTGTAACGAAAGCATGTTCCCATGCAAGCAAGCGGCGCAGGACGACGTTAACTGGCGCGGGCAGTGGCTTGAGGTCGCTCGCCGACGCATGCCCTCGCCGGACCTTGCGAGTAATCCAGGCGATTGGAGTTACTAAACCGAACAAGTAGTACGAATCCCTGACGTTCAGTCCGGCAGAGCATGCGACCGCAGCGATCTGGCCCCTGGTGTACCGGCGCCGATGCTCGAGGAAATCATCGTGACTACTCCACAGACTCATGAACGCCGGCACGGTGATGACGACTCTTGCACCGCTGGGGGCAGCCTCAACATAGCTTCGAAGCAGACCGACGTCGTCGTCCACGTGCTCCAGAACGTCGATAAAGAGCAAGAGGCCCGTTGTGCTGATCTCCACTGGGTCGACTGAACGCGTGAAAGTTGCCCCGTCATGAGTACCCAATTGTTCATCCGTGTAGTTCGGATCAACGCAGATCACGGTCTTGGTGTCGACGCCTGCAGCCACCCCTCTCCCAAAGAAGCCCGATCCAGCTCCTACATCAATAACCACTTGGTCGCGTGGACAGTCGGTGATCGCTTTGCGAACCGCGACGAGTTTTGCCTGGTAGTACCAATGGGTCGACGGGTCGACCAGATCGAGTTCCTTCAAGTCCATGGCCTACGCCTTGCTCCAAGCAAGTCCAATTTGCTGACGTTTGATGATGAGTAACTCGCTCGAAATGCGCACCACTTCCCGACCAGTGATCTTGGAGCCGGGAATCTCCTTCCAAGAATGCAGCGGCTCTTCCCAGATTCTCATCGGCAACGCGCTCAAGGCTTGCCACCGTTGAAGCAGCTCAATCTCGAACAGCCACCTAGTCGCGAATGGACGTGAAAGGCATCTAGTCAATTTTTCGTTGGTTATGAACAACTTGAGGCCCGACTGAGTGTCATATGGCCACTGACGCCCCACCGACACAAACGTCGCAACCAACCGCCCGAGGTAGTGCCTTGCCAGAGAACGCTCGATTGCATGGCCCGAAAGGGCCACACGAGCTGACCACACCGCATCGAAGCTGTCGTCTTTCAGGCGGGCGGCCGCCACTTCGTGCATTCGACGAATCTCGCTCACGGCGAATGCACCGTCTGCGTCTACGAAGCCGACGTGCCTCGCACCAAGTGTGTGGATAGCCTCCCAGAGACCTCTACGCACAGCCTCCGCTTTGCCCTGGTTATACCCGAGGTGCATGATCTCAACTCGAGGAGACGAAACTTGCCGTCGGAGCCCCTCCAGCAGATCTCCTGTCGAGTCACTTGAGCCGTCGTCAACGAAGAGCCAGTCCACACCTTCGATCGAAGTCAGATCAGACCAATAGGCGCTATCCCAGCGTTGTGCCTCGTTGTAGCACGGTACAACCAAAGTCATGCTGTGCACGCACACCACCCCGTAAGCCCGCCCCGGAGACCCTGGGATAACGTAACTGAGAGCACACAAGCTGTCGTCAGCGCCCCTCGCACGGGCTTCGTCGACACCGTGTGGCTCATAGCGCGCCCATCCTCAGCCATCCGTGTGCGTGACAGCAGCCGGCGCACTTTAGGTAAGCCGCGACCTAGCCAGTGACTGGACCGATCTGCCGTGAGATTTACGGCCACTGACCACTCACTACGGCCCCCACGGGGGGGGAGTTCCACGTCCATTGGCCCCCCTCGAGGAGTGTCCAAGTCGAGCATGCAACCGGATCTGGCCACTCAGACGACGTCTCACGGCCGTTGAGTACCCCTGTGGCACGTCCCCCGCCCAACTGGACGTGAATGAAGTTGCTACCCGAAGAATCCAGAGTCCCAAGGGAGATCGGTTCTAGACCACTCCCCAGTTGCTCTAAGGCAACTACCCCAGAAGCATCTACCCTCACTCGCAGGGCGTTCGTGGCGTCACCCGAAGACAACAGGAGCCCAGGTTCCGGCTGGTAGCCCGCACCAAGCAATAGGCCCACATTCACCGCGTCCAACTCCTCCGCAGGGGTACAGGGCTGCTGAGCCGTGAACCCCTGCCGCGAGGGTGGCGACCCGAGGAAGACGGCCTCATCGTCAGGATTTCCGGGGTCACACCCCAGGATGGGCTGTCTTCCGGTCGCCGCCCAAAGGATCCCCGCAATCTGACAGTTGTCTGCACCGCTTCGGCCCTCAAACACCGCGTCCGTCGACTGGAGTGACACAAGTGCATCCGTCTCATCGGTCGGTGTGCCGAGAGGCTCGCCGACCTTTCTGCCTGCCATCACCGCGTCCGTGATGGCCGAAACACCGCCCGCCAGAACGACTTCTCGCGGAGGGCCCGATCGGGTCAGGGACTTGACTTGTGGTCGGTTGGCGTAGGAGAAGTTGCCAGCCGTGGCCAGACTCCAGGCCGCGTGGGAATCGACGGGCAACACGAAGGTATGCGCGTCCAGAACATCGGTCGCCTCAGTCGAGTACTCAAGTCCCGACAGGCCATCGACGTAGGTGGCGGTGGCTCTATACCCGCCGATCCACTGAACAGTACTCGTGACTAGGAGAACCACCGCTACGACAGACACAAGCCAGGCAAGCGCGGACCCATGCGCAGGCGCGGAGCGCTTGACCACCCCACGGTGACGCACCGGAATGAGGCTCCGCCACCCAATCCCAAAGGCCATGCCTCCGAGGACCAAGGGCGATAGGAGGGCCGCAGCCTTGACCAGTTGGTAGTTGCGTTGCTCACCAAATGCCTGGGTAGAGAGGAATACCAACGCAAGAACAAGTAGGGCAGCTAGCCCAGATGCGAGCCATGCGTGGAGCCTTCTTCGGTTCCACCACACCATCGCGAGCAGCCATACCCCGAGAACGAGGATCGGCAGAACCAATAGCACGAAGGTTTGGGCGCGCTGCACCGCAAGTTCGATGCCCAACGGACCCTGCTCAGCCGACTCAAGCAGCGGCATCAGGCCCAACAGTGAGGGGAGCGATAGCGCAGTCGGCACCTCCCAGCCAGCTTGCGCACTATCTAGCGACCTAGCGAGCACTGTTTGAGGGATCCGGAACAGGACAGGAAGGAACAGCACCAGGCCAGCGGAGAAGATCATCACTGTGCGTCGCAATGCACCTTCAGGAGCCGCCCTGACCAAGGCAAACACCACGAGAACTCCCGCCAACGCGAGGGCCGGAACGATGCCATCGGAGTAGGTGGCCGCCAAGGACGCAACGCCCAGCGATCCGAGGGGGATCGCCAAGCGAGGACCGAAAGCACCACTGACTGCCAGAACAACCCCGAGAAACGACGGAACAGCCCACACCTGGCCGGCGCCGCCTTGGTGCCACGAGTAGAGCAGTACGGAACCAGCCACCGAGCCGACGATGTAGACGAGTGACCGGGGTCCGAAGTGACGCACCTTTCGCCCGCCATAGGCACCGATGAGCGCCGTCAAGAGAAGGGCGGTCACCGGAAGGACCGCTTGGGCGAACCATGTGGACGAGAGCCCAAACACTTCCAGGAGCAGGCCCATCGGTCCCGCCCAGCCGACGCGAGCGGCTCCCACGAGGAACTCGGCCTGAATCTGCAGCGTCATCTCAGCGAGGCTGTAGACAGCCCCGGTCAGGGGGGACAGGACGAGCCCGACGGGTACGTCCGGGATCGCCTCTACCAGCGATGCTTCGATGGCTCGAGGCCCCGAACCGAGGGCGACTGCCTGGCCCGACACCGCGTATCCCAAGGCATCCGGGCCTATCGACTCAACAAAACCTAGCCGTCCACCTGGCGACACGGCGGGCAGCACGGCCAGCACTGACGAGGCTGCAGCCAGGGACAGTGTCCATACGTACCGCGTGGTCAAGGCGCGCCTGGTCGTCGCCGGCAATAGTCGTCGCCACCCAGACAGCCGTCGTCGAGAACGCACAAGCGCGGCCAGCGTGACTGCCGCCAGTCCCACGACCGCGACCATGAGCACTGGGACATTCAGCAGCACCCCCCATCCCAACAGCACAGTGCTCGACGCGTAGCCCACAAACGGGAGCACGAACAGGGCGTTTCTTGGCCGCACCTTCCACCCGAGCGCCTGGACCAGGAGAGCTCCCAGGACTGTGAATGCAGCCAGCATGGCCAAAGACACGCCCACTACCGACAGGGCCCCCACGAAGATCATGTGTCAGCCCCCTGGTGTGCAGGCCTCGGGCGGCTCAGCCACATGGCGGCCCACAGTGCGCCCGACAACATCGCCAACAAGACCCCAGTGACTAGAGCCGCGGCACCCCAATCCGCCCGGAATGACACCTGAGTCCAACGAATCTGGACCGTTTCGGCCCGGTCTGTCGCCACGACCTGAGTGTTTGCGAGGTTCAGGCAGGCTGGAGGATCCAGGAGCCGTTCTTGCACCGCACTGGATGACTCGACCCGAACGAATCTCCCAGTCGCGTCGATAGTCAATGCAAGGTTGGCGGTGCCCACTAGCGGGAACGTCTCCGAACGCTCAATCCCAGTCGCGGGGTTGACTAGGCGCAGGAGCACGTCATCTTCACGGAAGGAAATGGCAGCGCCCTCGCATAGTAGTTGCCCTTCCACCGGTGGTAGGTAGACATCCAATTGCCTGAGAGTCGAGGCAAAGAGCTGAGGCTCCAGAGCCCCCTCCATCCCACCCATACCTGCAACCGCCCGCGCGACGGGGCTACCTGAGTCGCCCTCACTGGCCGTCCACGTCAGGTCAACCACATCCGCCCTCCACCACTGACCGACTGCAACAAGCGATACTCCGAGGAGAAGCCCGACCGCGGCCAACACCGGAGTCCACGGTCGAAGGCGATTCCACAATCGTCGGAGCGCGACCCCTCCACGTGACAGTAGCCGCGGGGATGCGCGGTATGCGCCAGCCACCGCATGCTTGCTCGCCACTGCGTCCGCACGTACTTCGGCCACGTGATGCTTGAGCCGCATCCGAGCATCCGCCCCGACTGCTAGGACGAGAAGGACACTCGCAAGCGCTACAAGGCCCGCGATGCCGACGAATGCGATCAAGCCGCTCATCGCGTATGACTCAAATCGCTTGAGCGAGGGCCACCGAGAAAGGTGACCGGCTCACGTTCCTGCCATGAATCAACCAAGAGGAGGAAGAACAGTCCCAAGGCGACCAACGGGAGGATCACGCTGGAGATGGTGACAGTGCCGCCATCACCCAAGGCGATCCACCCGACTGGTCCCAACAGCAATCCGACAAGGAGTCCGTATGTGATGGGGCGCCTGGGCTCGTCCCGCGAAAGCCCCAGGCATACGAGCGGCAGCAGGAGGAGCATGGCGCGGTACTGAAAGGTCACAGAGGGAAAGATCAGAATTGCGATCGCTACGAGAGCCATCCCCCGCCACCAGCGAGCCTCCAGCAGCACAACCCACAGGCATGTCGACAGCAGGAGAATGATGGCCATCCAGCGCCCCTGCTCACCCAGCCACCCATCGATGGCTTGGACATCCAGAGTCCCCGGCGCCAGATAGTGGGCGAACACCCTTACTCCGGAGGCCAAGGACAGTCCCCAGGACTCCTTCTGCTCGAGCGTCAGCGACTCGGCGTCACCAGCCCCGGAAGTGATCATCGCTGTGGACAGCGGCCCTTGCCCCAAGGCCCATCCAGACACGACCGCGAGTACCGCACCCACGGCGACTGCCCCCGCAGCCACCTGCAGGCCGCTTCTGCGCCGAAGGGTTGGCGCCAGGAGCAGAAGGGGGTAGACCTTCAGCGCGAGCGTCATCCCCCAGGCGAATGCAGACGAAACACGATGCCCCCGCAGCATGGTCGCCATTCCCAGGCCTGCCAAAGCCACCATCACCAGATCGACATTGCCCCGATCCACCGCGAACAGCACTGGAAAGCACAGCGCCAGAACAAGCGCCGGGACCACGCCGTAGTACCGATGGCCCAGACGCAACGACACGACCAGCAGTCCCAGGAGGATGCCCCACGATCCAATGATGACCAACGAGACGACCGTCGCGTCGGGGAATCCCTGCAGTCCTTGACCCAACACCAGCGATGTTGGTGGGTAGTTGGCCCCCTTGACGGCGTACGGGTTGGCCTGACCCAACAGGAGGACCTGGTACAGGTCGGAGAACCTCACTTCCGCGGGCGCGAACTGGTACGGGAAGGCCCCGATGAATCGCCCCACCAGCGATATCGCGTAGGTCGCCCCGATCGTCACTGCCGCCACACCAACAAGTACTCCAGTACCAGTAGGCAGCGGAACCAGGCCCGGGCTTCCCAGCCAGCCGATCACGGTCCACGCAAGACTGAGGGCCAATGCCAGTCCCATGACCAAGGCAAGCCCGTTCAACCACAGTTCCCACCCAGGCAGTGGCTCACCACGAACCGACAGGTCGTAGCGAAGGGAGCCCGTGGCCGTGTTCGGACCGATCGTGGCGACTGCTGAACGGACATCGACAGGGCGGCCGTCATTCGTCAGCACGAGGTTCTCGTCGACAACAACCGCCACTCGGCTGCCCGTGAGGTCAACCATGACGTCGTGCGAGTCGCTTGGCGACGGCAGCGGCGTTAGCCAGAGTAGATCCCCCATGGCCAACTCAAGTTCCCCAGCAGGGTTGACGCGAACGACCAGATCGTCGCCAAGCTTCAAGAGCGACATGCCCTGCCCGAGGGGCGGCATCCGAAATTCCCCACCCATCACCAGTCCTGCGACGGTCGGAGGGCTTGTTTCTCCACTCAATGGCGTCAGATCAGCGGTGGCCCATTCGCCCGCCCCGAGCTCCCCCCGGGACGTTACTTCTGCTCCTGCTTCCACGCGCCAAAGGCCGAAACCGACCGCGAGCACGACAAGAATCAACGCGACAACGATCCTGCGGCGAGTGCCCCACCCACCATTGCACCGCTCAGGCCTCGGGGTCACCGTTGCCGGCTCGCTAGGGCCATTGCGCCATGACTCCCATGTTGCCGAGCTTCGCCGGCAGCGCGATGTCGGGAAGCATTCGAGCCCCCTTGTCGGGGAACAGGCCGATGGACGCAGCCAACGACCCTGCCTGTCGAACGCTCAGCCAATTGGTCGTCTTGTCCTGTCCGGAGACGCGGAAACCGGCCTCGTTCAACAGTCGTCCGAGCGTCGAGGGTCGGTACAGCTGCGGATGCTGGAGGCAGAAAGGCGCCCACTTCCTGCCGAGCGCCTTGCGCAAGAGTGACGACTCATCGTGGACGACGATAAACAAGCGTCCACCGGAACGAAGTCGCTCAGCGACATCCCGCAGGACGGACTTCGGCTCGAGCAGGTGATCCATCACGTGGATGGCCGTGACGATGTCGTAAGCGGGCTCCGCTGGCACCTCGCTGAGATCCGTGAACACCCGACCACCCGGTCCAAGATTCTCCGCCAGTTCGTCGTGGACCTCGAGATTCGGCTCGACGGCATCCGCGCTCCGGACGACTCCCGCACTCACGACCTCGCGGGCGAGGAATCCGACATCCGCGCCCAGCTCCAGATAGGCGATTTTGGCCTGCGGCGAGATCCGCAGCAACTGGGCGTAGCCCGCCTGGGTGCGTGCCGAGTCTCGCTCTCCGGACACCCCCACGTTCTCCGGCATGGTGGAGTAGAGGTGGTCGAGGGCAGCCTGCGTGAAATAGATCGGGTTCCACAGGACGCCGCAGGTCCCGCACCGGTGGTAGGTGAAGAAGCACTGCTCCTTGCGGAAGCCGATGAAGTACTCGGCAAGCACGTCGTCCCGAAGTTCCTCCGCTGGCACGGTGGCTCGCACCTCCGGGACTCCGCTGTCAGCCGCGGCTCCGCAGAGGGGACAGTCTCGCAGCCCAGTCAGGTCACTCACGCCCACACACCGTCCGCTGTCACGACTTCTCTCCCCGTTGGCACTGGTACGAGGGCGGCGCTCGACCGCCCCTGATCGGGGTAAACGCTACCGGACGGGCCAGTCCTTGGGCCCACGGCAGGCGCGTGGGCGGGATCAAGCGATCACTAGACCCCCACCCGCTTAGATAGTCTTCGTGGATACGCGGGCAGAGGAGCAGGGGGAAGCATGAAGGTCGTTCTACTAGCCGGGGGTTTGGGCACTCGCCTGCGCGAGGAGACGGAGTTCCGTCCCAAGCCCATGGTGGACGTCGGCGGCAGGCCCATCCTCTGGCACATCATGAAGCGCTACGCCAGCTATGGGCACAAGGACTTCATCATCTGCACCGGCTACCGGGGCGAGTTCATCCGCCGCTACTTCCTCGACTTCAGGGCCATGACCACGGACTTCACCCTGCGACTCGAAGGGGAGCCGACGGTCCAGTACCACGCCGATATGGAGGAACGCGACTGGACCGTCACGATCTGCGACACCGGACCGGCGACGCCGACAGGCGGGCGGATACTCCACATCCAGGACCACATCGGGGGCGAGCCCTTCCTCTGCACGTACGGCGACGGTCTCTCCGACGTCGACATCAACGCCGTGATCTCCTCGCATGAGGATCACGGGACACTGGCGACCGTGACGGCGGTGCGGCCTGTGACACGGTTCGGCGTGCTCGAGATGGACGACGCCGGTCGTGTCCGCGACTTCCGTGAGAAGACGGATGCGGAGGGCTGGATCAACGCTGGCTTCTTCGTCTTCCAGCCCGAGGTGTTCAATTATCTGCGGGAGGACTCCATCTTGGAGCACGAGCCGCTGACCAGCTTGGCTCACGAGGGGCAACTGCAGGCGTACCGGCACGACGGCTTCTTCCAGCCCATGGACACCTACCGCGAGTACACCCTTCTGAACGACATGTGGAACAGCGGTGATGCGCCGTGGAGCCGGTAGTGGAGCAGCCCACGGCAGTGGCTCGCAAGCTCGTCAGCATCGTCTTCTGTGCCTTCAATGAGAGCGGTTCGGTCCTGCCACTGATTGCCGAGCTGCAGAAGGTCGCCGCGACTGAGCCGGCCTACGACTTCGAGTTCGTGGGCATCGAGAACGGCTCGATCGACGACACCTTCACCGAGCTCGAGTCGGCCGCACGCGAGGACACTCGGGTCCGAGTCATCCAGCTGAGCCGCAACTTCAGGCTGGACGGCGGACTGACCGCCGGCCTGGACGCAGCGCGTGGCGATGCGTGCGTCCTGATGGCAGCCGATCTCGAGGATCCGCCGGAGCTCATCCACACCTTCCTGCGGTACTGGGAGCAGGGCTACGAGAACGTGTATGGCATCGTCCGCGAACGGCCAGGTGTGCCGTGGCTCCGTCGTATGAACTCCAAGATGTTCTACGCCCTGGCGTCCCGCCTCTCGGGTCGCACGCTTCCTGTAGGTGCCTCAGACTTCCGGCTCGTCGACCGTGTCGCGGTTGACTCCGTAGTCCAGATGCGTGAGCGCAACCGCTTCGTGCGAGGCCTGTTCGCGTGGATCGGCTTCCGGTCGATCGGCGTTCCGTTCGACCGTGACCAGAGGTTCGCGGGCGTCTCCCAGGCCCATTCGATGAAGGTCCTCGACCTGGCGGTCAAGGGGATCCTGGCGCATTCGTTCATTCCTCTCCGGCTCATCACCGCCGTGGGACTCCTGATATTCGCCCTATCGCTGATCGCCATCCCGCTCTTCGCGATCGTCTGGATCGTGAACGGCGTGCCGTTCGCCGGATACGGCACCATCGTGGCGCTCGTAGGACTCGGTTTCGGTGCGCTCTCCCTGATGCTCGGTGTCATCGCCGAGTACGTGGCCCTCATCTACGAGGAGACCAAGCAGCGCCCCCTGTATCTCGTTCGTCAGGAGCTCCACTTTGGCGACTAGGCGCGTCCTCGTCTTCGGCGCAACCGGCAACCTGGGCGCCGACTGCGCTGCTGCGCTGGCGGACAAGGGATGGGCGGTGCTCGGTGCGAGCCGAACTGATGCCCGAGCCGATCTGCGGACCGAGGAGGCCGACTGGGCCAGTCGGCTCCCCGCGGCGGGTCCCATCGATGCTGTCGTGTGGGCTTCGGGGTGCAACTGGAACGACACGGTCCTCGACGATCGTGAATCCCTCGAGCGGATGCTCGAGGGCAACCTCTACTACGTGCAGGACACGATGCGTGCAGTCGTCGAGTCAGGAGCACTGAGCCCGTCCTGTCGATTCGTCGTGCTCAGTTCCGTGTGGCAGGAGACGGCTCGATCCAACAAATTCTCGTATATCGTGAGTAAGGCGGCCCTCAGCGGCCTTGTCCAATCGGCGATGATCGATCTCGCAGGCAGGGGAATCACCATCAACGCCGTGCTCCCTGGACCAGTGGACACCGAGATGACCCGGCGGAACCTGACCGTCGATCAGATGCGTCGTTTCGAGGAGGCCACCCCCATCGGGCGCCTCGTGCGAGCGCGGGAGGTCGCGAAAACTGTGGCATGGTTGTGCTCGGATGAGTCGTCGGGCGTCAACGGCCAGTCGATTGCCGTGGATGGCGGCTGGTTGGGAGCGCGCGTTGTTTGACTTTGAGGTCCGATCCTCCACTCGTTCCTACCGAGTCGTCGGTCCGATGTCACTGGCCGGTGCAACCGCTACCGGTGACGTGATCGTCATAGACTCGCAGGTCACCTACCTTGTCAACACACGCGCGATCGGCGACGTTCCTGTCGTCACCGCCCCTGAGGGTGAGCCCAACAAGACACTCCGTGGAGTCGAGCAGGTCATTCTGGACTGCAACGCCGCCGGCCTGAAGCGTGGTGGCCGCATCATCGCGGTCGGAGGCGGCCTCACCCAAGACCTCGTGACAGCGGCGGCGTCCTTCTACATGCGCGGGGTTCCATGGATCCTCGTCCCCACGACGTGGCTGTCGATCATGGACTCGTGCATCGGCGGGAAGAGCGCGATCAACGTGGGCTCGGTGAAGAACCTGGCGGGCAACTTCAACCCCCCTCAGGAGATCTGGATCGACCTGTCCATCACCCGCACGCTCCCAGAAACCGCCCGGGCGGGGGGGCTTGCAGAGGGCGTGAAGATCGCCTACTGCGCCGGTCCGGACACCTTGCAGGAGTTCCTGCGGCTCTGGCGGGAGTGGGACGAGTCAGGGTCGGACGAGGTGGCGTATGCGATCGTCGGTCTGGTCCTGAAGGCCAAGGCCGACATCGTCGAGCGGGACGAGTTCGACACCGGTGACAGACTGCTCCTCAACCTCGGACACACGTTCGCTCACGCACTCGAAGTGGCTACGAAGTACCAGGTGAGCCACGGGCAGGCCGTTGCCCTCGGAGTGCTGGCGGCATCAGCCTTGTCACCGGAGCCACCGGGTCGGGATCTGCTCGACGCCTGCGTGGCCCTGGCGCAGTGCTTCCCGTCGTGCACAGCGGACATCGTGGACTGGAACCTTTTCGAGCGCGCAATCCAAGGCGACAAGAAGCACACGGCCACTGAGTACCGGCTGATCGTCCCGATCGGACCCACCCCACGTATCGAGGGCCTGCCGCGGACGCCGGACACACTGGCCCGCCTCCAGACATGCATGACGTCGGCGCTGAACAGGAGCTACGGTGAGTGAGAAGTACGCGGAATACTTCATGGATGTCTTGCAAGGCAAGGGATACACCCACTGCTTCTTCATCGGTGGAGGAAACATCCTC
>JAIOXK010000028.1 GCA_021741645.1 Candidatus Nanopelagicales bacterium
TCAATGCCTATCTCGCGTGGATTCTGGGTATCGAGGAGGACATGTTCTTCCTGCCCAACCACTGCTCGATCAGTCAGGTGCTCATCAAGGGGGACCGGCGCCGTGTGCAATGCGTCAATGAGCGACAGCACCTTCACACGGGGATCCTCACGAACTAGAGTCATCTAGACAACTGAGGATCAGGCGACCCGAGGAGAGCCATGACCGACACCGTCCCGCAGTACCTGGCGGGGGCGCACACCGCCATGAGCAGGGATGAAGCGCTGGCGATCCTGGATCGATTGACCGTGCATCTGCGGGAAGGCACCACCGACATGGCGCCGGCGCAGATGAAGGTGCCGATCTCTTACTACCTCGATCCCGAGCAGTGGCAGCGGGAGATCACGGAGGTCTTCCATCGGATTCCGCTGCCGATCTGCACCTCGGCCGAACTCGCCAGCGTGGGTGACTTCAAGGCCGTTCGGGTTGCTGGCAAGGAGATCGTGGTCGTGCGTGGCAAGGACGGTCACATGCGCGCCATGGTGAATGTGTGCCGCCACCGCGCGATGAAGCTGCTCCCGGATGGATGTGGCAACACCCGGCACGGATTCGTCTGCTCGTATCACGCCTGGTCGTATGACACGGCGGGCCGGCTGACGGGTGTCCCGGAGGAGTCGACATTCGGTGACGTCGACCGTGATGACTACAGCCTGGTCCAACTCGCCTGCGAGGAGCGCGCAGGCATCGTCTACGTCTGCCTCACGCCGGGCCTCTCGATGGATATCGACGCGTGGCTCGGCCCGGTTCTGCCCTACCTGGAGGCCCTGGAGCTGGACAAGTGCACGCACTTCACCACCAAGGAGCTCGCGGGCCCCAACTGGAAGGTGACGCTCGACGGGTACCTCGAGGGATATCACTTCAGTGCCCTGCACCCCAACACGGTGGCGCTGACGAACCATTCGAACCGGGCGACCTTCGACAGCTTCGGCCCGCACGTGCGCAACGTCTTCGCGCTGAAGTCCCTTGACGAGATGATGCAGCGCCCGCGTGAGGAGTGGGATCCGGCCTCGGCAATGGGCCTGGTCTATTGGGTCTTCCCGGGGATGTCGATCGCTGGCGGCTGGCGCGAGCGCACGGTGATCTCGATCATGCTGCCGGGTGACTCGTGGGGAGAGTCCATGACGTGGCAGACCACCCTTCTGCGCACGCCCCCGCAGACGCCGGAGGAAGTCGAGGAGGCTTCCAAGACGGCGGAATGGTTCTTCGCGGCCTTCCGGGACGAGGACTACACGGCCCAGACGGACGTGCAGAACGGTCTCGCCTCGGTGCCGGACGGGCACATGATCATCGGGCGGAACGAGATCGCAGTTCAGCACGCGCATGAGTCACTGCGGCGGCTGCTCGCAGGGGAGCCTGTCCACGGGGATCGCTGACGGCCGCAGGGGCAAGTGTCTGGATTTCCACATATTCGGTGGTGTCGGCAGCAGGGGAGTGGCAGACTCCAACGCGAGTTGTCCCCTCCGAACCGAATGGATCCCGCATGACCGAGAAGGCCTGGCTCACTGATACCGAGCCCAGCAAGCGTTTCACCGTGTACACCCGCCTCAATGCCGCCGACGTCATGGCGGATCCGATCACCCCGCTGGGCGCCTCCTTGTGCTGGATCCCGAACGTGCTCCCCGGCTGGGCCTCCGGATACGTCGAGGATGTCTGCTTCACCTCCGAGGAGTTGGCGGAGGAGGCATCCGTCGCGGGCTTCATCTACGGATACCTCTACGTGAACCAGAGCTCCGTGCGCGTGCTGGGCATCCGCAAGGGCATGTCGGCCGAGATCATCGACTCCATCTTCTTCAACTCTCCTGGCGCACCGCCCCACGTGCCGTCGCCTGAGGACCAGAACGCTGAGCTGTCCGAGCTTGGTGCTGCGCGTGCGGGATGGGTCCTGTCCACGTCGAAGTTCGAGGGTGCCGACGAGGACGAGGCCATCGCCGACGATCTGCGCCGCAATCGCCCGAACCTCAAGGGCATGAGCAATCGGGCCCTGGTCGCGCGAGCCCGCGCCATGATGCCGTTCGAACGGCTGGCGTGGCGCTCGGAGCAGATCGGCTCGTCCAACGCCGCCCTCGGCCCGGCCGTTGCCGGCCAGATGCTGGGTGACAAGGCCCACCTGCTCGTGACGATCCTCGGGTACGCCGGCGACGTCGAGTCGGCTGCACCGACCTACGCACTGTGGTCCCTGTCCCGGACGGTGAAGGCAAGCCCGGAGCTCACGGCCCTCTTCGACAGCGGTGTCGACAAGGTCGTCGCCCAGCTTCCCAGCGCGAATGGCGGATTCTGGAGCGACTTCGCCGCCTTCATCGCGGAGTTCGGCTACCGGGGCCCGTCCGAATGGGATCTGGGAACCGAGTCGTGGGAGTCCAAGCCCTCGCTGGCACTGTCCCTGATCGACAAGATGCGCCACCTGGACGACACGCAGTCTCCGTCGTCCAAGCAGGCCGCGCACGCGGCCGAGACCGATCGCGCGATGGCCGAGGCCACCGAGGGCATGGACGCTGCAACTGAGGCGGCCTTCCGCGGAGCGATCGGCTCCGCACGTCGCTTCGCCGGGTGGCGGGAGTCCGGCAAGTCCTCGTGCATCAAGATCATGAACGAGGCTCGGATGGCCCTGATCGAACTGGGTGAGCGACTGGCTGCCGAGGGCGTGCTCGATCACTCGCGCCAGATCTTCATCGCCCTCGACTCCGAGCTCGACTCACTGGCGTTGAAGGAGAATGCACTGCGCGAGACCCTGCGCCAGCGCGAGGCGGATTGGAATGCACTCAAGGAGCTCGACATTCCGACCTTCGTCGATGCCTCCAAGCCGATCCCGCCGATCAGCGAGATCCCGCGCAGGGGTGCGACGACGGCCGAGCGGGTGTCGGCTGGAGACGTCCTGCAGGGGGCGGCGTCCTCGCAGGGGATCGTCGAGGGGACGGTGCGCGTTGTGCTCGGCACTGACCGCATCGACGAGTTCCAGCCAGGCGAGATTCTCGTTGCGCCGCAGACGGATCCGTCCTGGACACCGCTGTTCCTCGTGGCAACGGGCGTCATCGTGAATACCGGTTCCATGGGTTCGCACGCGATGATCGTCGCTCGTGAACTGGGCATCCCGTGTGTCGGCGGCCTCGTGGGTGCGACGGAGAAGCTCAAGACGGGTGATCGGGTGCGCGTGGATGGGGCGAAGGGCACGGTCGAGATTCTCGAGACGGTCTAGTCGAGACATCAGCTCGAGACGGTCTAGTCGAGACACAAAAGGAGGAGGGTCACCCCCATGGGGGTGACCCTCCTCCTTTGCTGGGTGGGTCAGGGTGTGATGACCGCCCGGCCGGTGAGCTTGCCGGCCTCCAAGTCCGCGTATGCGGTCAGCGCGTCGTCCAGCGCGTAGGTCTGGTACTCCGGCGTGATCAGCCCGCGAGCCGCGAGGTTGAGGACCTCGCCGAGCTCCTTGCGCGTGCCCCAGTAGATCGACCGCATGGCAGTCTCGTACGGCGGTGCGTACAGGTTGAACGGGAAGCTGCCGCCGCCCACGCCCACGAGCGTCATGTCGCTCTGGTACTTGCACGCGCCGACGGCGGTCGCCATCGTCGAGTCGATGCCGACGAAGTCGATGACCACCTCGGCGCCGCCTCCGGTCGCATCCTTGAGCTGGGCGACGATGTCCTCGGCTGCACCGTCGAGGACTACGTCAGCCCCGGACTTGGCCGCGAGATCGCGGGCCGCGGGCTTGACGTCGACCGCGATGACATTGGCAGCGGTGGTCGCCTTGATGATCTGGATGCCCATGTGGCCAAGGCCGCCCGCACCGATGACGACGACGTTGGACCCGGGAACCATCTTGGCGCGAGAGAGCGCCACGGCGTGGTACGGCGTGAGGCCGGCATCCGTCAGCGGCGCTGCGGCCACGGGATCCAACGCGTCCGGGATCGGGACGAGGGAACGAGCGTCCGGGACGAGCATGTACTCGGCCTGGCCTCCGTTGGTGCCGAGCCCGCCGCCGAAGGCGCTGTCGTAGCCGTCGAGCGGAGCCGCGCAGTAGGTGTCCTGCCCCCGGCCGCAGGCATCGCACTTGCCGCAGCCCCACGGCCCATAGACAGCCACGGCCTGGCCGACGGACACCTGGTCGACGCCTGCGCCCACCGCGTGGACGTAGCCGGAGTTCTCGTGACCGAGGATGAAGGGCACATGCCAGGGGAGCATCCCCTCCTCGAAGTCATGCAGGAGGTGCAGGTCGCTGTGGCACAGTCCCGCTCCGGCGATCTTGAGAACGACCTGGCCGGGCCCTGGAGTGGGCTCGTCCACCTCGATCAGGAGCGGGTCCGACTTCCAGTTGGGCAGTTGTACGGCCTTCATGGCTTCCTCTCGGCTGGGGGAGCCCCGGACGATGCGTCCGAGGGTGTCGCTGGGATGCTATCCGCGCTCGGCCGGGGCCGACAGGGTTTCTTGAGGGAACCTCTGGAAACCTATGCTGACATCTGAGATAGTTGGACGTCCACATGATCTAGGCCCCTACCGGGGCAGCACCGTGACGCGGAGGAATGGCATGGCCGAAGTGACCCTGACCGACGAGCAGAGCGAGGCTCTCACAGCACTGGTGGTGCGTGGCATGGCTCGCGGTGAGGCCTCGGCGGTGCAGCAGAGCCTCGCGGATGCCGGGCTCATCCTGGTCAAGGGCCCGATCATGATGCCGACCCCCGCGGGCACCGAGCACGTCGGGACGATGATGCGCCTCGCGGACGACGCTCCTGAGCGCGAGCGGATCATGGCAACCTTCCACCGATTCCTCCCGGTCAACCGCCAGTTGCGTGACCTCTGCACTGCCTGGCAGGTGCGTCCCGACGGCAGTGTCAACGACCACTCCGACGAGAACTACGACGCCGACATCCGAGATCGCCTCGACGACATCGACGACGCCGTCGGCCCGCTGCTCAAGCGCTTCAGCGAGGACATCCCGAGCATGGATGGCTATCGGGCCCGCCTCACGGAGTCCCTCGAGAAACTCGATGACGGCGACGATGCCTGGCTGGCGTCACCGCTGATCGACTCGTATCACACGGTGTGGATGCACCTGCACCAGCACCTGCTGCTCACGATCGGTATGTCTCGCAAGGAGGATGAGGAGCTCGAGGAGCGCCTCGTCGCTGGAGGCAGCGCGTGACACCAACGTCATGGGCCTCGCCCATCGACGACGTCGGCCTCGTCCCGTTCGGCAAGGGA
Source organism: Candidatus Nanopelagicales bacterium (assembly GCA_021741645.1). Lineage (GTDB taxonomy): Bacteria > Actinomycetota > Actinomycetes > S36-B12 > S36-B12 > UBA10649. The sequence goes on from JAIOXK010000028.1 coordinate 5,233, forward strand.
TTCGAGCGCGGACTCGACAGCCGTTCCCTGTGCACTCGGGGCGTTCAGCTCGAGACGCTTGCGGGCGTCGGGCTGCCCGTGGGCGCCGGCTTGACGATTCCGGTGCCCAACGTGCCCGGCTTCACGTCACCCGATCGCGCCAAGGCCGCGATGAACCTCCTGGAGCGCATCTCCGGACGTGAAATCAGCGGCACGACGGAGACCGGTGGCCTGGTGCTGCTTCGCCTGAGCGCCAGTGCACCCGTTGATGCGGCGGGCCTTCCGCCGGACCTCGTCTGCCTCGGACTCAAGCGCAGCGTCATCCCGGAGGGCCTCGGTGCGAGCGCACGCGCCGACCTCGGTGCAGCCTGGTGGAAGTCCGCCGCCTTCATCGCGGAGTACGCCCTCGGCGTGCCCAGTGACGAACTTGGCTCCCTGGACATCGACTATCCCGACCCGGTCAAGCGCGTCGAGCCGTTCAAGCGGCTGTGTGAGGAGAAGGGCACGGCGCCCTTCCCCACCAAGCGATCCCAACAGGTGGCAGCCGGAGCCAAGGCGATGATGGAGCGCTGGAACTCCCCCCGTGCAGCCCGTGCACGCAAGAAGCAGAACCTGCCGCAGGACCTCCCGCTGGCGCTGCACCTGGAAACGGTCGTGGTCACCGAGCACGACGACGAGGGATACGGTTTCGCCATCTCGCGCGACATGGACTCGGGCTCCTTTGCGCCGAACGGCGCCTTCCGGCACGGGTTCCGGATGTCGGGGGAGCGAGACGCCGAGGGCCATCCGCTTGATGGGCTGCCCGAGGGCGTGGAGATGCTGACCGGTGTTCTGGCTGAGCTCGAAGGCCGGCTGAAGAGCGCGGTGACCGTCGACTTCGAGTACGGGCCCGACGGTCTGGCACTGATCGGGCTCGAGGAGCTGCGTCGTCCCAATGCGCGTGTGGCCACGAGTCTTGCGGTGGATCTGGCGATCCGCGGCATCATCGAGGAGGAGGAGGCGGTCGGGACGACCGACCCCATCCATGTCGTGGAACTCCTTCACCCACAGCCCAAGCTGACGGGGGAGGAGCGACCCCTCGTGTCCGGTCTTGGTGCATCGCCCGGCGCGGCCGTGGGGCAGATCGCCCTCGACAGTGAGACAGCTGTCGAGATGACCGAGGCCGGCCAGCACGTCATCCTCGTGATGAGTGAGACGACCCCGGGTGACCTGCCGGGCATGATGGCGGCGACCGGCATCCTCACCGCGAACGGTGGATCCGCGTCACACGCCGCCGTCGTGGCGCGCGGCATGGGACGTCCGGCCATCTGCGGCGCATCTGCGCTGCGCATCGACCCCGAGGCCCGCACTCTCAGCGCGGGCGAGCACGTGCTGAACGAGGGGGACCTCGTCTCGATCGACGGTGCCACAGGCATCGCCTACATCGGCGAGCTCCTGATCGAACGGCCCACACCGTCACCGAGCCTGACGACGCTCCTGAGCTGGGCCGACGACACGCGTCGGCTGAAGGTGCGTGCGAACGCTGACAACGGCGTGGACGCCTCGACGGCCATCGACAACGGGGCCGAGGGCATCGGCCTGTGCCGCACCGAGCACATGTTCATGGGCGATCGGCTCCCGTTTGTTCGTGCGGTGATCCTGTCCCACGATCACGAGGCTGAGGAGCGGGCGCTCAAGGAGCTGGCCGTGGCCCAGCGCGAGGACTTCCGGGAACTGCTCGCAGCCATGGGGGATCGACCCGTGACGGTTCGACTCCTCGATGCGCCCATGCACGAGTTCCTGCCCTCGTCTGCTGACGAACTCGAGGACGAGCATCAGGCGCGCATGCTTGAGCACCTGCATGAGGAGAACCCCATGCTCGGCGTGCGTGGCGTGCGCCTGGCGCTGATGCATGAGGGGCTGTACCCCGCGCAGGTCGAGGGCCTGTTCAACGCATGGGTGGACGTTGTCTCAGCAGGGGAGGCGCACCCGAAGCTTGAGGTGATGATCCCCCTCGTGTCGATTCCGGACGAGCTGGTGATGTCGCTGCGTCTGATTCGCCGCGTGAATCAAGAGGTCTCGTCGCGAACAGGAATGATCATCCCCTTCAGCATCGGCACGATGGTGGAGACGCCGCGGGCCGCGCTGATGGCAGATCGACTCGCACAGTGGGCTGAGTTCCTGTCCTTCGGCACGAACGACCTCACCCAGTTGACGTATGGGTTCTCCCGCGATGACGTCGAGCGTCGCATGCTCGGCACCTACCTGGAGAAGGGCCTGCTCACGGCAAGCCCGTTCGCAGAGCTGGATGCGGAGGGCGTCGGCTCCCTGATGGAGTTTGCGGTGGCCAAGGCGCGCAGTGTGCGTCCGGACATCAAGCTGGGCATCTGCGGTGAGCACGGCGGCGACCCGGCATCAATCGCCACCTGCGAGCGGATCGGTCTGGACTATGTGTCTGCATCCCCAAGCAGGATTCCGGTGGCTCGGCTGGCAGCAGCGCATGCCCGGACGCGACTGCACCCGTCCGCATCCGGTGCGTGACCTTGTGAATAGCTCGATCAGGGCCGAATCGTGACCTTCAGATACTTGGAAGGCCTTGCATTTTGGGGCCTGCTCGGTAATGTTCGACCGACCGTGAGGGAGGCATCATGACGACGGCGCTGACAGTGCGCAATGCGACGAAGATCTTCGGGGCTCAGGTGGCTCTGGACCACGTCAGCATTGACGTCGAGCCCGGTGAGGTGCGCGCTCTCGTGGGTCAGAATGGGTGTGGCAAGTCCACGCTCATCAAGATCCTGGCGGGCTTTCATGCCCCCGAGTCCGGCACTGAGGTGACGGTCGGCGGCGAGAAACTCGCGCTCGAGGACCCGGTCTCCAGCGAGGCCATTGGGCTTCGCTTCGTGCATCAGGATCTGGGCTTGGTGCCCAACCTCGACGCCGTCGACAACATGGCGCTCGGCAACGGGTACCTGACCAACAAGTCGAGGTCGATCAGATGGCGCAAGGAGCGGGCGAATGCCCGCGAGGCGCTCGCCAACCTCGGATACGACATCGACATCAGCCTCCCCGTCGGCAGTCTGCAGATGTCCGAGCGAACGGCCGTGGCCATCGCTCGTGCGATGTCCGGCCGTGGCACACCCCCCAAGATGCTGATTCTCGACGAGCCGACCGCGAACCTGCCAGATGCCGAGGCTCAGCGCCTCTATGCGCTCGTGGATCGCGTAGCCAAGACTGGTGTGGCGGTTCTGTTCGTGTCTCATCACTTCGATGAGGTGTTCGAGATGGCGCAGTCCGTCACCGTTCTCCGGGATGGCAAGCACATCATCACCCGTGAGGTCGAAGGCCTCACGGAGGAGCAGCTCATCGAGCACGTGGTCGGACGCAAACTGGAGGAGCACAACAAGCGAGGCGCGGAGGCGCGGGAGCATGGCCCCGAGGTCCTCAAGGTCAATCACGTGTCGGGCGGTTCCGTGGCGGATTTGAACATGGAGGTGCACCGCGGCGAGGTGGTCGGCGTTGCGGGCATCACCGGCTCGGGCCGCGAAGCAGTGGCGGCTCTCGTCTTCGGCGGAATGGCTCGTCACGGCGAGGTCATGGTGGATGAGCGTGAACTTCCGCAGAATCGTCCCGACATCTCCATCGAACGCAAGGTTGCTCTCGTGCCCGCGGAACGGCACGCCAATGCATCCATCATGGAGCAGACCCTTCGCGAAAACATCACGATCGTGGACCCGGGTCGTCACATGACTGCAGGCGTCCTTCGGCGGCGCCCAGAGCGCGCAGATGTGAAGGAGTGGCTGGGCAAGCTCACCGTGAAGCCCGGTGAGACGGAGTACACGATGATGCAGCTGTCTGGTGGAAACCAGCAGAAGGTCATTCTCGCCCGGTGGTTGCGGCAGGAGCCGTCACTGCTCGTACTCGACGAACCGACTCAGGGCGTCGACGTCGGTGCCAAGGCTGACATCCATCGACTTGTGGAAGAGGCTGCTGCTCAAGGAGCAGCTGTCCTGGTGTGCTCCACCGACCACGAGGAACTCGTCCGTGTCTGTGACCGGGTCCTGATCATGCGCAAGGGCAAGGTGGCGGACACCCTGCGTGGCGAGCAGATCACGGCGGACAGCATCACAGCAGCCACGATCGGACGCGACACAGCAGAGGCCTCGTAAGCATCCCCCTGTAGATCCCACAACGTAGATCCCGAAACCGACGAATCCGGAGAAGCCCGATGTCAGAAGCAGAAACCGCCGCACCGCGTCGCCGAATCAATCTCGGCTTCGACAAGTACAGCGGCCTTTACGTCTGGGCTTTGCTGATCCTGATCTTCTCCCTGTGGATCCCGGATCTCTTCCTTCAGGGCAGCACCTTCAAGCAGGTGCTGTCTTTCCAGGCGATCAGTGCCATCGTCGCTCTCGGCCTCATCCTGCCGGTTGCAGCAGGAGCCTTCGACCTGACCATTGCGGGGGCCTTGACGGTGTCCGTCTGCTGGACCGCGTGGGCTCTGGCGAACCACTACGGCGTCGTGGTCGCGGCCGGCGGTGCACTCCTCATCGGCGTGCTCATCGGTCTCGCGAACTCCCTCGTCGTGGTCAAACTTCAGGTGAACTCGTTCATCGGCACCCTGGGTATGAGCAGCATCCTCGTGGCGATCGCCTACATGATCACGAACAGCCAGCAGATCGTGCTGAGCACCCAGGGCTATGCACCGTTCTTCGAGTTCGCACGCGAGGAGATCCTCGGCCTGCCGCGCTCGGTGTACTACGCGGCCGTGCTCGCCGTCATCTTCTGGTGGGTGCTGGAGTACACCCCCTTCGGTCGTTACCTGTACGCCATCGGCGGCAACCCGATCGCGGCTCGTCTGGCGGGTGTTCGAGTCGGCCGCATCACGATGATCGCCTTCATCATCTCCGCTACTACCGCGTCCTTCGGCGGCATCGTCTACCTCTCGACCATCGGAACGGCCACTCCGGACAGCGGCAGCGGCTACCTGCTGCCGGTCTTCTCCGCGGTCTTCTTGGGTGCCACTCAGATTCGACCGGGCCGAGTCAACGTCCTCGGTACTCTCGTGGCGATCTTCCTGCTCGCCACCGGTGTCACCGGCCTTCAGCTGGCAGGAGCCCCCGGTTACGTCACTGAGCTCTTCAACGGTCTTGCCCTGATCGTCGCGGTGGCTCTGGCATCGCGCACGGCGAATAAGAGGTCCTAGCGCGTCATAAGGCTGGGCCGGTTCCACCACGAAGCGCGGTGGAACCGGCCCAGTCCTTTTGCTACGGCAGGGGAATCTCGAACGGATCGGCGGCAGCGCCCTCCAGCGCTTCATCGCTGCTCACCCACTCCAAGGCGTTGCCGAGCAGTTGGCGAAACATCGGGTTCTCGAAGGTGCTCGGTCCGTCACCCATGAGCAGGGTGGCGATGGGTGATCTGCCCGCAGTGGTGGTCCAGCCCTGGAGTCTGCTGCCGCCATGCAGGCCACCATCTGCCGGGCGTCCAGCGCACGTGACCCCGGTGGAGACCCCGTTCGTGACCTCGTCCCACGTGTCCTGGAAGAGGGCACCATCCATGTCGGCGTCCTGCTCAAGGAGCGGCCTGATGCGGTCGTTGAGCACGGGGATGAAGTAGAGCTCGTCGTCGATCTCGAAGGGCTCGATGCCGCTGGTGATCGGATGCGGGGCGATGGGGGAGACCGTGAAGCGGTCGATGCGGTAGCCGGAGGAGGGGAGATCCTCGCCTCGCAGCCGTCCTGGCCGGTAGAGGAAGCGAGCGCCGGTCATCTCGGCCCAGCCCTCCCAGCCCGGCCAGCCTGAGATCGCGTGGTGCAGGACGACCATGCCCTGACCGGCGTCCAGCAGGTTCACGACATCCTGCGCGGTCTGGGCATCCGGCCCCTCGACGAGCGGCTCGGAGCCCCGCTTGAGTTTCAGCCCGGGAATGTCGTGCAGGAGGATGGCATCCCACTGGCCGGCCAGCTCATCGGTCAGCCAGCGCTGGGCTGTGGGCTGGGTGGCATGGGCCCAGACCCACCCCCGCTCGCTGCAGATGGCGGCGACGGAGCCGAGGAATTCATCGAGGGCGACCCGGTGGCCGCCAGTCACGACAAGGATGCGACGGATCATCTCGGCTCCCGAGTTCATATACTTGGACGTCCTAGTTACTATAGTCTGCGTGCCGTAAGTGCAGGCGCATTCCTCAGATCCGGGAGATCCTTCATGGCTACACCCACGGAAGCCGAGGTCACGCCGGCGACCCGCGAGCTCGTCCTCGACCTGCACCGCCGAATGGTTCGCATTCGCCGGTTCGAGGAGTCCTCCGGAAAGCTGGTCGAGACCGGTGAGATGCCCGGATTCCTCCATCTGTACGTGGGCCAGGAGGCAGTGGCCTCTGGGGTCATGTCCGTGCTCACCGATGCAGACCAGATCACCTCGACGCACCGTGGTCACGGGCATGCCATCGCGAAGGGTGCGGAGTTCCGCCCCATGTTCGCCGAGCTGTATGCCAAGACCACCGGCTACTGCAAGGGTCGAGGCGGAAGCATGCACATCGTCGACATGAATCGCGGAATGCTCGGCGCCAATGCGATCGTCGGGGGCGGCATTCCGATCGCCATCGGAGCTGGCTTCGCATCGCAGTACCGGGGGGACGGCACGGTGGCCGTCTCCTTCTTCGGCGACGGAGCCACGAACATCGGCGCCTTCCACGAGTCGGTCAACATGGCCGCGGTGTGGGATCTGCCCGTGATCTTCGTGATCGAGAACAACGGCTACGCCGAGTTCACGTCCCAGGAGCGTCACATGAAGCTCACCGACATCGCCGAGCGTGCGTCCTCGTACGGCATCCCCGGTGTGATCGTCGACGGCATGGATGCCCTCGCCGTTCGCCAGGTGGCGCTGGAGGCCGTGGATCGCGCCAAGCGAGGCGAGGGCCCCACGCTCATCGAGGCCAAGACGTATCGCTTCTTCGATCACCAGGGCATCAAGGGCATGCGCATTCCCTATCGCGATCCAGCGGAGGTCGAGGCTTGGAAGTCGCGCGATGCCATTCGCCTGATCGAGGCGATCGGCGTTGAGCGCGGGCTGGCCTCGGCTGAGGAGTTCGAGCGCATCTGGGCTGAGGTCGAGGACGAGATCAACGACGGCATCGAATTCGCTCGCAACAGTCCTGACCCTGACCCCGCTGACATCCTCGACGACGTCTACACGGTCTGAGCGCCGACCTGTGACCTCTTTAATCCGCTCCTCGGAAGGACGCCCGTGACCACGCGTGAAATGACCTACGTCAAGGCCTTCAACGAGGGCATGCACCAGGCGATGGCCGAAGACCCTGATGTCTTCCTCATCGGTGAGGACGTTGCCGGGTACGGCGGCGTCTTCCACATGTTCGACGGACTCCTTGACGCCTATGGCGACAAGCGCGTCAAGGACACCCCGATCGCCGAGCAGGCGATCATCGGTCTCGGCGTCGGTGCAGCGGCTCGCGGGCTCCGCCCGGTGTGCGACCTGATGTTCATGGACTTCGTCGGTGTTGCCATGGATCAGATCTTCAATCAAGCGGCCAAGATGAAGTACATGTTCGGCGGTGCCGTGTCGGTGCCGTTGACCATCACCACCGCCGGTGGCGCGGGCATGTCGGCTGCGGCGCAGCACAGTCAGAGCCTGGAGGCGTGGCTTGCCCATGTGCCCGGGCTCAAGGTCGCACTTCCGGCCACGCCCTATGACGCCAAGGGCCTCATCGTCGGGGCGATTCGCGATGACAACCCGACGATCGTCGTCCTCCAGAAGAAGATGCTGGGCGTCAAGGGCCCGGTCCCCGAGGAGATCTACGCCGTTCCGTTCGGCGAGGCCACCATCTCGCGGGAGGGCACGGACGCCACGATCATCGCCATCGCCCGCATGCTCCCTGAGGCGCTGAAGGCGGCCGAGAAGCTCGCTGCCGACGGCATCTCGGTCGAGGTGATCGACCCTCGGACGGTCCAGCCGCTCGACACCGAGACCATTGTGACGTCCGTGCGGAAGACGAATCGGGCCCTGATCGTCCATGAGGCCGTCCAGTTCGGCGGCATCGGAGCCGAGATCGCAGCCCAGATTCAGGAGGAGGCGTTCGACTACCTCGATGCGCCCGTGGCGCGGCTCGCCGCTCCCTTCGCTCCAGTTCCGTACGCTCCCGTGTTGGAGAACGCGTACGTGCCTGATGCGGCTCGCATCGAGCAGTCCGTCCGGCGCATGCTCGAGAGGAACTGACCTGTGGCGATCGAGATCCGCCTTCCCAAGCTCGGCCTCACCATGGAGGAGGGCACGGTCGACGAGTGGCTGCTCGACGACGGCGCCGCAGTAGTGGTGGGCATGCCGATTCTTCGCTTGGCGACGGACAAGATCGACGTCGACGTTGAGGCCGAGGCTGAAGGAATTCTGCACCGCGCTGTCGGCAATGGTGTGACCCTCGAGCCCGGTGCCGTGCTCGGTTGGCTGCTGGGTGAAGGCGAGCAGCCGCCCGCCGGTGGGGCGACTCCGGCCGCGGCGCCTTCGGCGGCGTCCGTTGAGGAGGTCACGGTGATCACCACCGTCGGTGGCGGCGATGATCTCCAGGTCTCCTCCGCTGATGGCCGCGTCTTCATCTCGCCGAACGCCCGTCGGGTGGCTACGGAGCTCGGAGTAGAACTCTCCACGGTGCGTGGCAGTGGCCCCGGTGGCCGCATCGTCTCGGAGGACGTCGAGGAGGCGGCGCTGAGGTCGCCGGCTCCAGCAGGCCCGGCCAAGGTCGCGTCCCCCCTTGCTCGTCGAGACGCGCGCGAGGCCGGCATCGATCCTTCGTCCATCTCGACCTCCACGGGCTATGTCACTCGCGGTGACGTGAAGGCGGCGGCATCGGCTCCTCAGGCGGCTGCGGCAGCGGCCGTGGTGGCGACGTCCACGCTGGCGGCCGTCAGCGGCCAGGAGACGTCGTCGATCATCCCGATGAAGGGCATGCGCGGCACGATCGCCGCCCGGATGCAGCAGAGCCTCACCGAGATGGCGCAGCTGACCCACGGCTTCGAGGTGGGGATGGACGCGGTGGTCGCGCTGCGATCGGAGATGAAGGAGCAGTACGCCGCTCTTGGCGTCCCTGTCCCGAGCCTCAACGACTTCGTGGTGCGCGCGGCAGCTCTTGCCCTGCGTCAGCATCCAATACTCAATGCGACGATCGACGGCAACGAGATCCACCTCCTGCGCCACATTCACATGGGGCTGGCGGTGGCGGTGCCCAACGGGCTGATGGTTCCGGTGATTCGTGATGCGGACACGCTCTCTCTCCCGGAGCTTGCCCGCGCCACGCGCGAGGCGGCCGAGCGATGCCGCGAGGGAACGATCGGGCTCGACGAACTTGAAGGCGGAACCTTCGCCGTCACCTCGCTAGGGACATATGGAGTCGACATGTTCACTCCCGTGATCAATCCCGGCAATGTCGGCATCCTCGGCGTGGGTCGCCTGCGCGACTCAGGCAAGTGGGAGGGGGATGACTGGGTGCGCACGCAGGTGCTGACGCTGAGTCTCACCTTCGATCACCGCGCCGTCGACGGTGCGCCGGCAGCCGAGTACCTGCAGACCATGCACGAGCTGCTGGCCCGTCCTCTCGTCCTCGTCTCCTAGGAGTCCGTGTGCCTGCCATCGTGCTGCTGCGTCATGGACAGGCAAGCTTCGGATCGGCCGACTACGACCAGCTCTCCGATCTCGGTCGCGAGCAGGCCGCCGTCGCCGGTCGGGAGTTGGCGCTCCGCGGATTGCGGTCGCCCGTGCTGGTGAGCGGAGCACTCTCCCGTCAGCGCGAGACGGCGATGATCGCAGGAGCGGAGTTCGGCACTGAGCTCATCGTGATCGACTCGAGGTTTGACGAGTTCGATGCACATGGGGCCGTGGAGGAGCACCTCGGACGTGCAGGGGCGACGACTGGCATGACCTCAGCGGAGTTCCAGACCCATCTTGACCAGGCGATGGCGCAGTGGATGGCCGAGGGGGACCCTGTCTGGACCGTCTTCGCGGCCGAGGCGCTCGCCGGGCTGTCGGAGCTGGCGCAATCGCTCCCGCGTGGCACGGATGCGGTGGTCGTGACCTCCGCTGGAGTGACCGCCGCACTGGTGGGAGCACTCCTCCATGCCGGCCCCGAGGGAGTCATATCCATGAACCGCGTGAGCATCAACGCATCGATCTCGACCGTGGTGTCAGGCTCGAGAGGACTGTCGGTGATCTCCTTCAACGATCACGCGCACCTGCGTGGCGAGTCCGCAGCGGGACACTCCCTGCTTACGAACCGTTGACCCACCGCACCACGTCGGAGCCGTCCCAGCCATCGGCAAGCGCGGTGACCTTGTCGTAGAACCCGCGAAGGTGCTCGCTGCCCACGTAGAGCTCCAGAACCCCGCCGACCACGTGGCGGGCATCGTGGAAGCGGACCTCCATTCCGCTGGACGAGGTGAGGGACATAGTCAGCGGCATCCCCTGCTCCACAAGGGCTGCGCTGGCCGCCTCAAGATCGTCGACGAAGCAGGCGAAGTGATTGACCTGCCCGGGGAGATCGTGCTCGAGCACGTCTCTCATGGATGCTGGCTCGCACTCGTGCAGCTGGATCAGTTCCAGCATCACGGGCCCCCACTGGCCGAAAGCGGCGCTGTGATCGTAGATCGCCGGCTCGCCATTGTGGGTCGCCTCGACCTCCAGATGGGGGCGACACAGGAAAGGCCCTGCGCCCACGCGTTCGGCCCACTGCCTGCAGGCTGTCTCGAGGTCGTCCACGCGGTAGGCGATCTGGACGAGCTGCGAGGGAAGCGCGGCCTGCTGCGGATTCGACGCGTTCGACATGGGTGTCTCCGATCGGTGGGGAGCAAAGTTACTGTACCCCGCATCAAGTTGTGTAGTCTTTGATCCGTCCCGGACTTGTACGAGCGTCCAAGGAGTCACCATGTCCAAGGCTTACAAGCACCCCATCTCGGGGTTCCTCTACACGATCAATGAGGTGGGACTCGTGCGCGTCGAGGATCCGGCCACGGGTCGCTACGGGATCTTCGATGACAACGGCATCTGGTCCGAAGGCGAGATCATCGACGTCGATCTGCAGGCCGCCGGCTGGGTGGGACGCACCCCAGAGGCGCGTGCCTTGAGGCAGGCCAACTCATGAAGCAGACCACCGCCGTCCTCCTCGGCCGTCGCCCTGAGGGCATCAAGGTGGCCGAGGCCCTGACCCTCGGAACCATCGATCTGCCGGAGCTCACACCCGGCACCGTGCTGGTGCGCAACCAGTACATGAGCGTTGATCCGTCAACGCGCGGTCGGATGGATCCGGGGGAGAAGCAGTACACGACGAACTTTGAGATCGGCGGACCGCTGGATGGCTCTGCCATCGGCGTTGTCGTCGAGTCGGCGTCCGACCTTCTGCCGGTGGGCGCCACTGTGCGTCATCGCATGGGCTGGCGCGAGTACGCCGTCGTCGATGACAAGGCCGGAACGATCTGCGATCTGCAGAAGGCACCGGCTGTCTCATGGCTGAGTTCGATGGGGCAGACCGGCTTCACCGCGTACGCGGGCCTCCTGCCGGTCGGGAAGCTGACGCCCGGCGAATCGGTCTTCGTCACGGGCGCGGGCGGGGCCGTCGGCAGCATGGCCGGCCAGTTCGCTCGACTCCTGGGAGCCAGCAAGGTGGTCGGCAGTGCCGGAGGCGAGGAGAAGTGCGCCTGGTTGAAGGACGAGTGCGGTTTCGATGAGGTGATCGACTACCGCACGGCAGATGTCCGCGCGGCCCTCGGTGAGGCATTCCCGGACGGAATTGACCTGTTCTTCGACAATGTCGGCGGCTGGCAGATGGTGCATGCACTGCACAACATGACCATCGGCGGGCGCATCAGCATGTGCGGTGCAGTCTCGAATTTCGGCTCGCAGGAGCAGCCGTCGCTGTCCGAGCTCATCGAGGTCGTCCTTCGTCGGGTGACGCTCCGTGGCTTCATCGTCCGCGACTACGAGGATCTTCGACCCGAGTTCGAGGCACGGGTCAGCGGCTGGCTGGCAAGTGGTGAGCTCGTCGACCGGGCCACGGTGTTCGAGGGCATCGAGAATGCTGGCGCAGGGCTTGAGGGACTCCTCAATGGTGCGAACCTGGGCAAGGCCCTGATTCGGCTGTCGGAGTAGCGCGATGCCCACGACAGTCGACGATTCCCTGTTCTCCTCGCTGGATCCTGTCGCTCTTCGCGGATCGGAGTGCTCCTGCGGCGCGACAGTCTTCCCGGCGCTGGGCTCATGCCCGGTCTGCACAGGGGTCGACGTCACGGACGTGGCACTGCCGACTGACGGCATCGTGTGGTCGTGGACGACACAGCACTTCGAGCCGAAGCCACCCTTCCGCACCGATGAGTTCGCCCCCTTCAGCATCGGATACGTCGACCTGGGCCCCGTGATCGTCGAGGGATGGCTCCTCGGGCGCACCGAGTGGGTCATCGGCGAGCCGGTGCGCCTGGTGCTGACCAAGGCCTGGACCGACGGTGACACCGTGGTCCACACGTATGCGTTCGAGGCCGCGTCATGAGCGAGCCCATCTACATCGTCGGTGCTGCTCGCACCACCTTCGGCCGGTTCGACGGCGAGGACAACGACCTTGCCGAGGAGGCTGTGCGCGGGGCACTGGCCGATGCCGGCGTCACATGGAGTGACATCCATTTCGCTGTCGGTGGCACGAACGGCGAGACCAAGCCGGACAATCTGGTGAGCCGACTCGGGCTGACGGGTCTGCCCTTCGTCACCGTGAAGAACGGCTGCGCCACCGGCGGCGTCGCCTTGATGACTGCTCGAAACGGTCTGCTTGCCGAGGGTCGCGATCTGGCGTGCGTGGTGGGCTACGACAACCACGCCAGAGGAGCCTTCAATGCCTCGCCGGCGCGCTACGGCATCGGTGACTGGTACGGCCAGACCGGCATGATGGTGACGACCTCGTACTTCGCCTTGAAGATCCAGCGCTACCTGCATGAGCACGGCATCGATCCGCGCACGCTGGGCTATGCGTCGGAGAAGGCATTCGCCTATGCAGCTGACCATCCGTACGCCTGGCGCCGCAAGCCGGTGTCGGTCGACGAGGCCATGGATGCCGACATGATCAACGACCCGCTGACGCGCTTCATGTTCTGCTCGCCGGATGCGGGTGCGGTCTCGCTCGTCCTTGCGCGTGGATCGCGGGCATTCGACCTGTGCGATCGGCCGGTGCGGCTCGCCTCGGTTGAACTGCGTGGCCGACGCCCTGGATCCTTCGAGGTCTTCTCCACCTGGCTGTCGCCGGGGGAGCGGACGAGCCCGTCCATCGACGCAGCAAAGGCGGCCTTCGACTCCGCCGGCATCCGTCCGGCCGACGTTCAGGTGGCCCAGTTGCAGGACACCGAGAGCGGCGCAGAGATCATTCATCTCGCTGAGACCGGTCTGGTGGAGCACGGAGCCCAGGCGGAGGGCTACCTCAACGGCGACTTCCTCATCGACGGCCGGCTTCCCGTCAACACCGATGGCGGCCTGCTGGCGAACGGCGAACCCGTTGGCGCCTCAGGACTTCGGCAGGTGCATGAAGTGGTGCGGCAGTTGCAGGGACGCGCCGACGGGCAGCAGGTGCCCGGAGGCCCCAGTATTGGGTTTACGCACGTGTATGGGGCGCCGGGCATCAGCGCCTGCACCGTGCTTACGACGGAAGGAGAGTGACCGTGGCCGACCACGATCCCGACCATCTCAAGGCGTGGCGTGCTGACGTGCGCACGTGGCTGGCTTCGGTCGCTGCACCCAAGACCGAGGAAGTCTTCGAGTGGGGTGTCGGCGATCCGCGGCTGCAGATCTTCTTGTCGATGTCCCATGACGAGGAGGTCGCCTACCTCCAGCGGGTGCGTCAGTACCGCGCTCAGCGGTTCGATGCTGGTTACGGTGCGATCTCTCTTCCGGAGGAGTTCGGCGGTGCAGGACTGCCCAGCGTCTACTCCGTGGCCTTCGCCGACGAGGAGCGTGAGTTCGCGGTGCCGCCGTCGTCGGAGATCATCTCGGTCACGACGGGTCTGGTCGGGGCGGCCGTCAGCGTCTTCGGCACGGACGAGCAGCGCGAGAAGTTCGCCCGCGCCTTCCTGCGCACTGACCTGCTGTGCGCCCAGCTCTTCAGCGAGCCGGGAGCCGGGTCAGACCTCGCGGGCCTGTCGACCAAGGCTGTTCGAGACGGCGATGACTGGCTCATCACCGGCCAGAAGATCTGGAGCTCGAACGCGCAGTTCGCGGAGTATGGATTCCTGCTGGCTCGCACGAACCCCGACGTGGTCAAGCAGGGTGGCATCACCGCCTTCCTCGTCCCGATGGACGCGGAGGGAGTGGAGATTCGCCCGATTCGCCAGATGAGCGGCCCGTCGAGCTTCAACGAGGTGTGGTTCGACCAGGTGCGGGTACCGGACTCGATGCGGATCGGCGACGTCGACGCTGGCTGGAAGGTCGCGCAGGCGACGCTTGGGTTCGAACGGTCGTCCTCGGGTTCAGGGCATCGCCGCAAGGGCGGCACGGCACAGGACCTCGTCGAGCTGGCCACGCATCTGGGCCTGAACGGCGACCCGGTCGTCCGCCAGGAACTCGCTGACGTGTACATCCGCACCCGTCTGCACGCTGCCATGGTGTCCAAGGTGGCCCGCGCCACGGCGTCGGGCGACAAGCCCGGGCCGGCCGGCTCGCTGGGCAAGCTCCTTGCGTCGGACAACCTCGTGCGCATCGGAAACGCTGCGGCCAGCATGCTGGGTTCGGCCTTGGTCGCCGATACCGGGGAGTGGGGCGAGTTCGCCTGGAACGACCACGTTCTTGGGGCACCGGGCTATCGGCTGGCGGGGGGCACTGACGAGGTTCAGCGGAACATCATCAGCGAGCGAGTGCTGGGCCTGCCCGCCGAGCCGCGCATGGACAAGGTCCCGTTCTCGCAGCTCACCAAATCCTGAACCGCTCTTACGATTTGGACCGCTTCCCGGTTCAAGTCTGAAGACTTGGACCGGGATCCGGTCGAATCTACCGATTCGAACCGGGAAGCGGTCCAAATCGTGGGAGCTAGGTCACCAGCCGAG
>JAIOXK010000029.1 GCA_021741645.1 Candidatus Nanopelagicales bacterium
TCATCGGTGCGAAGCCGAAGGCAGCGCTCCTCGCCGACCTCGCCCCGTACTTGGGCTAGTCGAACCCGTCTCGAGTCCTGACCCGGTGTCTGCCCTGCTGCGGCGTGGTGACGTCGGGTCCGCCATTGAAGAGGTCCGATCTCGCCTCGCCCACCTGGGTCTGTGCGAGGACCGAGTCGCTCATCCCGAGGTCTTCGACGAGGCCCTCGATCAGGCGGTGCGCACGTTCCAGCAGGAGCGCGGCATCACGGTCGACGGCATCGTCGGGCCGCACACCTTCCGGCGGCTCGATGAGGCCCGATGGCAGCTCGGCGATCGTGTGCTGTCCTATGTCCCCGGTCATCTCATGTCCGGCGACGACGTCACTGAACTGCAGCGACGGCTGAGTCAGCTCGGCTACTCACTCGGGCGACCGGACGGCATCTTCGGCGAGCAGACCGACAGCGCGCTTCGCGAGTTCCAGCAGGGTGTGGGAGTGACCGCCGATGGCACCTGCGGTCCGGACACCTTCCGCGCCTTCGAACGACTCGTCCGCACCGTGTCGGGTGGCAATGCCTCACAGCTGCGCGAGCAGATGACCCTGGCTCAACTGCAGTCCGGCATCGCCGACAAGGTCGTTGTCCTCGATCCAGGGAACACCGTGGACCCGGCCCTGTGTCATGCCATCGCGGTCCGCGTCGAGGGTCGCCTTGCAGCACTCGGCACTCAGGTGCTGCTGACGAGGCCCGCCAGGGCAACCACGGAGCGCCCCTTCCCTGACGACACCGCACGCGCGCAGTTCGCCAACGAGGTCGGCGCCGACCTCGTGGTGTCGATCCACGTGGACAAGGCCACGAGCCCGCTTCCGCATGGACTCGCCACCTTCTACTACGGCGACCCACGGGGTGGGCAGCACTCCTCGAGCGGACGCGTCCTCGCCCAGCGCCTGCAGGAGGAGTTGGTCGCACGCACCGACCTGCTCGACTGCCGGGTGCATCCGCGCACCTGGGACCTGCTTCGGCGCACCCGCATGCCCGCCGTGCGCGTGGAACTGGGCTACCTGTCCAACGCCTACGATGCCCAGCGGCTGATGAGTGCGGAGTTCCAGGACGCCGTCGCCGACGCGCTTTCCGTGGCGCTCACCCGCTTCTGCGCTCCCGCGGGCCAGGTGCAGAGGACCACATGACCACGGGGCGCGGATATCCCCGTCCCTTTCCCAAGGCCTGACCCACAGTCGTAAGGTTCCCCCATGCGCATCATGGGGGCAAGTGTTGCTGTTGTCGGTGGGGCCATGGCCCTGTCTCTCCTCGCCGTTGCGACGAGCGGGGCCGCCGGGGGAACTGGTGTCTACGCGGACTGGACCATCGACTCCGTCGACACCACCCAGTCCACTGCCACGTTCACTGACACTGCCTTTCCAGACGTGGCTGCGACCCGGACCAACGGGTCATGGCAGGTCGCATCAGGCACCAGCACATGGCTGTCCGCCAGCACTCCGTTCGGTGCCGAGTACTCGTCCTCTCAAGGCAAGGACTACCTCTACACATCGCTGCCCCTCGGTGGCACCACCACGAGCGTGTCGGTCACGTTCGTGACAGCACCCGCCTCCGGCACATGGGGCTTCGCGCTTGGTGACATCGATGCCGAGGACATCGCCCTGTCAGCGACTGACGCCCAGGGTGGAGTCGTGGATGTGACGGACTGGTACCAAGGATCCTTCAACTATTGCGCGGTGTCACCCAAACCCTCGTCGTGCCCATCAGGAAGTCACATCGACCAGCCGACGTGGGCAGCACCGAATCTGCTCGGCGCCAAGGCGGACACCAGTGGTGCGGCAGCGTGGTTCCGACCGACGTCATCGGTGAAGACCCTGACGCTCACCCAGACGCGCAATGTCTCGGGCGCACCGATCTACCAATTGTGGATCGCCGCCGATGTCATGGCCGAGCCCGTTGCCCAGGAGTGCACCGCGTCTACTACTGCCCTGACCAATGGTGGATTCGAGAAGCCGGCCATCCCGGCCAAGTCGTATCGGCAGCTCAATGAGTCCGACGTCCCCGGGTGGAAGACCACGGCGAGCGACCGCAAGATCGAGATCTGGTCGACCGGCTTCAATGGTGTGACGGCACCGGAGGGGGATCAGTTCGCGGAACTGAACGCGACGCAGCCCTCGGAGCTCTACCAGACCGTCGCGACCGTGCCCGGGCAGACGCTCACCTGGTCGCTCCTGCATCGTGCTCGCGCCAAGGGTGCGCTCGGCGACACCATGAGCGTCAACATTGGTTCCGAGGGCGAAAACCCCAATGCCACGTACACCTTCACCGACTCCCTCGGTGACGGGTGGGTGCGGCACTCCGGTGACTACACCGTTCCCGATGGCCAGACGCGTACCCGTTTCGGCTTCGAGTCCGGTGCGACGGCGTCGGGAAGCAAGTCCGTGGGCAACTTCCTCGACGACATCTACTTCACGACCACCGCCTGCCTGCCCAAGGAGGTGACCGAGGGCAACGTGGTCGTGGCGTCGCCGTCGCCGTCGAGTTCACCCAGCACCACGGCCACACCCACCGAGTCCGCAACACCCACCGCGACGCCCACCGACTCAGCAACCCCCAGCACCACACCCACACCCACCGAGTCCGCCGCGCCCACCGCAACACCCACACCCACCGAGTCCGCCGCGCCCACCGCAACACCCAGCACCACGCCCACGGCCAAGCAGACTCCGATCCCCGTCGTGCCCAACCGGCCCACGTCGATCGACGTGGTCACCAGCTCAGGCTCGGATCCAGGATCGACCGTGACCTCCGTGGATCCGCCGCGCAACGGCACAGCCGAGATCAAGGACAACACCGTCGTCTACACCCCCGATCCTGGATTCGTCGGCCGTGAGGTGCTGATCTCCTACGTCAAGGAGCCCAGCGGCGAGACCGTCGTGGTCCGCACACCCGTGGAGGCGGGGCTTGAGCAGGTGCCGGTGAAGCCGCTGGGTCTGCCCAACTCGATCACGCCCAATCGGACGGTCGACCTGATTGATCATCCGGTTGTGACGAACGCCGGTCAGACAGCCAAGGTGACGGCGCGATGTGTACCCATCACCAGAATGCAGGCACTCGGAGGATTCAGCGGCTGCATGATCACCAAGGACGGCTCCACCGTCATGGTCACGGTCACGGGAGCGACTCCCTACCGGGTGAAGGTCAGTGTGACGGCCCCCAAGAAGGGTGCCTACCTGCCCTACTCGTTCACCAAGAGCTACACCGTGCGGCCCTGACCTGAGGATCAACTGCCTCGGAGCAGATCCCGGTCAACCACGTGCTATCAACGGGCCCGGGGCCAGATGAGCCGGACGAGGAAGCCGACAAGCACGCCGACAGCGAGCAGAGCAACCAGTCCGAGCACACGCCGCATGAGGGTCTCCCTTCCGTGGGGCCTACTCTAGGCGGGTCATACAGCACAGCAACAGACCTGATTCCCAGGCTGCCCGGATCGCCAAGGAGGTGAGCGGTGTGACGACGGAAGGTTCCCGACTCGACCCTTGGGTGGATGCCTATGCCGCCCGCGCCAACGCGATGCGTGCCTCGGAGATCCGTGCGCTGTTCGCCGTCGCCTCCCGCCCCGAGGTGGTCTCGCTGGCCGGTGGCATGCCCTACGTGCAGGCCCTGCCCATCGACATGCTCACCACCACCGCCCAGCGACTCCTCGTCGAGCGCGGTCCGGTCGCCCTGCAGTACGGGTCGGGCCAGGGCGACGAGGGCCTTCGTGAGCAGATCCTCGAGGTCGTCGGCGAGGTCGGTGTCACCGCTCACCCGGATGACATCGTCGTGACAACCGGATCGCAGATGGCCCTCGATCTCGTCACCCGCGTCTTCTGCGATCCCGGCGACGTCGTCATCGTCGAGGCACCGTCCTACGTGGGTGCGCTCGGCGTGTTCCGCGCCTTCGAGTGCGAGGTCATTCACGTGGCCATGGACGACGAAGGCCTTGTGCCGCAAGCACTTCAGGAGACACTCGACCAGTGCTCACGCGAGGGCAAGCGAGTCAAGCTGGTCTACACGATCCCCAGTTTCCACAACCCCGCAGGCGTCACGCAGGGTCCGCAGCGACGAGCGGAGATCCTGCAGATCGTGCAGTCGGCAGGAGTCCTGCTCCTTGAGGATGATCCCTACGGTCTGCTGGGCTTCGAGGGGGAGGCCCCGCGGGCGATCCGGGCTGACGATGCCGAGGGGGTCATCTACCTCGGATCCTTCTCCAAGACCATCGCCTCCGGCCTTCGCGTCGGCTGGGCAGTTGCTCCCCACGGTGTGCGCGAGAAGCTCGTGCTGGCCGCCGAGGCAGCCGTGCTGTGCCCGTCGAACTACGCCCAGCTGACCATCTCCGAGTACCTGGCCACCCAGCCGTGGCGTGAGCAGATCAAGACCTTTCGTGAGGTCTATCGCGAACGCCGTGACGCTCTACTGGAGTCTCTCCAGGCGCTCATGCCCGAGGGCACCACGTGGACCATCCCTGCTGGTGGCTTCTACTCCTGGCTCACTCTGCCCGAGGGCCTGGACGCCACTGCGATGCTGCCGCGAGCCGTCGCGAATCTCGTCGCCTACGTGCCCGGCACGGGGTTCTATGTCGACGGTCAGGGGCGGCAGAACCTGCGGCTGTCCTACTGCTACCCCGAGCCTGATCGCATCCGTGAGGGCGTTCGCCGGCTCTCAGCGGTCATCGAGTCCGAGCTCGAGCTCGTCCACACCTTCGGCACGGCCCATGCGCTGAATCCCGTCACGGGGTCAACCGTTCCCGCACCCGACCTCGCCTAGGAGCAACTCATGCATGTGCTGGTGCTGGCTGGTGGCCTTTCCGCCGAGCGTGATGTCTCGCTGCGTTCGGGCCGACGTGTCGCCGAGGCCCTGCGCATCGAGCGTCCTGATTGGGAGGTCCAGCTCGCCGATGTCGACGCCCAGTTGCTGGACCACCTGCGCGACCATCGCCCCGACGTCGTGATTCCCCTTTTGCATGGAGCAGCAGGCGAGGACGGAGCCCTGCGCGACGTTCTTCAGAGCCTGGGCATCCCCTTCGTCGGGTCCATCGCCGCGACGAGTCGGCTCGCCTTCGACAAGCCTGTGGCGAAGCGACTCATCACTGATGCGGGTCTGCGCACCCCCGACTGCGTGGCGATGCCCCAATCCACGTTTCGAGAGCTCGGATCCACAGGTGTGCTCACGGCAGTAGTCGAGCGGCTGGGCCTTCCGCTGGTCGTCAAGCCCGCGAAGGGCGGATCGGCGCTGGGCGCGTCGATCGTCCATGACGCATCCGACCTACCGGCCGCCATGATCGGTGCCTTCGCCTATGGCGATGTCGTGATCATGGAGCAGTTCATCTCCGGCACCGAGGTTGCTGTGGGCGTGTTCGAGCGCGACGGTGACGTCCTTGCGCTTCCGGCCGTCGAGATCGTCCCCGAGAGCGAGCTGTACGACTACTCCGCGCGCTACACCGCGGGCACGACAGAGTTCTTCTGCCCTGCACGTTTGACCGATGAGCAGGAGATGCAGGCGCAGGCGGTTGCCCTCAACGCGCACGTCGTGCTTGGCCTTCGCGACTGGTCACGGACCGACCTCATCGTCGACGCCGATGGTGAGGCGTGGTTCCTGGAGGTGAACGTGGCACCGGGCATGACCGAGACTTCCCTTGTGCCGCAGGCACTTTCGGCTGCTGATGTCACTGTCGGTGGCATCATGTCCGAGCTGGCGGAGGTTGCTGCCGAGCGTTAGGACCACGTGCGCAACGTCTCGCACAGATCCTTGGTGAGCAGAACGCCTGTGTGTTGATCCGGGGGATCAGTCGAGGAGGTCGACGATTCGGCGTAGGTCCTCGATGTCGGCGCACTCGATGACGAGCGTCCCCCGCGCGCGCTTGGTGCCGAACCCCTTGGCGGTGATCCGGGTGTCCAGCGCATCGCTGGCCCGATCGGTGAGTTCAGCCACGACTTCGGCGACCTCGGCATCGGGCTTGGCTGAACCCCGGGATCGCGACTTGCGTGACCGGGATCGGCCATCGCCGTCACCGACAATGATGATCTCCTCGACCGAGCGGACACTCAGTCCCTCGGCGACGATGCGGGCGGCGAGCACCTCCATCGCGGCGGGGTCATCCAAGGACAGCAGGGCTCGCGCGTGCCCTGCACTGAGCACACCTGCCGCTACTCGTCGTTGGACGTCGGGCGGAAGTTTCAACAACCGCAACGTGTTTGAGACTTGCGGACGTGACCGACCGATGCGACGCGCTAGCTCTTCCTGCGTGCAGCCGAAGTCGGACAGCAACTGCTGATACGCCGCTGCTTCCTCCAGCGCATTCAGGTTGGCGCGGTGCAGGTTCTCCAGGAGCGCATCTCGGAGCAGATCCTCATCGTCGGTCGCGCGGATGATGGCGGGAATGCTCGCAAGGCCCGCCTCCTTGCTGGCACGCAGTCGACGTTCGCCGGCGATGAGCTCAAACTGCTCGTCCCCCACATCGCGCACGACGATGGGCTGCAGGAGCCCGATCTCCTTGATGGAGAAGACCAGTTCCGCCAGCGCCTCCTCGTCGAAGACCGTGCGTGGCTGGCGCGGATTCGGGGCAATGGCGCCGATCGGGAGTTCGGCATAGGTCGCGCCCGCGATCGGGGCCATCTCCGACTCGCTCGACGGGCGTGCCGCTGGCTCTCCTGGCTGATCGGGATGTGCCACAGGAGCAGGCCCTGATGGGATGAGCGCGCCCAGGCCCTTGCCAAGGCCGCGCTTCGGTGCTGACGCCATCCTCATCCTTCCGGGGGATAACTCGGGAGTTATGTCCTATTTATGTGTTTATGTCTGTGGATAACTCTGTGCATAGTCAGGCGTCAACGCCATCAGCTGCGCCGCCGCCTCCTGATAGGCGATGGCGCCTGAGGAGGACGGATCGTAGGTGAGGACGGTCTGGCTGTACGACGGTGCCTCGGAAACCCGCACTGACCGGGGAATGACGGTGTCCAACACCTGCTCCCCGAAGTGCGTGCGTACCTCGGTGGCCACCTGCGAGGCCAACCGAGTGCGGCCGTCGTACATGGTCAGCAGGATCGCCCCGACTATCAGGGACGGATTCAGGTGGGTGCGGACCATGTCGATGGTGCGCAGCAGTTGGGACAACCCCTCGAGTGCGTAGTACTCGCACTGGATCGGCAGCAGCACCTCCTTGGCGGCCACCAGCCCATTCAAGGTGAGCAGGCCCAGGCTGGGGGGGCAGTCCAAGATCACATAGTCGAAGGATCGCTCCTTCAACGCCGCCTCAATGGCGCGGGCCAGCCGGTACTCCCGAGCCACTTGGGCCACCAGTTCGATCTCGGCTCCTGCCAGGTCAATGGTGGCCGGAGCTGTCCACAGATGTGGCTCGTCGGGGCAGGCCTGCACCACCTCCAGCAGTGACAGGTCCCCCGTGAGCACCTCATAGACACTCGGCGTGCCCTCGCGATGCTCAGCGCCCAGCGCCGTCGAGGCATTTCCTTGGGGGTCCAGATCGATCACCAGGACCTCTTTGCCGGTTCGGGCAATAGCGGCAGCCATGTTCACAGTGCTGGTGGTCTTGCCGACGCCGCCCTTCTGGTTGGCAACGGTGATGATCCGAGTGCTCATGAGACCTCTCCTGGCCAGCCCAGACCCACACCGGCGGTGGTGGATGTTTCACGGGAAACCATCGGTACCGCATCGGCGCCCGGAGGGGTGGGCCAGCCCAAACCCGACTCGCGGGGGGTCTCGCGGGCGGTCTCGCGGGCGGTCTCGCGAGGGACGGTGTCGACGTCGGAGGGGCGGGTGCTCACCGCGCTAGTCTGCCGCACCGCGTCGGCCCGTCACTACAGTGGTCGGCGGATCGACGACCCCGACTCCCACCTGCACCGCGTGCACGTCATGCAGGTGCCAGGTGCGCAGCTCCTGGGCCGCCTCCTCGATCTCCTGCTCGGCAGAGCTCCCCTTCAAGGCGACCAGATGTCCGCCCTCTTTGAGGAGGGGGACCGTCCAACCCACGAGCTTGCTCAGGGGGGCAACTGCTCTGGCAGTGACGACGTCCACGCTTGGCACGGTGTCTGATCCTGCCTCCGCACGCCCACGCCACACCACCACCTGCGACGTCAGGCCCAAGGCCTCGACGGTCTCCTGGAGGAAGGTCGTGCGGCGAAGGAGCGGCTCGATCAGCACCACTGAGATATCCGGGCGGGCAATGGCCCAGACCAATCCCGGCAGTCCGGCACCTGAGCCCACATCGCCGACGGTACATCCTGACGGTACGAGGTTCACTGCCGGGTCGGCGACCACCGCACAGTTGAGGAGGTGGCGTTCCCAGAGTCGTGGGACCTCCCGCGGGCCGATCAGCCCACGCTCCACGCCGGCGCTGGCCAGCAGGTCGGCATAGGTGGACAGAAGATCAGCGCGCCCGACCAGCCACGCGGGTAGGTCGGGCGGTGGTCCCGATGTTTCACGGGAAACCATGCTCAGGAGGTCCTGATCACCACGCGCCGTGCGGGCTCGTCACCCTCGGACTCACTCGTGAGGCCTGCCTCGGCCACCACGTCGTGGACGACCTTGCGCTCGAATGGGGTCATCGGGTCCATGCGTACGGGTGCACTCGTGCGCTGAGCCTCGGCAATCGCCGTGCGCGCCAGTTCCTCCAGCTCCGCCCGTCGGGCGGCCCGGAAGCCGGCCACATCGAGCATCAAGCGAGAGCGCTCGCCGGTCTCCCGGGTTGCGGCCAGGCGGGTGAGTTCCTGCAGGGCGTCGAGCACCTTGCCGTCCCTGCCCACGAGGTGCTTCAACTCACCCTGGGTGGCCTCGACGACCGACACCATGGCGCGGTTGCCTTCGACGTCGATGTCGATGTCACCATCGAGGTCGGCGATGTCGAGGAGAGCCTCCAGGTAGTCCGCGGCTGCGTCACCCTCCTGCTCCAGTTGCTTCACCCCACCGGACTTCTTCGGCGTGGGTGCCTCGCTTTCCACGGATGTCGTCTCGTCCACCTCGGCGGTGATCTCGCTCGTCATGTTCACTCCTATGTGCATTCAGGTCTCTGTGCGGCTGGCGCCGCTGCTACTTCTTCTTGCGCTTGCTACGGCTACTGCGCTTGGGCTGCTGCCGCACCGGAGTTTCCGACACAGTGTCGGTAACCTCTGGGGTGTCTGTGGTGGCCACGGCTCCCTTGGCCTTGGCTGCCCTGCGGGCCTCCTTGGCCTCGTAGGCGGGGGTCCCGGGCTGGGGATTGTTGCGAATGACGTAGAACTGCTGACCCATCGACCACAGGTTCGTGGTGAACCAGTACGTCAGGACGCCGATCGGGAAGTTGATGCCTGACACCGCGAAGATCACGGGGAACACGTACAGAAGGATCTTCTGCTGCTTAACCATCGGGTTGTCTGGCGCACTGTTCTTGACGATCAACTGGCGCTGCGTCAGGAAGGTCGTCGCCGTCATCAGGGCGATCATGATGATGGCCAGAATGCGTGTGGCCGTCGGACTTGGTGTCTGGTCGGCATCCATGAAGGTCGCGTAGAGCGGCACACCGAAGATCTCGGCGTCGTGCATGGACGCCGTCAGATCCGCGTACTGATCCCACGCGAAGACGCCCGGGGCCACGTAACCCGGGTCGTCCCCTGGGTTCTTGGGGTACATCGCCACGCCCTGCAGAACACTGAACAGGGCAAAGAAGATCGGGGCCTGCAGGATGATCGGCAGGCACGACGCGAGGGGATTGGTGCCCGTCTCGCGGTAGAGCTTCATCATCTCCTGCGACTGACGTTCCTTGTCGCCGGCGTACTTCTTCTGGATCTCCTTCATCTGCGGCTGGATCAGCTGCAGCCCCCGCTGGGCCTTGATCTGCTTCACGAACAGCGGGATCAGCAGAACGCGGATCACGATCACCAGGCCGACAATGGAGAACGTCCACGTCCACCCGCTGTCGGGGTCCATCCCGATGGCCGAGAACAACGAGTGGAACTGGACCAGAATCCAGCTGACCGCAGTCTTCAGCCAATCGAGGATGAACACGTCAATGCCCTTCTAGAAGCCATGCCGTCGGAACGGTGAGTCGTCATCGTTCCGTCTCGTCCAAACGATGAGGTGCCATCGTTCCTATTACTCGTAACGATGAGGTGCCATCGTTCCATGCCGCCGATCCCCGTTAGCCAGCACGTCCGGCAACCAGTGCCCACGTGCCGGCACCGGGTCCACTCCGCCCCGGTTCCAAGGGTTGCATCGAACCAGTCGCCATGAGGCCAGAACGAAGCCTTTGACTGCTCCATGCACCTCGATGCTCTCCACCGCGTACGCCGAGCAGCTCGGATACAACCGGCAACTTGGCGGTGTCAGAGGTGAGATCACTCGCTGATAGGCACGAATCGGCAGGATGAGCATCCATTTCAGCAACCAGCCGATGCTGTGATCCCAGGCCCAATGCACACCTGACCACATCGAAGAAACCGTTGCCACCCAACGATTTCCGCCCCCTGTCTGTCCGCCACGACTCTCAGGCACGGGAGTGCTCCTGAGAACGTCCCTCGACCCGGCGCACCGCCGATTCCACCGCCATGACGACATCCGACCTCAGCGTGTCATCGTTCGATGCCCCGGCCAGCACCCTGACCACCACTAGATATCCCGCGGGTAGATGCGTCATCACCGGCGCGAGTGCTGCCCGAATCTGACGGGAGACCCGGTGCCGAACAACCGAGTTGCCGACCACCTTCCCCACGATGAGCCCTGCCTTGGCTGGGCCGTCAAAACCGGAAGGGTGCACATACGCCACCACCCGGCCACGGGACGAACGTGTCCCGTTCCGGGTGGTGATGGTGAAGTCTGATCCGCGCCGCAAGCGGTGCGCGGGGGGCAGCATGCCGATCAGGCGGAGATGCGCTCGCGACCCTTGGCGCGACGGGCGGCCAGAATCGACCTGCCTGCGCGGGTGCGCATCCGAGCCCGAAAGCCGTGGTTCTTCGCGCGACGGCGCGTGTTGGGCTGGAACGTGCGCTTCATGATGTGGCTCCTGATCAGGGAAGGCCCTGATCGTTCACAGGGCGGAGTCCAACCTTACGGACATCGCCCCGCGAGGGTCAAACCGGGTGCCACTTGTGAAGGGGCTCCCTCGTGGCTAGTGTCGCCAAGCGGGTCCACACCTGTGGATAACCGATGTGGACATCATGGGCATGGGAACGACGGGTAGTCGGGAGCAGGGGAGCTACGTGGACGCCAACGACGACCTCGCTGAGATCTGGGCGACCGCCATCTCCTCCCTCGCCGACGGCAGCCTGACCCCTCAGCAGCGCGCCTTCGTTGCGTTGACCCGTCCCATGGGGCTGGTCGAGGACACCGCTCTCATCGCCGCCCCGAATGAATTCACCAAGGATGTGCTCGAGACCCGGCTTCGTCCCCTCGTCGTCCAGGCCCTCACCGAGACCCTGGGTCGAGAGATTCGCCTGGCGGTGACCGTCGACCCTTCGATCGCTCCTGCCATCGACGAGTCGACGGACGAGGTAGCCGACGCCACCTACGCGGACGCCCCGAGTGATCCGGTCCTGGACGAGACCAACCGCCCCGGCACCGGTTCGCCTGGCACCCGCAGTGAAGATGGCCGGCTCAACAGCAAGTACACCTTCGACACCTTCGTCATCGGCTCCAGCAACCGGTTCGCCCACGCTGCTGCCGTCGCCGTCGCCGAACAGCCCGCCCGCGCCTACAACCCGCTGTTCATCTACGGCGGATCCGGGCTGGGCAAGACTCACCTCCTCCACGCCATCGGCCATTACGCCCGCACTCTGTACAAGGGCACACGTGTTCGCTACGTCAGCTCCGAGGAATTCACCAACGAGTTCATCAACAGCATCCGAGATGACAAGGCCGCCAGCTTCCAACGCCGATACCGCGATGTCGACATCCTGCTCGTCGATGACATCCAGTTCCTGAGTGGAAAAGTCCAGACACAGGAAGAGTTTTTCCACACCTTCAACACCCTGCACAACGCAAACAAGCAGATCGTCGTCACCTCCGATCTGCCCCCGAAGCAGCTGCCTGACTTCGAGGATCGGATGCGTTCCCGTTTCGAGTGGGGACTGATCACCGATGTTCAGCCCCCCGACCTCGAGACCCGCATCGCCATTCTCCGCAAGAAGTCAGTGCAGGAGAGACTGGTTGCCCCGCCCGAGGTCCTGGAGTACATCGCTTCGAAGATCTCCACCAACATCCGTGAGCTCGAGGGCGCCCTCATCCGCGTGACAGCCTTCGCCTCGCTTAATCGCCAACCCGTCGATCTGGCAATCACCGAGATCGTCCTCAAGGATCTCCTGCCGAATGAGACAGGCCCGGAGATCACCGCCGCACAGATAATGACGGCCACCGCCGCCTACTTCGGTGTCACGGTCGATGACCTGTGCGGGTCAAGCCGCTCCCGTGTGCTCGTGACGGCTCGACAGATCGCCATGTACCTATGCCGTGAGCTCACCGACTTGTCCCTGCCGAAGATCGGACAGGCCTTCGGCGGCCGTGATCACACCACGGTGATGCACGCCGATCGTAAGATCCGCCAGCTCATGGCCGAGCGGCGCAGTCTGTTCAATCAGGTCACAGACCTGACCAGCAGAATCAAGTCCCAACCCCGCACCATCTGACCCACCTGCCACATCCATCCCCATAGTGTCCCCATAATGTGGATAACGCGTCCCCTCAGTGTCCAGAATGTCCGATAGTTCTGTCCCCAGATCTCGGATAACCTGTGGATAACTAGGAAAAATACGTCGTGCTCTTCCACAGTCACTGTGTATAAATCCCACCCCACGGTCACGTGTCTGCTGTTCGGCCGACTTGTCATCCACGTCCGTCCCCAGGGCCCGGCCACTCATCCCCACGCTGACGGTCGCAAGACACGCCTGATGAACAGGTCATTCGGCACCTGTCCACAGTTTCCACAGGACCTATGACGACTACTACCTCTTGATGATGATGATCAGAAATACATCAGCACGGCACGCCCGGTGGATAAGGCCATCACGGCTGTTCTCACCCCTGCTAGGCCAATGCACTGCTTTCCTGTCAGACTGACGCCTCAAGTGTCGAGAGGAACAACCGTGAAACTACGAGTCGAACGCGACCAGCTCGCTGACTCCGTTGCCTGGGCTGCCCGCACCCTTCCCTCGCGGCCATCGCTGCCGGTGCTCGCTGGCCTGGTCCTGACTGCCTCCAGTGATGGGCTGACGATCAGCGGATTCGACTACGAGGTCTCCGGTCGCGTCGATGTTGAGGCGGACGTCACCGATGAGGGCACCGCTCTCGTGTCCGGACGCCTCCTCGCCGACATCGCTCGCTCTCTTCCTTCCGCTCCAGTGGTCTTCGACAACGACGGTTCACGACTGTCCATCACGTGTGGTCGATCCTCCTTCACCCTTCCCACGCTGCCCGTCGAGGACTACCCGCAACTGCCAGCGATGCCTACAACGTCGGGGTCGATCAGTGGCCGCGCCTTCGCTGAAGCCGTCGCGCAGGTGGCCATCGCTGCCGGCCGCGATGACACACTCCCCACACTGACGGGCATTCGCCTGGAGATCGAGGGAAGTGCGGTCACCCTTGCTGCGACCGATCGGTACCGCCTCGCGGTCCGCGAGTTCTCCTGGCAGCCGCAGTCGCCATCCATCTCCGCTCACGCCCTGATTCCGGCGCGCACTCTCGCTGACACGGCGAAGTCACTGGCCGATGTCGACGAGGTCTTGATCGCGTTGTCCTCGGGTGGATCAGGGGAGGGTCTCATTGGGTTTGAAGGCAACTCCCGCCGCACCACGACGCGCCTTCTTGATGGTGAGTTTCCCAAGTACCGATCACTCCTGCCCACCGAATCCTCAGCAATGGCAACGATCGAGACGTCCCTGCTTGCCGATGCCGTGAAGAGAGTGGCGCTCGTTGCCGAACGCAATACGCCTGTGCGCCTGGCGTTTGAATCATCGGAGCTCACCCTTCGTGCCGGTGCTGGCGATGATGCGCAGGCCGTCGAAGTTCTCGAGTGCGCACTCGACGGTGACGCCATCGACATCGCGTTCAACCCGGCTTACCTGCTGGACGGACTCGCGGCCGTCAACGCCTCCTCGACCCAGTTCGCCTTCACCCAGTCGACGCGTCCTGCTGTCCTCACCGCTCATGGCGATGCCGACGCCGACGCCGCTGACTCCTACAAGTACCTGCTGATGCCGGTGCGCCTCACCGGCTGATCTGCGTGTGGGTCTCCTCGCTGCGACTCACGGACTTCCGGTCCTACGAGCAGGCGGACATCGCACTCACCACGGGTGTCACCACGCTTGTCGGTGCCAACGGTCAGGGCAAGACGAATATCGTTGAGGCGCTTGCCTATTCCTCAGTGCTCGGCAGTCATCGAGTCTCCTCGGATGCACCGTTAGTCCGGGCGGGTGCAGAGCGGGCGATCATCGGCGTGACTATCGAACGACCGGATCGCTCGGTCCTGGTGGAGTTGGAGATCAACCCAGGCAAGGCGAACCGAGCACGTATCAACAGAGCCGCGGCCACCCGCGCGCGCGATGTCCTCGGCCTGCTGACCACCGTGGTCTTCGCCCCGGAGGATCTCGCGCTGGTGAAAGGTGATCCCTCGGATCGTCGCCGCTTCATGGACGAGTTGATGATCCAGCTGAGCCCACGCATGCAGGGGGTCAAGAGCGACTACGAGCGCATTCTCAAGCAGCGCAACGCCTTGCTGAAGTCCGCCCAGTCCGCAAGACGCAACAATGCTGACGAGGTGGTGCGAACACTGGAGGTCTGGGACGAGCAGCTCGCGACCACAGGTGGGCAACTGGTTGCCACACGTCATCTGCTTCTTGATCAGTTGACCGAACCGTTGACACAGGCCTATCGCGTGATTGCTGGTGGAGACAACGCCGTGAGCTCACCACATTTTCGTCTCGACTATCAGCCCAGTACCCGCCATCAGCCGACGAACCCGGCCGATCCACTGGACTGGAAGCAGGCGATCCTGCAGACGATCGGGGATCGTCGACGTGACGAACTCGATCGCGGCATCACCCTGGTCGGTCCTCATCGAGATGAGCTCGCCCTGACGCTCGGTGAACTTCCTGCGAAGGGCTATGCCTCGCACGGAGAATCGTGGTCCATGGCCCTCGCCCTCCGCCTGGCTTCCTTCGACCTCCTGTCGAGCACGGGGGACGAGCCAGTCCTGATCCTTGACGATGTTTTTGCTGAGCTCGACACCGCCCGACGCCGGACGCTGACCGAACGGGTGGTGGGGTGTCGGCAGGTCCTGGTCACCGCCGCGGTCGACGAGGACATCCCTGAGAGCATGCAGGGCAGGCGGTTCGACGTCACCAAGGGGACCGTCAGAGCGCGAGAGAGCTCCCATGAGTGATGAGCCCACCGAGCAGAGTGATGAGCCAACAGCGCAGAGTGGCTCTGCAGACCACGAGGAGACCTCGTCGCCAGACGCGGCCAAGGCAGCGATGGATGCCCTACGTCGGGCTACTCGATCCACAGCACCGCGCCGGAAGACGCCCACGCAGTCCTCTCGATCGGGAGGTTCGAGGGATCCACGGCTGGTGTCCGAGGCCCTCGATGCCCTCCTCGCCGAGCGGGGGTGGCAGGACGACTCCGCGATCGCGCTGCTGATGACCAACTGGACGACCATCGCTGGAGCCGACCTTGCCTCCCATGTGACCCCCACCTCCTTCGAGGCGGGGGTGCTCACCCTGCAGGCGGAGTCCACCGCCTGGGCCACCCAGATCCGCCTCCTGCTCCCCGATCTGCACAAGGTGATCGATGCGGAGATCGGCCGGGGCAAGGTCACGTCTCTTCGCGTGGTGGGTCCCTCTGCTCCCAACTGGACGAAGGGGCCCCGAAAAGTCGCCGGGCGCGGTCCGAGAGATACCTACGGATGAGCCCTGTGGGGCCTGTGAAGCGCTCGTGAGGGATATCCCGTATGACGGGTCGTCCCCTAGGGGGTGAATGGCCGGAAAGCACCCGAAATGGCCGTGGCGCGGGAGGCACTGTCGGTCTGAGCAGATAGACTGACGCGAGCATCAAGGAAGTGCCGCACCACTGCTCCACCCGACGAAATCGGGTCACCTGACCCGGTTGCCGCTATGAAGGGGACCTGACTCACGTGTCCTATGACGCCAGTGCGATCACCGTCCTCGAAGGCCTCGACGCTGTTCGCAAGCGTCCGGGCATGTACATCGGCTCCACCGGGGAGCGCGGTCTTCACCACCTCGTCTACGAGGTCGCCGACAACTCCGTCGACGAGGCGATGGCCGGGTACGCCACCCGCATCCAGGTGACCCTCCGCGCCGATGGCGGCGTGCAGGTGATCGACGATGGTCGCGGCATCCCCGTCGACGAGCATCCGATCGAGAAGAAGCCGGCCGTCGAGGTGGTCCTCACTGTCCTGCACGCGGGCGGCAAGTTCGGTGGCAGCGGCTACTCCGTCTCCGGTGGCCTGCACGGTGTTGGCGTCTCGGTCGTCAACGCCCTCTCCACGCGACTCGATGTGGAGATCAAGCGTGATGGCTATGTCTGGCGGCAGACCTACGTGCACGGTGTCCCTCAGGCGCCACTTGATCGAGGTGAGGCGACCGACGAGACGGGCACGATGGTCACGTTCTGGGCCGATGGCGACATCTTCGAGACCCTGCACTACGACTTCACCACCTTGGCCCGGCGCTTCCAGGAGATGGCCTTCTTGAACAAGGGCCTGATCCTGGAGCTCATCGACGAACGCGCCCCGGCCATCGTTGACCTCGACTCCGATGCCGACGAGCCCGTCGAGGAAGTTCGCCGAGTGGAGTACCACTACGAGGGCGGCATCGCGGACTTCGTGTCGCACCTGAACGCCAGCAAGGGCGCGGCGAATCCGTCCGTGATCTACCTCGAGTCCGAGGCCGAGGACCGACGGATGAGCGCCGAGATCGCCATGCAGTGGAACTCGACGTACTCCGAGTCGGTCTACACCTTCGCGAACACGATCAACACCACCGAGGGAGGCACCCACGAGGAGGGCTTCCGCGCTGCGCTCACGTCGTTGATGAACAAGTTCGCGCGCGAGTGGAACATCCTCAAGGAGAAGGACCCCAACCTCAGTGGCGAGGACATTCGCGAGGGCCTCACCGCCATCGTCAGCGTCAAGCTCGCCGAGCCGCAGTTCGAGGGTCAGACGAAGGCGAAGCTCGGCAACACCGAGATGAAGACCTTCGTCCAGAAGGTTGTCAACGAGCAGCTCGGGGAGTGGCTGGAGAAGAATCCGGCGGAGGGCAAGGAGATTGCTCGCAAGGCGGTCAACGCGGCCACGGCGCGCATTGCTGCGCGAAAGGCGCGGGATCTTGCGCGCAACCGCAAGGGGCTCCTCGGTGGAGCCGGCATGCCCGGCAAGCTGATCGACTGCTCCAGCCGTGAGCCGGAGGAGTGCGAGGTCTTCATCGTCGAGGGTGACTCCGCCGGCGGATCCGCGCGGCAGGGCCGCGATCCCCGCACGCAGGCGATCCTTCCGATTCGCGGAAAGATCATCAACGTCGAGAAGGCCCGCATCGACAAGGTGCTGGGCAACAACGAGGTGCAGGCCCTGATCTCCGCTCTGGGCACGGGCATCCAGGACGAGTTCGACATCAATCGGCTGAGGTACCACAAGGTCGTGCTGATGGCCGACGCCGACGTCGACGGCCAGCACATCCGCACCCTGCTGCTGACCCTGCTGTTCCGCTTCATGCGCCCCTTGGTCGAGCACGGATACGTCTACCTCGCCCAGCCCCCGCTCTACAAGATCAAGTGGTCGCGTGAGGTGGCCGATTTCGCCTACACCGAGCGCGAGCGCGAAGCCCTCATGGAGGCCGGCTTGGCTGCCGGGCGTCGCCTGCCGAAGGAAGAGGCGATCCAGCGCTACAAGGGTCTTGGCGAGATGAACGCCGACGAGCTGTGGGAGACGACCATGGATCCCTCGCAGCGGATCCTCCAGCAGGTCACCATCGATGACGCCGCACAGGCTGATGAGATGTTCAGCGTGCTCATGGGCGAGGACGTCGAATCCCGCCGCAACTTCATCCAGCAGAACGCGAGAGATGTCCGCTTCCTCGACATCTAGTGCGTCCCCCATTCCTGACTTTCCCGCTACTGCACTGAAGGAGGCCCCACGTGGCTGACGACATCGAGACTGTCGAAGAGGTTGGTCCGCACGGACGCATCGACCCCGTCGACCTCCAGACGGAGATGCAGCGCTCGTACCTGGACTACTCGATGTCTGTCATCGTGTCGCGCGCCCTTCCGGATGTTCGCGACGGCCTCAAGCCCGTTCACCGCCGCGTCCTCTACGCGATGTACGACGGCGGGTACCGACCCGATCGCAACTTCTCCAAGAGCGCACGTGTGGTCGGCGACGTCATGGGCAACTACCACCCGCACGGCGACAGCGCGATCTACGACGCCTTGGTCAGGCTGGCCCAGCCGTGGAGCCTGCGGTACCCGCTGGTGCAGGGTCAGGGCAACTTCGGCTCCCCCGGCAATGACCCGCCCGCGGCGCAGCGCTACACCGAGTGCCGCATGGCCCCGTTGGCCATGGAGATGGTCCGCGACATCGACGAGGACACCGTCGACTTCGGTCCGAACTACGACGGCCGCACCCAGGAGCCCCGGGTCCTGCCGAGCCGGTTCCCCAACCTGCTGGTCAATGGCAGCTCTGGCATCGCCGTCGGCATGGCCACCAACATTCCGCCGCACAATCTGCGTGAGGTGTCCGAGGCGGCTCAATGGCTGCTGGCCCACCCCGAGGCCGAGCGCGAGGAGCGCCAGGCCGCGCTGATGGAGATCGTCAAGGGTCCTGACTTCCCCACCGGCGCCCTGATCGTTGGCCGCCGGGGCATCGATGACGCCTACCGCACCGGCCGCGGCTCCATCACGATGCGCGCCGTCGTGTCCGTGGAGGAGGACGCCCGCGGGCGACAGATCCTCGTTGTCACCGAACTGCCGTACCAGGTGAACCCCGACAACCTGCTGCTGCGCATTGCCGAACTCGTCGGCGACGGCAAGCTCACCGGCATCTCCGACGTGCGCGACGATTCCTCGTCCCGCACCGGCATGCGGCTGATCATCGAGCTCAAGCGCGATGCGGTTGCGCAGGTCGTCCTGAACCAGCTCTACAAGCACACACAGCTGCAGGACAACTTCGGCGCGAACATGCTCGCGCTCGTCGACGGCGTTCCGCGCACGTTGACCCTCGAGCAGTTCATCCGCCACTGGATCAGCCATCAGATCGAGGTCATTCAGCGCCGCACGCGTTACCGCTTGCGCAAGGCCGAGGAGCGCGCGCACATCCTGCGCGGCTACCTCAAGGCACTCGATGCACTCGACGAGGTCATCGCACTGATCCGCGCATCGGCAACCGTCGACGACGCCCGCACGGGCCTGATGAACCTGCTCGAGATCGACGAGCTGCAGGCCACGGCGATCCTCGACATGCAGCTGCGCCGGCTCGCCGCTCTGGAGCGTCAGAAGATCATCGACGAGTACGAGGAGTTGATGACCCGCATCGCGGACTACAACGACATCCTCAGCAACGAGCC
>JAIOXK010000030.1 GCA_021741645.1 Candidatus Nanopelagicales bacterium
GCGGCCAGCTTCTGCTGCTGCGCATTGCGGGCGAAGAAGGAGGTCATGAGGCCGTCGACCGCCTTCTCGACACCGTGCTTCTCGGCGAACTTGGTCTTCATGAAGCCCTGGACGGTGAGCAGCGGCGCCGGCTTGATGCCCGACTTCATCGGGGGGACGGCGCCGATCCGGTAGGCGAAGGTCAGGTCGAGCAGGCTCTGCAGCGACTCCGGCCCCGCGAGCCAGAAGGGGGACTGCCCATTGGCGAAGGCCGTCTTCGCCTCCTCGGATGTCAGCTTCGAGGAGATCAGGCCGCTGGTGTTCCACGCATCGATCTGCGTGGCATTCGCGCGGAACGTCTTGTTCGACAGGCCCACGTCCGCGAGGTCGATGCTCCCGTCGGAACTGCGCCCGAACAGGTAGCCGCCCAGACCGCTGAACAGCGGGAACGTGGTCCACGGGGACGTGCCCTCGCCCTGGGCGAGGGCGAAGGGGATCGTCACCTTCTTCTTCTTGACCAGCTTGAGCGCGACATCGCTGAGCTCGGCGAACGTCCGCGGCTGGGTCGGCACGAGCGCAGTGTTCGTGATGAGCGCCAGATTGCTGATCTGCACAGGAAGACCGAACTGCTCGCCCTGCACGACGGACCCGACGAGAACGTTGGCCCGGAACTGGCTCTTGATGCGCTTCTTGAGCTTGATGGGAGCAAGCAGTCCGACGGGAGCCAGCTCGCCCGTCCAGGTGAGGTCTCCCCAGATGATGTCCGGTGCGTTCTTCGCGCCGATGCCGGCCAGTTCAGCACGAACGTCTGCCGGCTCCTTCTCCAGGACGGTGACAGGGGTGCCCTTGTAGCCGTCGGAGAGCATGTCCCGGATCGTCTGGGCGTGGCCCGGGTCGGACCAGATCACCACACCGTCGGCGGCCTGGGCCGAAGGCACCACGGCACCCACAGCCACCAATGCCGAGACAGTCACGGTCGCGAGGACCCGAGTCACGGGGCGCACAGCATCATCCCCTTACATCTAGCTGATGGATCTCCATGGCGCTTTCGGACATCGTACGTTCGCGCCCCTGCCCTCACCGCGGAGTGACATGCGGCAATACGGATTCCAGGACCGGTCATGGTCTGGTCCGCTGCCAGCTCGAGCTAGCGGGATTCGACCTCGATGCCGAGGCGCCTCGCGGAGCGGGCGCGCTGACGAGAGGCCCGCATGCGGCGCAGGCGCTTGACCAGCAGGGGGTCGTAGGCGAGAGCCTGCGGAGCATCGATCAACCCGTTGAGGATCTGGTAGTACCGGGTGCCGCTCATGTCGAACAGATCGCGGATCGCCTGCTCCTTGGCTCCGGCGTACTTCCACCACTGGCGCTCGAACTCGAGGATCTGTCGGTCACGATCGCTCAGGCCGGTCGCCTCAGCGTCCACCGCATGCCCTACGTCCATTCCAGCTCCCTCGTGACTCGACCCAGCGACCGCCATCGTAAGGGGTGAATCCCATGGTTGTCATTCGCCTCCCCTGTTCCGGGGATCCGGCCCTGCCGTCTGGTCACCGGCCTCTGGGCGAGATCAGGGTGAGCCGTCCTCGCGTTCCGCCCGTCGACGGTCGAGCTTCTCCCGAACTGCCCGACGATGACGAGCCCGTCGACGATCCCGCTCCCGGATGAGCAGCCACGAGAAGGCGTAGCCAAGGCCGTTGGTGGCCCAATGGAAGCCCATGGGCGCCAGCACACTGCCCGACAAGAGTCGGAGGAAGGCGAAGAGCACTCCGGCGATCGAGGTGGTCAGCACACTCAGCGCCACGGCGATGATGTTGCCCCGGCGACCCTGCCCCGCCACCGACCCGAGCGCGGGATTCTGCTCGTGGGTCCCAATGCTGGGCAGGATGTGCCAGAGACCGAACACGATCGACGAAAGGACGATCCCCCACACGAGTCCGAAGCGTCGGATGAGCATCGACAGCAGGACCGCCCGAAAGGCGATCTCCTCCAGCAGGACCGTGCCGAAGGGCACCTCCACGAGCGCCTGGAACACCATCCGACCACCGCTGAGGGTGCCCATTCGCTCGTCGTGAAAGGCGGTTCGGGTGCGCTTGAAGGCCGATCCGATGAGGTAGATCGCCGTGATCAGGCCGATGCTGGCCGCGGCCCAGATCAGGCCGGGGAGGAGATACGCCCAGCCCAGGCCCATGTCGGTCCAGGTGTTGCCGTCGAGGAGTCCGATCGCGAGCAGAAGGACGGAACCACCGAAGGCCCACAGCAGGTAGTGGGTCTGGGGAGCGACCCGGTTGTTGACCACATTGAGGACGATGAGCGTGACGATGACCACCGCGACCGGCCACCAGGCCAGTCCGGTCTCCTGCGCCGGATAGACGAGATCGAACATCACTCATGAGTCTAGGTGCGTTGCCATACTCTTCCCGTGCCCGAGGACCGCAGCATTCTGTCGCGACCGGGCCCACCGCCCGATGCTGAAGTGGCCTATGGAGCGCACCCGGATCAGGTGATCGACTGCTACCTGCCCCGTGCAGGCCATGCCGTCGCCGAGCGACCGAGCGTGGTGTTCATCCACGGCGGGTTCTGGCGACCGGAATACGACCGCGACCATGCGCGAAACGCCGCTGCGGCACTCGCCCAGGCTGGCTTCCCCACCGCCCTCATCGAGTACCGCCGCATTCCGGGCGACCCGGATGCCATGGTCGCCGACGTGCACATGGCCCTCGGCGCAGTCGCATCCGGGCTCACGCCCCTCCCCGAGGGGCCCGTCATGGTTGTCGGCCACTCGGCCGGCGGTCATCTGGCGCTGGTTCTCGCCGCGGATCCCCACGCTTCGGTCGCCGGGTGCCTTGCCCTGGCGCCCGTTGGCGACCTCGCAGCAGGGCAGGAGTTGGCCTTGGACGACGACGCCGTGACGGCCTTCCTCGGGGCCGATGCCCGTGACCGCCCTGACCTCGATCCGGCTCGTCTCCCATCCCCGCTCCGCCCGACTGTCATCGTGCACGGGATTGCGGACTCCGTCGTGCCGATCCATCTGTCTCGATCGCTGGCGACCGCCAACACGCTGGTCGCACTGGACGACGTTGGTCACTTCGAGCTCATCGACCCCACGAGCGCCGCGTGGCCGGCCCTCCTCCGCCAACTGCTGGGCATCACGTCGGCCGGCAGTATTGAATGAGGACATGACCGATACCAGCGAGGACCGGGCAATCACGCTGGACGCGTCCGAGGACCCTGCCCTCAGGCGGGACGACTTCCTCATCCCTCCGGCCGTGGGCGGCGCCTTCCCCCTCACCTCCTACCTTGCGGGCAACTCCCTGGGCCTGCAGCCGAGGGCGACCCGTGCCGAGTTGATGGCCGACCTCGATGCGTGGGAGCAGTACGGGGTGCATGGGCACATCGATGCCGACCGACCCTGGTTCCCGTATCACGAGGACCTGCGCGAGCCGGCCGCCCGGCTCGTCGGCGCTCTGCCGCATGAGGTCGTGATCATGAACTCCCTCACGGTCAACCTGCACCTGCTGCTGGCCACCTTCTACCGGCCGACCGCCATCCGACATCGGATCGTGATCGAGGATCGCTGCTTCTCGTCCGACTCCTACGCCGTGCGCTCCCACGTGGCCTTCCGTGGATACGACCCGGACACCGCCGTGCTCCGCCTGCGCCCTCGTGACGGTGAGGATGTCCTGCGCACCGAGGATGTGCTTCGCACGCTGCAGGAGCATGCGCACTCGATCGCGACCGTGATGATCGGTGGCGTCAACTACCTCAGCGGTGAGGTCATGGACATGCCGGCCATCACCGAGGCCGGGCATGCCATTGGCGCCACCGTGGGCTGGGACCTCGCTCACGCAGCGGGCAACATTCCCCTTCGCCTGCACGACTGGGACGTCGACTTCGCCGCCTGGTGCTCCTACAAGTACCTCAACTCCGGGCCGGGTGCCGTGGCCGGTGCCTTCGTGCACGAGCGGCACCTCGCCGACTCGAATGCCCCCCGGCTCGAGGGCTGGTGGAGCACCGACCCCATGAGCCGCTTCAGGATGGAGCCGGAGTCCGACCCTCAGGCCAGCGCCGACGCATGGTCCCTCTCCAATCCCCCGATCCTGGCGATGGGTCCGGTTCGCACATCACTGGACATTTTCGACGAGGTGGGGATGGATGCCCTTCGCGCTCGCAGTCTGCGTCTCACCGCATATCTTCGCGAACTCCTCGAATCGATGGCCCAGCGAGCGGGCATCACCATCGTCACTCCTGCCGACGACCAGCGTCACGGTGCGCAGCTCTCCGTGCGCGTCCCCGTCGATGCCGAGGACCTCACCCAGCGGCTGAGCGACAACTGGGGCGTCGTGGCCGATGACCGACGACCCGACATCGTCCGCCTTGCTCCGGCACCCTTGTACTGCACGTTCCATGACTGCTGGCGGGCTGCTGACGCACTGAGCCAGGAACTGACCGGAGAGGGAATCTGATGAAGACGCCAGACCAGACGACCGTGGCCGTGGTGGGGGGAGGCCTCGTTGGCTCCCTGCTCGCGTGCTATCTCGGTCGGCGCGGGTACCGCGTGGACGTCTACGAGCGCCGACCCGACCCGCGCACCGCGGAGGTGGAGCGCGGGCGGTCGATCAACCTCGCCCTCTC
This sequence comes from Candidatus Nanopelagicales bacterium, assembly GCA_021741645.1. GTDB lineage: Bacteria > Actinomycetota > Actinomycetes > S36-B12 > S36-B12 > UBA10649. Next base: position 4,609 of record JAIOXK010000030.1, read on the forward strand.
CGAACGCGGGCTCGACGCACTGCGCCGCATCGATCTCGTCGACACCGTGATGGCACCGGCGCTGCCCATGCATGGGCGAATGATGCACGACGTCTCGGGTCGACTGACGTACCAGTCCTATTCGGCCAACGGCGACCGAGCTATCAACTCGATCAGTCGCGGGGCGTTGAATGCGACGCTCCTGGATGCGGCCGAGGCGACACCGGGCGTGACCCTCCACTTCGGTGTGCGCACCACCGCCTACGGACTCGGCGCAAACAGCCTCGCGTTGGCACGAGGGGACGCGATCGAGGTGGTCGAGCCCGATGTGGTGATCGCATCGGACGGCTTCGGCAGTGCCGTCCGCCAGTCGCTGGAGGTCTCGGGTCGAGTGAGCACCCTGACCGAAGGCGAGGATCACGGATACAAGGAACTCACCATCCCCGCCGTGGACGGGGAGTTCGCCATGGATCCCGACGCCCTGCACATCTGGCCACGCGGGTCGTCGATGATGATCGCCCTTCCCAACCCGGATAAGTCCTTCACCTGCACGCTGTTCTGGCCACGTACCGAGCTCGAGGCACTGACGACTCCGGAGGAGATCCTCACCCACTTCGCCACGGAGTATCCCGACGCGGTGCCGCTCATGCCGACGCTCGTCGACGACTTCCAGCACAACCCGAACGGACTCCTGGCCACTCTCCATGTGGATCCGTGGCAGGCCGAAGGCAAGGTCGCGCTGATCGGTGACGCTGCGCACGCGATCCTGCCGTTCTTCGGTCAGGGGGCCAACGCCGGATTCGAGGACGTCGTCGAACTCGACCGCTGTCTCACCGAGACGGGCGACGACTGGGGAGTGGCGCTGCCGATCTACCAGCAGCGACGCCAGGAGAACGCGGAGGCGATTGCGCACCTGGCGCAGGAGAACTTCATCGAGATGCGCGACAAGGTGGCCTCGCCCACCTTCCGCGCCTCCAAGAAGGTGGAGCATGCGCTCGAGCGCCTGCTGCCCGGCAAGTACCTCTCCCGCTACGAGATGGTCTCGTTCACGACCATCCCCTATGCCGACGTCATCGAGCGGGACAAGAGGCAGCGCAGCACCGCTCTCGCGACAGCTGCCGGAGTCGGGGCAGTAGCCGTGGGCGCCGCACTCGGACTCCTTGCCCGCGCGGCACGAAAGGGATCCTGATGGCAACGCAGAGTCACCTGTTGAGCGAGAAGGCGAAGCCGCGGGGACGGTTTCCGCACGCGAAGCGCGCGGGAGACTTCATCTACGTCTCGGGCACGTCCAGTCGGCGCCCGGACAACTCCTTCGTCGGGGTTGACATGATCGACGGCGCCAAGGTGCTCGACGTGCGGCAGCAGACGGCGGCCGTCATCGAGAACATCCGCGACATCCTGCAGGCGGCTGGAGCTGACCTGGACGACCTCGTGCAGGTCACGTCCTTCCTCGTAGACATGGCCGATTTCGAGGCCTACAACGAGACCTATGCGGAGTTCTTCACCGAGTCCGGCCCGACTCGAACGACGGTGGCCGTTCGCGAGCTTCCGCACCCCGACCTGCTGATCGAGATCCAGGCCGTCGCCTACAAGCCGGAGAGCTGACATGACCGACACCACGAAGGACCTCACTGCGACCCTTGACTTCCAGGCGTGGCTTGCCGAGCACGGGCCGAACCTGAAGCCGCCGGTGGGCAACAAGGAGATCTTTCCCGGCCAGGAGGACTTCATCGTGATGGTGGTGGGTGGGCCGAACCAGCGCACCGACTTCCACATCGATCCCTACGAGGAGGTCTTTTATCAACTGACCGGCACGATGCATGTGAACCTGCAGACACCCGAGGGCATGCAGACCGTGACCATCGGACCAGGTGAAATGTGGGTGCTCCCTCGCCTTGTGCCGCATTCCCCACAGCGCCCGGAGGCCGGTTCTATCGGCCTCGTCTTCGAGCGCCCCCGAGCGATCGGCGAACTCGAGCACTTCCAGTGGTACTGCCCGGAGTGCAACGCCCTGATTCATGATGTCGAGCTTCAGGTGACCGACATCGTCAAGGATCTGCCACCGGTGTTCGAGGCCTTCTACTCCGATGAGAATGCTCGGACATGTCAGCAGTGCGGGCATATGCATCCCGGCAAGGGGTAGGCGAGCACACGCATGGCTCCCGTCATTGACGTGCACACGCACGTCGTTCCTTCCGGTTGGCCCGATCTCGGATCGCCCGACGATCCGTGGCTGCGCATGGACTCCGCGTCCGCCGCGACCATCATGCGGGGCGACCGCGAGTTTCGTCGCATCACGGATGCGTGCTGGAACGCAGACACCCGGCTCGCCGACATGGACGCGGATGGCGTGGACGTGCAGGTCGTCCTTCCTACGCCGGTGTTCTTCGGCTACGACCGGCACCCCTCAGATGCAGCGCGCGTTGCGGGGATCTTCAACGACCTCGCGCTCGAGGTCACCGCGCAGGCGCCCGACCGGCTCATCCCCTTCTGCCAGGTGCCGTTGCAAGATGCGGATGCTGCGATCACCGAGCTTGATCGCTGCATGGCCAATGGTCATCGTGGCGTGGAGATCGGCAACCATGCGGGCGACCGTGATCTGGACAGTGAGGGTGTCATCACCTTCCTGCAGCACTGCGCCGACCGTGACGTTCCCGTGTTCGTCCATCCCTGGGACATGACGCCCTCTCAGCGCACCGATCCGTGGATGCTGGAGTGGCTGGTCGGCATGCCCGCCGAGAGCCAGTTGAGCCTGCTGCGCCTCTGCCTCAGCGGAGCCTTCGACCGCCTCCCCGAGACCCTTCGCATCGGCTTCGCCCACGGCGGCGGTTCGTTCGCCTACTGGACGGGACGTGCCGACAACGCCTGGCACCAGCGGCGCGACCTCGTTGGGGCAGACAGCGAGCACCCGCCGAGTCACTACGCCGAGCGCGTCTACGTCGACTCCGTTGTCTTCACCGAGGTGGCACTTAGGGTGCTCCTCGACGTGCATGGACCGTCGAGAGTCGTCCTCGGCAGTGACTACCCGTACCCGTTGGGCGAGCGCCCCGCCGGTCACGTGATCCGGTCGAGCGACCTCACCGACGACACGCGCGCGCAGCTGCTGGGTTCGAACGCTCGAGACTTCCTGGGGGACGGTCGCACAGCACCCAGCTGAATGGCACGCAGGTTCAGCGGCTCAGAGGGAAGCGGGGGCACTCCGGACGCACGGGCGCTCAACGGATGCGCGGGCCTAGTCAGTCGGCTTCGAGCCCACGGTCTCGCAAGCCCTCCCGCACGGCGAAAACGGTCTCCGGCCTCAGCATCCCCTCGCCCCACACCTCATCGGCGATCCTCAGCACCTCAGCCGAGCTCGTGATCCCCTCCCGGCGGCAAAGGAGCTCGAGATCGTCCAGATCCCTGGCGTCTCGAGCAGCCCTGGCCTTCATCGCCATCATGTGGCGAGTCGAGGCCACGCTCACTGTCAGCCCGGGCACCACCAGCGCCTCACTCGCTCCAGCGTCCAGCACCCTGGGCAGCATCGGACGAACCCGATCATTGATCCACTCGTCCGGAAGGTCGAACTCGACAGCCATCTGCGCCACGACCTCGTCAAGGTCGTGCGTCTCCTCCCAGATGGCATCGATGTCACGCGTGAGTCGCTCACGGTCGTAGGCGAGGACCATGGCGGTCCCCCCGTCCACGTAGATCTCCGCTGCCTGGCCGCGGCCGTCCAGTCGCCGCCCCAGTTCCGTGAGCAGTTCGACGACGGCTCGGCGATCGAGCAGCCCGCTCATACCGACACCAGGTTCGCCTGATCCAGTATCACTCCGCGGCCCTTGAAATACGCAGGCGTCCGCTGGAAGACATAGGCACGCAGGGAACTTCCCTCGGGCAGTCCAACCCAGAAGAAAGTGGGGCAGAAGCGAGTGTCCGCCCTGGTCCAGGAAGGGGCGGAGTCCAGATCAGCCAGGCGGCACATATGCACCGCGAGCCCAGCGAGCGCTGCATCCCAGCGGATCCTCCCGGTCGAGCGCGGCTCGCGGAGGAACGCATGCCTGGCTTCGTCCGTTCGCAGCGCCGAGAACTCCTCCACGGACTGAGCCATCAGCCGAACAAGATCGGCATCAGGCCAGCCAGCCTCGAGCGCTTGCGCCATCTGCACCGCGCACCCGTCCAGGTCATTCACGGGGCCATGGTGGCACGAATCTTGACCAGGCCCCTAGGTCGTCCGCAGTTGGAACTCCATGCCCACCCACTCCTGCCCGACCGCGGTGCCCAGCGTGTATCCATACCGGCCCGTCTGGTTGATCTCGAAGGTGAGCGAGAACGTGCCATCCGTCGCCACCTGAGTCTGGACACCTGCCACCTGCTCGAAGCTTCCCGAGCCGTACTTATCCGTCGGCACAAAGCGACTCAGCTGGAGCACGGTGCCCGGCGCAACCTCAGCAGGAGCCGTTCCCTGAATGGTCACGGGTGCGCCCGCGGGCACTCGATTGGCACTGATCGTCGCTGTGCCTCCCCAGGCTGCCGTGTTGACGCGGCGCGTGAAGCCAGCCTTCTCCAACTGGCTCGCGTTGAGTTTGACGGCGGTCGACTGGCCTGATGAGGGAGCGGCCTTGCCCGTGCCCGTCGTGGTGAACTGGTACTGGAAGCCCACGAACTCCGGTGATGAGCTGGAGGTCAGATATCCCACGCGGTAGCCATAGGTTCCCGGCATTCCGAGCTGGAAGTGCATGCTGAAGGTGCCGTTCTTCTGCACGGTGGTGGTGATGTTCAAGTCCTTGAAGGATCCGTCGCCGTTGGCGTCGGTCGGCACGTAGCGCTGCATGGTCAGCACCTGCCCGATCGGCGCGAACGACGGCGCCTTGCCCGTCAGAAGAACGTCCTCCCACTGCGGGGCAGTGTTGGTGGAGAGGACGGCCGTGCCATCCCATCCGGTCGTGTTCGGCTTCTTGGGAAATCCCTGCTTCGTCAGCTGCTGAGATGTCAGCGTCACGCCTGGGTCCGCAGATGCCGCGGGAGAGCCGGCGATGATCAGGCCGACCGAAACCGCCGCACCCACAACACTCGAAAGAACTCGCTTGACGTTCACGGCACAGGTCTCCTCACTGCCCGCACTCGCGGGCGCCCCAAGTGTGCCTCTCACCGCATGAGACGGGCTACCCGACGCGCCAAGAACACGTACCCGATGCCGACGAGTACCGCCAATGCTCCGAGGGCTGGCTACTACCCGAAGCTCCTGTCACTCACCGGCAGGCGCCAGACTCCCTGCGTCGCCCTCATCGCCAGCGCGGTGGTCATCTGGGTGGCGGGGGTGTACGTCATCGGCCTCGTGCTCTTCGCCATCTTCGGACGCAAGCGATTGGTACTCTCCCCCGAGGAGGAGTACGCCATCACCGGGTGGGTCGCATGGGCATCCGGAGACGGAGGGCTACGACGTCACCGAGCAACTCGAGGAGTCTGGCAAGGAAGAGTACTTCGACAAGGGACACTGACCCGCGGTGACGGGGAGGGGCGCCGGATCGGCACCTCTCCCCGTCGACTCTTTCGACGCCATGGAGGCTCTAGTGCATTCCGCTCAACCACTCACCCTCGACAACCTCCGCACCGCTGTCGCGGACGGGACCATCGACACCGTCGCGGTGTCCTTCACCGACATGCAGGGCCGGCTGCAGGGCAAGCGAATCCATGCGCCGTTCTTCCTCGACGAGGTCGTGCACCACGGCACCGAGGGGTGCAACTACCTGCTCGCCGTCGACATCGACATGAACACCGTCTCCGGTTACGCGATGTCGTCCTGGGACACCGGGTACGCCGACTTCGTGCTGGCGCCTGACTTCGCCACACTCCATCGCGTGCCGTGGGAGGACGGCACCGTGGGAGTGCTGTGCGACCTGCTGACCATCGACGGGGAGCCGGTCACGGCGTCACCGCGGCAGGTCCTGCGCCGCCAGGCGGAGCGGCTCGCCGACGCCGGCATGGTCGCCCTGGCCGGTACTGAGCTCGAGTTCATCGTCTTCCGCGACACCTACGAGGAGGCCTGGGCCTCGGGCTACCGCGACCTGACGCCGGCCAACCAGTACAACGTCGACTACTCCATGCTCGGCACGGCCCGGGTCGAGCCGCTCCTGCGCCGGATCCGCAACGAGATGTACGTCGCAGGCATGACGGTCGAGAGCGCGAAGGGCGAGTGCAACCTCGGGCAGCACGAGATCGCCTTCAAGTACCGCGAGGCGCTCGGCACCTGCGACAACCACGTCATCTACAAGACGGGCGCCAAGGAGATCGCCGCGCAGGAGGGCATGGCCCTGACATTCATGGCGAAGTACAACGAGCGGGAGGGCAACTCCTGCCACATCCACCTGTCCTTCCGAGGTGCGGACGGTGCACTCGTGATGGCTGACGACTCCGATCCCACCGGCATGTCCGCGCTCGGGAAGTCGTTCGTGGCGGGCCAGCTGGCCCACGCCCTTGAGCTCAGCCTCCTGTTCGCCCCGCAGATCAACTCCTACAAGCGCTACGTCGAGGGCTCCTTCGCCCCGACCTCCATTCGCTGGGGCCGGGACAACCGCACCCTTGGGTTCCGCCTCGTCGGGCACGGCCCGTCCCTCCGCCTGGAGAACCGGATCCCCGGCGGTGACGTCAATCCGTACCTGGCCGTCGCCGGCATCATCGCCGCGGGCATAGACGGCATCGACAGGGGCTTGGAGCTGGAGCCGGAGTTCGTGGGCAACGCCTACGTCAGTGACTCGCCGCGAGTGCCGACGTCGCTGTCCGCAGCGCTCGACCTGTGGCAGGGCTCCTCATGGGTGCGGGAGACCTTCGGAGAGGATGTGCAGGCGCACTACGCCAACATGGCGCGCGTGGAGATCGCCGCGTTCGGCGCGGCCGTCACCGACTGGGAGCGCTACCGCAGCTTCGAGAGGATCTAGGAGGGGCCGTGTCCGACGTCATCAACCCGGCGACCGAGCAGGTCATCGCCAGCGTTCCCGCCGCCTCGGTGGAGGAGACCGACGAGGCGATCGCGCGCGCCCACGCCGTCTGGCCGGCCTGGCGTGCCGTCGCCCCCGGCGATCGCGCGAACTTCCTCCGCAGGTTCAGCGACATTGTTCGCGATCACGTCGAGGAGCTGGCCCAGCTCGAGGTCGCCAACGCCGGCCACACGATCGGCAACGCGCGCTGGGAGGCCAACAACGTCGCCAACGTGCTGGCCTACTACGCGGGAGCCCCGGAGCGGCTGTTCGGCAGGCAGATCCCGGTCGCCGGCGGCATCGACGTCACGTTCCAGGAGCCTATCGGCGTAGTCGGCATCATCGTGCCCTGGAACTTCCCCATGCCGATCGCCGGCTGGGGATTCGCCCCCGCGCTCGCCGCGGGCTGCACCGTCGTGCTCAAGCCCGCCGAGGTCACCCCGCTCACCGCTGTGCGCTTGGGTGAGCTCGCCCTCGAAGCAGGGATTCCCGAGGGCGTCTTCACCGTGATCACGGGCAAGGGCTCGGTCGTCGGGCAGCGCTTCATCGACCACCCGCTCGTGCGCAAGGTGGTGTTCACGGGCAGCACCGAGGTGGGCCAGGGCATCATGGCCGGCGCGGCCGCGCACGTGAAGCGCGTGACGCTCGAGCTCGGCGGCAAGTCGGCGAACATCGTCTTCGCGGACTCCGATCTCGAGAAGGCGGCCGCGACCGCCCCGTACGGCGTCTTCGACAACGCCGGCCAGGACTGCTGCGCACGCTCCCGCATCCTCGTCGAGCGCTCGGCCTTCGACCGGTTCATGGAGCTGTTCGAGACAGCGGTGCAGGGCGTCCGAGTGGAGGACCCCCGGCTCGAGACGTCGGAGATGGGGCCGCTCATCACCCGTGCCCAATACGACACAGTTGCCGGCTTCGTTCCCGACGATGCACCGGTCGCCTTCCGCGGCTCCTGCCCGTCTGGTCCCGGCTTCTGGTTCCCTCCGACCGTCCTCGCTCCGGTGTCGCCGACCGACCGCACCTTCCAGGAGGAGATCTTCGGCCCGGTCGTCGTCGTCACCCCGTTCGAGGACGAGGCCGACGCGATCCGCCTGGCCAACGACAGCGACTACGGACTCTCCGGCTCGATCTGGACGCGTGACGTGGGCCGTGCCCTGCGCGTCGCCCGGGGAGTCGAGACCGGTGCGCTGTCGGTGAACTCGCACTCGTCCGTCCGCTACTGGACGCCTTTCGGTGGATTCAAGAAGTCCGGCCTCGGCCGTGAGCTCGGACCCGACGCCCTCGATGCCTTCACCGAGACCAAGAACGTCTTCATCAGCACAGAGGACTGACCCAGCACCGAGGATCAAGGAGAGATCATGGCTGACGGCAAGTGCCGCAGGCTCGAGGGCCGGACGGCAGTCATCACCGGCGGGGCAAGCGGCATCGGGCTGGCATCCGTGCGCCGCCTCGCCGACGAGGGCGCCAACGTCGTCGTCGCCGACATGGACGCCACGACGGGGCAGGCGGCAGCAGCAGAGGTGAACGGCACCTTCGTCCAAGTCGACGTCACCAGCGCGGACGATGTCGATCGCATGTTCGCGGTGGCCCAGGAGACGTACGGCTCGATCGACATCTCCTTCCACAACGCCGGCATCTCGCCGCCCGACGACGACTCGATCCTTGATACCGGCATCGACGCGTGGCGCCGCGTGCAGGAGGTCAACCTCACCAGCGTGTACCTGTGCTGCAAGGCCGTCCTGCCATACATGCTGGAGCAGGGCCGGGGCAGCATCATCAACACCGCCTCCTTCGTCGCGACGATGGCAGCCGCAACGTCGCAGATCAGCTACACCACCTCCAAGGGCGGCGTGCTCGCCATGTCGCGCGAGCTCGGCGTGCAGTTCGCCCGCAGCGGCGTGCGGGTCAACGCCCTGTCGCCTGGACCCGTCGCGACCCCGCTGCTGATGGAGCTCTTCGCCAAGGATCAGGAGCGGGCGGCTCGCCGCCTGGTTCACATCCCGATGGGCCGCTTCGGCGAGGCCGAGGAGATCGCCGCCGCGGTGGCCTTCCTCGCCAGTGATGACTCCTCGTTCATCACCGCGTCGAACTTCCTGGTCGACGGAGGCATCTCCGGGGCATACGTCACTCCGCTGTAGACGAGTCGAACCGCTCTCCTGCGCTGCCGGCGGCGAACCGCTCTACTGCACTGAACGCGCGGCGAACCGCTCCGCAGCGTCAACGAAGGCCGCGATCAGCGGCCGGTCGACGCTGCGGCGGTCCGGGTGCTCGGGATGCCACTGCACACCAAGGCAGAAGTCCGCGGCCGGGTCCTCGCACGCCTCGATAGTGCCGTCGTCCGCATGGCCGCAGACCGTCAGGCTGCCCGCCTCGGCCACCGCCTGGTGATGCGAGGAGTTGACCGTGAGGGGTGCCGTGCCGAAGATCCGACCGCCGAGCGTGCCTGGCGCGAAGACAGCATCGTGATCCACGAACTCGCCCGGCCGCTCGCGATGAACGAGCGTGCCGTCGACGTCGGGGAGGTTCTGGATCAGCCTGCCTCCATGGGCGACCGCCATGATCTGCAGCCCGCGGCAGATGCCCAGGACGGGCATGTCGCGCTCGCGGGCGCGGCTGTAGAGCGCCAGTTCGGAAGCGTCGCGCGTCTCGCGCGGGACATCGGCGGTCGCATGCGGAGCGTCACCGTAGAGGCGCGCATCGACGTCTGCACCGCCCACGAGGACGAGCCCGTCGAGTCGATCGACCACCTGGGGATCCGGGTCCGGCGGAAGCAGGGCCACGTGCGCACCTGCCTGCTGGAACAGGTCGACATACCAGCGGGGAAGCACGGCGGCCTCGATGTGCCACGCCCCCCAGGACGCAGTCTCCTGGTAGGTCGTGACGCCGACGACGGTCATGGGCGAAGTCTGCCATCGCCGAGGCAGCCCAAGGTCCCTCGCGGGTCGACCGCGCCGGAATCACCCTCGGCGAACGTCACGACCAGGTCGGCCGTGGCCAGTCCGGCAAGAACCCGCATTGCCCTCACTCCTGACGAGACCGCGCTCCACGTGATCGATGCTGATGGCGTACGACACCTGGTGATGCGTAGCGTGGGCGCACCCGGCACGCGGGCACCCATCCACGTCCACGCCTTCGGAGGGACGACCCCTGTGCTCGAAGGACAGATGACCAACTACCTCGAGGGCTCACACGACACTACGGCCAAGACGGGTGACTCCTAGCGAATGCCGCCCGGCCTGCCGCTATCCGGCGGCAGGCCGGATCAACGAATGCGGTGCTCCACGACATCTTCACGGAGCCGGAGAGGCAGGCCGTGTGGCAGGTGGTCGAGCCCGGGCAGGCGAGCCTGCAGGGCAACGTCTCCACCCGTAACCAACGACATCACCGTTGCCCCTTCCCCGCTAACGGTGAGAGGTCGGGCACCTGCACGCCCTCCGCGCCCCCACGGCTCACCACTCGCGGGTAAAGTCGGTGCCCACGCCCCTGTAGCTCAGTGGTAGAGCAACCGCCTTGTAAGCGGTAGGTCGTCAGTTCAAACCTGACCGGGGGCTCTCTCCTCCCGCCACGTCGGGCCGCCTCCACGTACGTCGCGTCAGCGCTCTCCCCGTGGAGCCCAGCGGAAGACCAGAAGTGCCAGCACAAGTCCGCCAATGGTCCACGCGGTCAGGACGAGTGCGCTGAGGCCCAGCTGCCACTCCCCTGCCACCTCGATGACCTCGGCTCCGTCGGGAAGGAACACGTATCGCATCGTCTGCGTGAGCCATTTCAAGGGGAAGATCGACGCGAAGTTCTGCATCCACGTCGGCAAGTCGTTGAAGACGAAGAACACGCCCGAGGTGAACTGCAGCACCAGGACAATCGGGGCCACGATGGCGGATGCGCCCTTGCCCTGGCGTGGAACAACAGAGAAGGCGATCCCGAGCAGGGTGCACGAGAGCAAGCCGAGAACGCTGACCCACGCAAACGTGAACCACCTGTCGGCCGTGCTCGGCAGGTTGATGCCGAAGAACAGCACACCGACGATCAGCAGGATGATCACCTGCGCGACGTAGGCCACGAAGACCATGCCCGCCTTGCCGATGAAGCAGGCCGCCTTCGGCATCGGAAGACCCGCCAGCCTCTTCAGCGTGGAGTCATCGCGCTCCATGGGGATGGCAATGGCGAGGTTCTGGAACGACGTGTAGAGGATTCCGGAGGCGATCATGCCTGCGAGGAAGTACTGCGCAAACGTGATGTCACCGAAACCGATCTCCTGATTGGCGAATACGGATCCGAAGATCACCAGCAGGATCATCGGAAGCATGAAGTTGAACAGCGCGCTCTCCCGGTCGCGGAAGAACTGGCGCAGTTCGAGCACGATGCGCCTGCGGCCCAGGGTGATCGCCCGATTCATCGCTCCTCCTCCATCTTCAGCAGGGAGAGGTAGATCTCCTCGAGGGTCGGTCGGTGCACCTGGAGGGCAGGAATCTCTCCGGCGAACCTCTCGGCCAGGGCTCTGACGAACTCCGTGGGTTCGCTCGTCGCTTCGGTGAGGTCGATGTCACCCTCTCGCCAGCTGACGATGGCCTGGGCGTCGGCGCGATTGCCAATCCGACCCGGTGCATCGCACGCAACGATCCGGCCCCGGGCGATGACGGCCACCCGATCAGCCAGCCGTTCGGCCTCCTCGAGGTAGTGGGTCGTGAGGAGGATCGTGGTCCCCTCTGCCTTGAGCTGCTCGATCAGCGTCCAGAAGTCACGGCGCGCTGCCGGATCGAAACCGGTAGTCGGCTCGTCCAGGAAGAGAACCTCGGGTCGACCGAGGATGCCGAGTGCCACGTCGAGTCGGCGTCGTTGACCCCCGGAGAGCTTGCCGTTGCGTGCCTTCGCCTTCTCCGTGAGACCCACGGCTGCGATGACCTCGTCCGGGTCACGAGAGTCAGGAAAGTAGTCGGCGAAGTGAGACACCGTCTCACGAACGGTCAGGTCGCCGAGGTCGCGATCTGCCTGCAGAACAATGCCCAGACGCGCCTTCCACGTGAGGTCGCCTTTGGCTGGATCGACCCCGAGGACGCGTGCGCTGCCGCTGTCCGCCTTTCGGTAGCCCTCGAGGATCTCGGTCGTCGTCGTCTTGCCGGCACCATTCGGCCCCAGCAGGGCCAGGCATTCACCATGCTCAACAGTGAAGGACACCTCATCGACGGCAACGACGTCGCCATAGGCCTTGTGCAGGGAGTCGACCTCGATTGCAGGGCTCATGGGTCAAGTGTGGCGTACGCACGCCGTCGACCGGTCGTCGCGAGTCAGCTCACTCCATCCCGCGCGCCACCAAAGCTTCCCCGACCGCATCTGCATGCCGCAACGACTTGACGATCAGGGGCGCGGCGTATGCTCGCGGGCTGGGTCCAAGCCCGCGAGCGCGCTGGGCATCTCGAACCTCCGCAGAGAAGCCGACGGCAATCGGTACCGCGCGGATGCCCAACGCGATCAGCAGGCCGACACGCTCGGGCTTCACTCCGAGGAAGCGCAATGGTCGAAGAACCACGACGATGACGTCGACAAGCGCGCTCGTTCGTGTCGTGAGCGTGACCAGGCTGGCCGCCAGAACGAGCAGCACGATGACGCCCACGACGTCGACGGCTGCCTCCCACCCGCGCGCCCACCACTGGAACACGGCGATGAACAGCAGGATCCAGCGCAGCGGCTTCACCTGCCGCCAGGCCAACAGCGGCGTGAACCCCGCCAGCCCGAACAGACCGAGCATCACGATGAGGCCGACGACGATGGCCACGACGCCTTCGAGCAGAATCGATGCGACACCCAACGCGACAAGGGCCCCGAGCTTCACGCCCGCGGGCAGCCGGTGCACGGGGGACGACCCTGGGACGAAGAGTCCGAGATCGTTCATCCCATCAACCGCCGGTAGTGCTCAACGGCCGCTGCCGGTGTGTCGTCGCAGACCAGGCGGGCCTCGTCGAACACCAGCACCCGATCGAAGGACTCCAGCAGTTCAAGGTGATGAGTGACCAGCACCACCTGTGTGTCGAGGCCGCTGACGTACTCACCGATCATCCGGCTGTTGCGCATGTCCAGCAGGGTCGTCGGCTCATCCATGACAACAAGGTTGGGCTCGCTCACCAGCACTGCGGCAAGGGCCAGCAGTTGCTTCTGCCCACCGGAGAGCAGATGGGACGGGCGATCGGCCAGATCAGCCAGTCCGAACTGCCCCAGCACCTGCGCAACACGCTCGGCCACCTGCTCCTTGCTCAGATCGCTCGATCGGAGACTGAAGGCGACATCCTCACCGACCGTCGGCATGACGATCTGGGCGTCAGGGTCGGTGAAGCAGAAGCCGACGCGGCGCCGAATCTCCCGACCATGTCGCGCCGTCGAGAGTCCGTCCACGGCGACGTCGCCCTGAGTCGGGATGATCAGCCCATTGAGCAGACGTGCGAACGTGCTCTTGCCCGAACCGTTGGCACCGACGACACCGACCCGCGACTCGGAGAAACGCACGTTCACATCCGCCAGCACCGTGCGTCGCGCAGACCCCTCGCCGAACTGATGGCTGACACCCGTGAGCTCGACTACTGGCATCGCTCGACCACCACTGCCGCGCCTTGACCGCCGCCACCGGCGATCGCGGCGATCCCGTAGCGCCCCCGCTCCTGCCGAACCAGCTGCGAGAACAGCCGGACCATGAGCACGGCCCCCGATGCCCCCCACGGATGCCCGAGTGCGAGCGCCCCACCCTGTGCGCAGATCCGCCGTTCGCTGATGGGGAGTTCGTCGGCGGCGGCGAGCATCTGGCAGGCGAAGGCCTCGTTGAACTCGATGACGTCCATGTCCGCCCAGTCCAGCCCCGCTGTTCGCAGGGCCGCATGAGTTGCGGGAACCACGCCCAGCCCGGGCAGCTGCGGATCCACACCGCACGTGGCCCAGCCCAGGAGCCGCAGGCCTAGCCCACCCCGCCGCGCGTGCTCATCGCCATGCATCATCGCCACTGCCGCCGCACCGTCGTTGACGCCGCAGGAGTTGCCGGCTGTCACCGTGCCGTCCGCACTGAAGGCGGAGGGAAAGCGCGCCAAGCGCTCCACCGACAGGCCCGAGCGTGGACGCTCGTCCTGCTCCAGGCCTGGCACGGCCACGATCTCGTCGACGAACAGGCCCTCGGCCTGGCTCTGGGCTGCTCGCGCATGTGAGCGAGCGGCATAGGCGTCCTGACGGGCGCGATCGATCCCGCGTTCGCGCGCCAGCCGGTCTGCCGCGACGCCCATGTCTGGGTCGGGCCAGCCTGAAGGGGTGAACGGGGCGCGCTCATAGGCCTTTCCGGCAGTGCCATCGGACGCACGCCAGTGGCGCACCGGAGCGGTCGATGCGGACTCCGCTCCCCCGGCGATCACCCACCCGCCACGCGCGCTGACGAGGTCGGCGGCCATGGCCACTGCGGCCAGTCCACTCGAGCACTGCTGGTCCACGGTTACGGCTGAGACCGATTCGGGAAGGCCCGCGGCAAGTCCCACGACGCGAGCCACATTGCCGCCCGGACCCATGCAGTTGCCGAGGATCAGGTGGTCGACGGGTTCGTCCGCAGCCGCCATCGCAGCGGACGCGACGACGGGGGCGCCCACCGCCTCGACCGTGAGGTCCCTCATGCGTCCGCCCGACGTGCCGATCGGCGAGCGCACCGCGGCGACGACGACAGGCCGCGGATCGGAGGTCACGTGGTCATCGTGCCACCCGGGCCGCGGGCGTCACCGCCAGCACCTCGCGCAGCAGTTCGGAGTCCGGCTTTCCCGACGCAGTCGTGGGCAGACTGTCCAGGACGTACCAGCGATGGGGGCGCTGGGCGGGGCTCAACCGGTGACGAGCCACGTCTGGCAGCACCG
>JAIOXK010000031.1 GCA_021741645.1 Candidatus Nanopelagicales bacterium
CGTGGAAGGCGAGCCGCGACTCGATCTCCATTACGACGACGACGTCAACGCGGACACCGACATGAATGTGGTCATGACGGGAGACGGCCGGTTCATCGAGGTTCAGGGCACCGCGGAGCAGGAGCCCTTCGACCGCGCACTGCTGGATCAGTTGCTCGCACTTGCCGGCGATGGCTGCACCACCTTGGCTGGACTGCAGGCCGCCGCGCTGGCCCAGCCGCTGCGGGGCTGACATGCCACACGACGTCGTCCTCGCGACCAGGAACCGCAAGAAGCTCGACGAGCTTCAGCGGATTCTCGATGCTGAGGGTCTGGGCATCCGCATCCTGAGCCTGGACGAGTTTCCGGACGCGCCGGAGGTGGCGGAGACCGAGTCGACGTTCGCGGGCAATGCACTGCTCAAGGCCCGAGCGATTGCGACCGCCACGGGACTCCCGGCTGTCTCGGATGACTCGGGACTGTGCGTCGATGCGTTGAACGGCATGCCGGGTGTCCTCAGCGCGCGATGGGCTGGCGGCCATGGCGACGATGACGCGAACCTCGATCTCGTGCTCGCGCAGATCGAGGATGTGCCAGACCGGCGGCGAACCGCGGCCTTCCATTGTGCGGCCGCGGTGGCCCTGCCCGACGGCACCGAGCGCGTCGTCGAGGGCAGTGTGGAGGGTGTCCTCCTGCGCGAACGTCATGGCGAGAACGGCTTCGGCTACGACCCGATCTTCCAGCCGCACGGGATGTCAATCACCACCGCCCAGATGAGCGCCGAGGAGAAGGACGCCATCAGCCACCGCGGTCAGGCCATGCGCGCCCTTGCGCCGGTGCTGGGTGATCTGCTGGCCACCACGTCAGACGTTATCGGGGGAGCAGCCACGGGATCTCCTGCGAGGTGAGTCATGAGTGAAGCTGCACCTTCGACACGCGAGCAGATCCTCGCGCTGGCTCAGGAGTACCTGCTGGAGTCCGGGCCAGCGGGATTCGAGGTCAAGGAGTTGGCCAGTCGAGGCTGGTTCCACCAGTCCCAGATCAACTACTACTTCGGCAGCAAGCAGGGGCTCCTCGCTGAGGCCGCCAACGCCATGTTCGCCGCACACATCGACTCGGTGATCGGTGCTGTGGAGGCCCACCGAGATCCGCGAGCAGCGCTGGACGCGTGGTGCCAGAGCGTCATCGCCTTCAACACCGCCAACGGTGCCACGGCCGCGCTTGTCGCCTACCCGGACTTGTTCGTGCCCTTTGATTCGGTTCCGGAGAATCTGCGCATAGGCGAGAACGTTCTCGATGCGAGCGAGCGGGTCGGCACCGTGCTGCTGTCGGTGATGTATGCCTTGGCCAAAGGGCGGGACTACCGACGCCTCAATCGGGCGAAGGTCACGATGGTGGCCATCGCGATGCCGCGCGTGACCAACTCCGTCGTCATGATCGGCATGGGGGCGGCCGGCCTCGCCCAGGTGTGGGAACAGCACCGCCAGAAGCCGATCTTCGGATTCGACCCGCGCAAGGCCTTCCTTCGTGGGGTGCATCAGATTGCCAACGACCTGGCGAAGTCGCCCCGCGCGGACGCTGACCCCGATGTCAGCGAGGACGACCTCTTCAGCACGAATTGAATCCATTTCAAATGTGACTTCACGGAATTTGCCTCGTTGCCGGGCTTAACCTGAGCGAAGGCCATTCTCGGAAGGTATTCCCCATGCGTGCACGCTCTGCCATTGCCGTTCTCTCCTGTCTGGCCGTGGGGGCGGCCGGCGCGATCCTGGCCCCACCCGCAACGGCGGCGTGGGCGCCGAGCAAGACGTCGGCCATCACGATCGACGTGGATGGCACCACTCTGGGCATCGATGACTCGGTCACGGATATGTCCGGCTCCCGCTCCGGAGTGTTCGGTGGTGCTGTTGCTCCGTCGAGTGGGAGCAGCCCCGGTACCGGAGAGTTGACCGAGATGTATGCCGCCAAGGCCGGCTCCTTCGTCAACTTCGAGGCTCGCGGCGGCATCGTGGCGGTGTCGTGCTCCGGCAGCGGCACGACCTACTACCGGCGTGCACAGGTGACCGTCGGCCACCTCCCTTCCGGCACGAACTACGTGTGGGTCTTCGCGGACGCTGAGGTGGGCCCCCGTGTGGGAACCACCCCCCAGTTCAACGACATGGGCACGATGATCAGTGCGACCGGTACCAGCGCAGGGACGACACTCACGGTCGCAGACACGTCTGCCATTGCCGCGGGCGATCAGGTGAACGGGGCTGGGATTCCGGCAGGTACGACCGTATCCACGGTGGACTCGTCGACTGCGCTGACGCTCAGCGCCGCCCTCACATCCAACGTCTCGGGCAACGTCACCATCTACACGGAGAGAATCGGCGCCACCTCGGGCCTGCAGGAACTGTGTGATGGCACGACGCCCTATATCGCGGGGGCCACCGGAACCTCGGCCACGACTGGAGTGCTCACCCTCGGCGATGCCTCTGCCTCGCCGAGTACGGCCCGGAATAACGCCGGCGTATATGTCAATGGCACGAGTGCAAGTCCAGTGTCTTTCGACATCTACGTCCCCACAAACGGGGGGAGTTCCGGCTCAACGGAGAACTTCATCGCCCTCGGCATCGTTGTCGATGCCGGTGGCGACGGGGTCCTCGACGACACCACAGGCGACACGGCGATCTTCACCCACGTGGTGAGCAAGCCATGGGACAGCACCTCAGATGTGCTTCTGTCCGCGTGCTCGAGCCCGTCGGCCACCGCCGATCCGTGCATCGACACGGCTGCCACGGGCATCTTCGCTGCCGATGGCACGACGCGCGTGGGCACCACCTCACAGTTCTCGGCGGTCGCCAGCCTGCTCTCGGCTACGGGTCAGGGGATCATCGATGTGAACTTGGGCTTCACAGCTGCGCAGACTGGCGGCTTCGCCATACCCGCCAACTCCATAGTGAAGGTGTCGATCAGTCTGCCGACGTCGGGAACAATCGGCGGTATCGACTTCTCCCAGCTCCGCTTCAATCAGGGGAGCGGGCAGACCGAACTTCTCGTCGACCCGCGAACCACCTCTTCAAGTTCGCCAACGAACCGCTGGGACATCTCCACGGTGTCCGATCGCGACATCGTCTCGATCGCCGGGCAGGCCCGCGCCACATCGGCGGCCGTGAGTCGCTCCTCCTGGTACGCCGACTGCCAGCTGTCATGGAGCGGGAGCACCGTGTCGACCACCGGCTGCGGCGAGGGGATGACGAGTTCGGTGAGCGCGAACTACATGGTGTTCACGAGCGTTCCGGCCGGGGTGACTCTCGCTGCCATCGACGATCCGGTCATGGCCACTATCGCCGGCGGTCTGGTGTCCACCAACGCGCAGGGGATGGACTTCGGTGCGGAGACCATGGCCGGCACCAGCTTCCAGTTCGCCGTCGCAGGACCCTCCTACAACGCCAGTGATGCATCTCGCAGCTCCGACGGCTTCTACTACGTATGCGTGCCCGATGCCTTCCTGTCGGGATCGTTCAGCACGACGGCCGCCACTGCAGCGTCGGACTGGGTGGGCACGCGAGACGGTTCGGAGATCGCCACCTCGTTCTCCACGGGCACCTGCGGCACCTCCGGTGGCCTCGTGGCCTTCCTCGATCCCTTCGGCTACTCCGCTCCGGTGTTCAGCCTTCGACCCCCGACGCCAGCCTCGGGCGGATCCTCGGGATCCTCCGGTGCTCCGGCCGCGACCACCGAGACGGTGGTGCAGACGACGACGACACCTGCGGCGACGACAACGTCCACCCCGGCTGCTCCGGCCGCTCCCGCTGCCGCGCCCGTCGTCTACCCGAAGCTTGCGACCGGGCGCACGGTCAAGCCCGCCTACCTGGTCAAGCTCGCCGGGTTCGGCACCAAGATCAAGCGCGGGTCGTCAGTGCGAATCACCGTCCCGAAGATGTACCGATCGGTGTGCCGCGTCAAGGCGGGCAAGGTGATCGCGATCTCGTCTGGCGTGTGCGGGGTCAAGGTCAAGGTGATCGATGCCAAGGGCAAGGTGCGAGCGAAGAAGCGCGTATACCTGACGACCACGATCTAGCCAGCCCTGCCTGACGGCCAGGCACCTGTCGGTGCGGAAGGCGGGACTTGAACCCGCACACCCGAAGGCACCAGGACCTAAACCTGACGTGTCTGCCAATTCCACCACTTCCGCGTGGGCAGCAGTCTAATCCTCGTCGAAACCTGTAGTTGCGGTCGCAACCAGCCGATCTTGCGACGGTAGCTGCAGGTTTCGGTGGTCAGGCCGAGATGTCGAGGTCGCGCATCAGCTTGGCGACGTGGCCGGTGGCCCGCACGTTGGAGAACACGTGCTCGATGACCCCCGTGGGGGAGATGACGAAGGTGGACCGGATCACCCCGGTGACGACCTTGCCGTAGAGCTTCTTCTCGCCGAACGCGCCGTACTTCGTCAGGACCGCCTTGTCCGGATCCGACAGCAGCGGAAAGGTGAGCCCGTCGTGCTCGCGGAACTTCGCGAGCTTCTCGGGCTTGTCGGGGGAGATCCCGAGTACCGCGTACCCGGCCCTCTGGAGGACGGACAGGTTGTCGCGAAAGTCGCAGGCCTGCTTGGTGCATCCGGGGGTCATGGCTGCCGGGTACGCGTAGAGGATCACCGTCTGACCGCGGAAGTCCGACAACGACACGGACGAACCTGAGTCGTCGAGCAGGGTGAAGGCAGGGGCCTTGTCGCCGACCGAAAGAGTCATGGGTCGAGTGTGCCACGGGCAGGTCGCGTAGGCTGATGCCTCATGAGTGACGTCACGCCAGCCGCACCTTCGGGCACCCCGTCCCTCGTCGACCTGCAGGCCGAGGTCGTCGCGGCGCGCGAGGAGCTCGTCGCATCCTTGGCGCAGCTGCGATCCGAGACCACGCCCGCGGCCTTCGTCAAGCGAGGTGGACGTGCCGTCCTCGGTGTCTTCACCGATGAGTTCGGTGGCATCAGGCCCGAGCGGGTCGCGATCGCAGCAGTCGTCGTCGCCGGGGTGCTGGCGATCACCTTCCGCCGCCGCAAGTAGTACGCGGTGACGACCTCCAGCGTGGTGCCCGACATCACTCCGAGTGCCGACGGCTCCGTCCCGATCAAGCTTCTGCACGATCGAGTTCTCGTGCGCGAGGACGACGGCGGCCGCGAGCGACGCAGCAGTGGCGGCATCGTCATCCCCGCGACGGCGCAGATGGGTCGGCGCCTGACCTGGGCCAAGGTGGTGGCCACCGGCCCCAACGTCCGCAGTCTCGAGACCGGCGACCACGTCCTCTTCGAGCCGGAGGACCGAGGTCTCGTCGAGCTTCAGGGCATCAACTACGTGCTCCTTCGCGAGCGGGACGTGCACGCGGTGGCGGCCTCCCGGCACAGCACCGACGGCACCGGCCTGTACCTGTAGGACACCCGGCGAGAGCCTTGGCAGACGAACCCGGCTTGACCCGATCGGCACCCCGTGTGCTTTGATTCGTCCACAACTGAATACCTCATCCAGAGGGGCAGAGGGATACGGCCCGTTGAAGCCCCGGCAACCTCTTCGAACGATCTCGTCCACGAGGCCACTCGAAGTTCGGTGCCAATTCCGACCTGACAACCAGGGCAGATGAGAAGAGAGGCCTCGTCATGACTGCTCAAGTCCCCACCCAGACCGCTGCCGCGCTCGGTGCTGCCCGTGCGCTCGCCTGCCGGGAGTGCGGCGCCGACTATCCGCTCGATGCGAGCTATGCCTGCATGGAGTGCTTCGGCCCCCTCGAGGTGTCCTACGAGCCCTCGCTGGTGACCCGCGACGAGATCGAGTCCGGTCCGCCGTCGATGTGGCGCTATGAGGCACTGCTGCCGGTCACTGCGGGCGCGGGGTCACGTCCGGGCCTTCAGCCCGGCTTCACCAAGCTGGTGCGCGCCGACAACCTGGCAGCGGCACTGGGTGCTCGCGCAGTCTGGGTGAAGGATGACTCGGGCAACCCGACCCACTCGTTCAAGGATCGCGTCGTCGCCGTCGCGCTGGAGAACGCCCGTCGACTCGGCTACGACACCATCGCCTGCGCCTCGACCGGCAACCTAGCGAATGCTGTTGCGGCCGCCGCTGCACGAGCGGGCCTGAAGTCGGTGGTGTTCGTTCCGTCGAACCTCGAGGCCGGCAAGATCGTGACCACGGCCGTCTACGGCGGCACGCTTGTCGCGATCGACGGAAACTACGACGATGTCAATCGCCTGTGCTCGGAGATCGCTGCCAATCGGAACTGGGGATTCGTCAACGTCAACCTCCGCCCGTACTACGCAGAGGGCAGCAAGACGGTCGGGTTCGAGATCGCCGAGCAGCTGGGCTGGCGACTTCCGGATGCCTACGTATCGCCCGTGGCGTCCGGCTCCCTGCTGACGAAGGTCGACAAGGCCTTCAAGGAGTTTGTCCGGCAGGGTCTGGTCGAGGATCGTGCCTACCAGGCGTTCGGGGCTCAGGCGACGGGCTGCTCACCGGTGTCCGAGGCATTCCGCGAGGGGCGCGACATCATCCGGCCGGTCAAGCCGGACACCATCGCGAAGTCCCTGGCCATCGGCAACCCCGCCGACGGTCCGTACGCGCTCGACTCTGTGCGGCGCACGGGCGGCGCCATCGCCGATGTCAGCGACCAGGAGGTCGTCGAGGGCATCGAACTGCTGGCCAGGACCGAGGGCATCTTCGCGGAGACCGCGGGAGGCGTCGTGGTGGCCACGTATCGCAAGCTGCTCAAGGAGGGCCTCATCGATCCGTCGGCCGAGGTCGTCCTGCTCAACACCGGTGACGGGCTGAAGACCCTCGATGCCGTCGCGCCCACGTCACAGCCGACATTCACCATCAGCCCGTCCTACGACGACTTCGAAGCCAACTACACAGGAGACAACGCATGAGCATCGCCGTCAAGGTTCCGACCATCCTTCGCACCTACACCGGTGGAAGCGCCGAGGTGACCGTTGCCGGCGCGACGCTCGCCGACGCCATCGCCGATCTGGATGCGCAGTTCCCGGGCATCGGTGCCCGCGTCCTCGATGAGGACGGCAAGCTGCGCAGGTTCGTCAACGTCTACGTCAATGACGACGATGTGCGGTTCCTCGAGGACCTGCAGACGCCCACGCCTGACGGCACGAGCGTGTCGATCATCCCGGCGGTCGCTGGCGGCTGACCGTCAGCGCAGGTGCTTGTTCAAGAAGGCGCTTACCTGACGAATGGAGTCGTTCCACGGGCCGTAGAAGTAGTGATCTGCGCCCTTGTACTCGACGAGCCTGGCGTCCACGTCCGCCGCATCCAGTGCCTTCTGCGTGGCGCGGGCCCAGGCGATGTCGCAGGTGCCGTCTGACGTTCCGTGGAACGCGAGGATGGGTTCGGTGATCCGGTCGAAGTAGTTGCGCGACGACATCTTCGACCAGAGCTCGGGATTCGACTTGGGCTCACCGTAGGCCTTCAGAATCCGATTGCCGATGTCGTAGCGCTGGCGTTGCCACCGGTTGAAGTTGTCGGCTGGATCACTGCTCACCGACGCGTAGGTGATGGCGGCGTCGAACACGCCGGGCGCGATGGACAGCGCCTGATAGACGACTCCGCCGCCCATCGAGCGCCCGAGCACCGCGACGCGGTCGGGGTCGATGTAGGAGACCCGTGAGTTGCGCACGGCCAGGCCGGCATTGATGACGTCCTCCGCGTAGCCGATTCTCATATTGAGGTCGGCGTCCGGATCCTTGTCTGAGCGCGCGTGGTTGCGGTAGTCGACGTGGATCGCGACGTAGCCGTTGCGACCGAGCCAGTCCTGCTCACGTCGAAATCCCTGACCGCTCCAGTACACCTGCGGATCGATGTATCCGTGGGCGAGGACGACGACGGGGAAGGGGCCCTTGCCCTTCGGTCGCGTCATGATGCCGCTGATCGTCAGGTCGCCGCTGCGATAGGTGATGCGGTGCCGGGTGTAGTCGGCAGTGGACGAGATGGCTCGGCTGGCCCTCAGGTCCCCACCCGTCTGCGTGCGTGCGATAGCTCCGGGGATCGTCGGATCGGTCACCGCGCTGGCAGCGGGCGCCGTCGTGACGACTGTCGTGGCAAGCAGGACCGGAGCCAGGAGGGCGGGGAGGAGGGTGCGAAGGTGCTTCACTCATTCAGGCTACGTCGGAATCCGACAGGCGGCTAGCGCAGGGACTCGACCAGATCCGCCACACGCACCGACGCCTCGGGGGAGAGCACCCAGTCGGAGCCGCCGAGGATGCGTGACGAGACGGCACCGAACATGTCGCGGTAGGCGTCCGTTGCCGGGAAGGACTCCTCGTGATCGCCGACGAGGAGCGAGGTCGGGATCTGCCATGAGGTGAAGGCCTGCTCATCCGGCACCTGGATCCTCGCCTCGCTCCCGCGAATCAGGAGCCGCTGCGACTCGGGCATGGCGAAGGAGGCGACCACGGACGCCCGGGTGCCCTGATCGAAGGTCATGCGCGCCCTGGTCGTCAGATCGACGCCCAGACCGCCGAGGGTGCGCTCGACGTCGATGTGCGGGTCGATGAGGTCGGGCAGGCACCCGACGAGGGCATGCAGCGGATAGACACCGATGTCGAGGAGGGCCCCGCCTCCTCGCGCAGGGTCGAGTCGGTAGTTGCCATCGGGCACCCCCTCGAAGGTGAACGTGCCGAGGAATTCCTCCACATCACCGACGAGACCGCTTGTGACCAGTTCGACGATCCGTCGCATCCGCGGGTGCCACATGGACCAGGCCGCTTCCACCAGGAGGACGCCAGCGTCGTCAGCGGCCCGAAACAGCTCCCGAGTGGTGGCGGGGTCCATCGTCAGTGGCTTCTCGCACAGCACGTGCTTGCCGGCTGAGATCGCCTCGTGAATCCACGGGCCGTGCTGATCGTTGGCGAGAGCGATGTAGACCGCGTCGATGTCGTCGTCCTCGATGAGGTTCGAGTACGACGCATGCACGCGTTCGGGCTGGAGGGCTCGCGCCCTCTCTGTATCGCGCGAGGCCACAGCGGCCAGGTGGGCGTTGGGCGCGCCTCGCAGCGCCTGCGCGGTGGCCGTCTGCACGATCCAACCGGCGCCGAGCACGCCCCAGCGGACTGTCATGTCACGAGATGGGGAACGACCGGTCGGCCGAGGTCGAGTGCGGAGGCCTCAGCGGCCTCCATCACTGCGACGACATTGCGGGACTGGACGGGGGAGACCTGCATGGCCGCACCATCGATCAGGTGACGCGCCAGCTCCTCATGGAAGGTGAAGGGCGTGACGTCATCGAGCGGGATCTCCTGCGCGGCACCGGTGGCGTCGTAGAGGAATACCCGGGCGGGCAGATCCGCGACCGCGGGCTCGGCGGCAGCGTCCCACTCCGCCACGAGGGCTCCCTCGGTGCCGAGCACGTAGAACTTCGGCTTGCGGGCCGCCGCGAGGTCCGAGTGCACGAAGGTGGCCTGCGTTCCATCCTCGAACGTGACGACCACTTCCGCGTGGTCGGCGTTCGTGACATGGGTCCACTTGCGCTTGTGGTTCATCCCGGAGACATGGGCGATGGGAGAGGTGAACAGGTTGAGCACCTGGTCGAGGTAGTGCGATCCCCAGTCGAAGATGGCGCCTCCGGAGACAGCAGCATCGGAGTGCCAGTAGTCGCAGGGACGTGAGTAGCCACCGACGAAGCTGTCGTACTGGAACACCTCGCCGACGGCTCCGTCGTTGATGAGTCGGCGCATCGTCACGAAGTCGGGGTCGAATCGACGGTTCTGGTAGACGACGAGGGTCAGTCCCTTGTCCGCGGCGAAGGCGAGAGCCGCATCGCATTCCTCGGCGGTGAGGGCCATGGGCTTCTCGAGCACGACATGGGTGCCTCGGGAGAGGGCCTTCATCGCCCAGTCGTGGTGGCTGTCGGGGGGAGTGGAGACGATCACGAGGTCGACGAGTCCGGAGTCCAGCATGGCCTCGGCATCCGTGAAGCCCTCGACGTCGGGCGCGAGCTCGCGGGCCGCCTCGATGCGCTCAGGATTGGCGTCGCACACAGCGGTCAGCGTGAGACCGGGAGTGGCCTGCACGGCCTGGTTGTGCTCATGGCCGATGGCCCCGTAGGCGAGCAGGCCGACGCGGATGTCTGACACGTGGAACTCCCGAATGCTGGGCGGGCAGATGATGACACTGGACGCTAACCGACATTGGGCGTCTGCGCCCAACCAGATGACGAATTTCGCAGGTTGCTCGCGCGGATGAAGCAACGCGAAAAGTGCCTGGTACGCCGCGAGGGACTTGAACCCCCAACCCGCTGATTAAGAGTCAGCTGCTCTGCCAGTTGAGCTAGCGGCGCGAGGGGGAAACAGTATCACCGGGCGGAGGCGGCCTGAGCGATGGCCCGGGCCATCACCTTCTGGCCCGTCGGGTTGGGATGGAACGAGGCATTCGAGAACCCGCTGAGGGTCGTCAACCCGAACACCCAGGCAGAGGATCCGGCGCAGACGCCGTGCCCTTCCGGGCTCGTGCCGGAGCTGGACCACGTTCCCACGACAGGCGCCCAGCCCGGCAGCCGTGACGTCGCTGCGATCTGCTGGTTCAGTGAGCCGGCTCCCATCGCAAGGTCCACCGTTCGTCCCTGCGTGGTGGTGTAGGGATACGGACGAACGGGCTCGGGCACCAGCACGGTGTCACGCGCCCACGCGAAATCCGCTGGCGTGATGGTCAGGTATCGGCACGGCTGGCCGTCGGCTGCACGGGTGATATCCGGGTAGAGGGTGGGCATCACTCGGGCGTTCCTGGCCAGCGGAATACCGGCCACGGGGCGTCCGTCCTTGAGAGTGCAGGACTCCGCCCCGAGACACGCGGCGATGCGCTCGAAGTCCGATCCGAGCTCGGCCGTCTGCGCCTGGACCCCCTGCTGCACCGTTGGCGAGCTGCGCAGAGGTCCCGACGACGGCCGGGACAGCGGACAGTTGTTCGTCAGGGCGCACGTCTGGAGAATCGAGGTGAAGCCGACGTCATTGCCGCCGATGGACAGCAGGACGAGATCCGCTGCTTGGCCCTTCAGGAGTGCCGCGGCCTGCTCGATCTGAGAGGAGTCCTGGCCCTGGCTGCGCTGAGCGCCGAGGATTCCGCTGTTCACGGTCGCCCCGGTGCACGTGACGTTGACGAGGGTCACGGACGTCTTCGCCGACTCCTGCTCCAGAGCGAGGGCTGCCTGGGATGGGGCGCCGAGCACGCTGCGGTTGCACGACGAGTCATCCCAGTACGGACGGAACGGAGCACCCTCCGACAGCCATGCATCGACGTTGCGCGGGTTGCCCTCACCTGATGCGTAGGAGTCGCCCAAGGCGACGATGAGGATGTTGCGCACGCGAGCATTCACGGTCTTTCGAGCCGTCCGACTCCCCGCGCGCACCTCAAGAGTCATGGAGTAGACGGCCTCGGGCAGGACGAGCTCCTGGCTGCAGGCGCGCGGCGTGAGGGAGCGCCACTTCGTCGTGCGGACCGTGCGGCCGTCGCGCGTGATCTTCCAGCGAAACTCGTCTCCGGTGGAAGAACAGGCATCGAGCGCCACGGGGTATCCCTTGGGCGAGAGGTACCACGACAGTGCTCCGCTGATCAGCCGTTCGTTGGGCTGGGCGATCCGATTGCCGGCGCCCTTGTAGCGCGTGGCGGGTTCGCGTGTCAGGGCTCCGGAGACCGGAACCCCGCCGTCTCCGTCGATGACGCCGTCGTTGTCGGTGTCCTTGGCCTGCGGGACCATCGACCAGGACGGCTTGGCCCGCGGGTTCTCCGCGGCCTGCGCCTGACCTGCAAGGGGAATCAGCAGGCCGAGGGCGACGGCGCTCGCGAGGAAGCGCTGCAACCGACCCCTCATGGCAGGAGACGAACCGGCGTGCCGGTGAGCTCGATCACGCCCTCGACGGGGACGCACGTGTTGTTCGTCCGGCAGATCTCCGTGAAGCCCTCGGGTGCGACGAGCGCGGCGGGTCCGTCGAGGGACCAGGCGATGACGGACGGCACGCCGTTCTTCAGCACCTCGCAGGTGGCCACGCTGCCGTCGTCCGTGCAGGTGCCCAGATCACCGCCGACCAGCCACTGATCGACGATGCGCAGGCCCTTGACCGCGCCCGAGGTGTCGGTGAGCTGCATCCCGAGCAGCGGATACGGCTCGGGCGTCCAGATGTACCAGTAGGTGCGCGAGATGCCGAGGTAGAGCGAATCGACCGTCGTCTCGACCACCCAGTCGCGGGCGCGTGATCCGACGATCTTCTGCTTGGGATTGCCTGCTCCCGGACCGGCGAGGCCGTAGTTGAGCTCGGTGTCCCAGACGGGCAGGGCGGGGGCGCCGGCGGTGGCAAGTGCGTCGGACACCTGGGAAATGAATGCTGCGCGATCATTCGTCACGCCGCGACTGCTGGGATATAGATGCGCGGCGAAGACATCAATCGGCCACCCCTCCTCGCGCAGTGCCTCGAGGTAGCGCGTGAAGAAGCGGTCGAACGCTCCGGGCAGGCGCACGGTGGTGCTGGCGGCCACCACGGTGGCTGCGGGATCGACCGACCTGATGATGTCGTAGGCGCGCTTGGTGAGCTCGGCCATCTGCTTCGGCGATCCGTCCCAGAACATGGTGAGGCTGGCCTCGTTCCAGATCTGGTACGAACTGATGCGTCCCTCGTATCGCGTGGCGACCGCTCGCACGAAGTCGTCCCACGCACCCATGTCCTTCGGTGCTGAAGCCGCACCCGGGGCCGGATAGTCACCGGCGGTCACGCGCTTGGCGTTCCATGCTGGCGTGGATCCGAGAACAAGGAGGATGTCGTCGACGCCGTTGTCTTGCGCGGTCTCGACTGCCTCGTCCAACTGCGCCCACGAGTACGTGCCGGGGGTGGTCTCGATCTGCGACCACGAGGTGCCGCTATCCCACAGGCGCAGCGAGCCGAAGGGCACATTGGCGTCCGGCCACGCGCCGTCCTGCACGCCGGCCACATGCAGACCGGAGATCGCGGCCGGGATGGTGATCGCCCTGGCGGGGGTGGTGGGACTTGTGGACGGCGTGGGCTCCTCGGTCGGCTCGATCACCGACTCGCTCGCCGAGGTGCTCGGAGAGGCGCTTGGTGAGGCAGCGGACGACGAGCCAGCCGACGACGAGGACTGCCCGTCGGGATCGGACCCGCTGCACGCGCTGAGGGCGAGGGCTCCGGTCAGGGCGAGGACCAGCGGTAGGCGGCGCATTCCTTCACTCTACGTCGGCAGTGGTGGAAACCCAGCCTCGCGACGGGTCCGGGATGGTCAGGCCTCGGGCGCCTGTGGCCAGCCTTCAGCGAGAGCCTCGATCCTGCGCGTCGCGTCGGACACGTCCATTCCCCTGGCCGCCGCCACCCCGAGCAGGTAGGTGGTCACGGGCGCGGCCGGTCGCTCCACGCTGTGCGCGGCGACCTTGGCCACGTCGAGAATGGCCGGGATGTCGACGGAGACGTCGAGTCCGAGTTCAGCTTTCACGGCATCGATCCAGGCATCCATGTGCGGTCCTCTCAGATTGCTCGGCGGTTCACGGGGTCAGTTGCTCGTCTGTGCGTCGGTTGGGTGGGCCCCATCCTCGTCGTTCCGCAGGCGCGCCCGGGTCACGTCGCCAGGAGTGTCAATGTCGTCAAGGAGTGGGCTGTCGGAAGGGTCCACCGGCATCGTCACCATGCTCGCCCGCTCGACGAGGTCCCGAACCGGACGGCCGTGAAGGTTGCCCAGGGACTCCACGATCGTGCGCAGATCCGCCGTTCGCCACAAGGAGCACAGGAGTTGGTGGCGCCCGTCGGAACCGATCGGCACGACGAGGTTGCTCTCGGGATGATCCATCAGCGTCTGCCGTGTCGCGAGCAGGACGGGAGCCGACCAGGGCATGTCGACGGCCAGCACGCCCACGAGGTCCGAACTGACCAGATCGAGAGCGGCGGCGATTCCCGCTGCCGGTCCGCCTCCGGGGGGATCCTCGCGGCAGAAGATCACCGGTCGTGACGTCGGCTCCTCGGGCCCGCAGACGATGAGTTCCGTGGTCTCCGGCCAGGGGGTGATGGCCCGCTCCAGCAGGGTGCTGCTGCCGATCTCGATCCGCGACTTCTCGGCGCCACCGAGGCGGCGCCCGCTGCCTCCGGTCAGGATGATGAGTGACCACGGGAGGTCATCTCGCACAAGCACGACTCCAGTATGGGGGAGTCGTGACGGCGTGTGAGGTACGCAACTCGCCGCCTATTCCCCCAGGCGCATCTCATAGGGTGTCCACGTATCTTGCTGCCCGCGGACGGACCGCGCGATTCACCCCTGCCACCGGAGGACCACAGGTGACCGACACCCTCGCTGGCGACTTCCCCCCGGTCTCGCGCGACCAGTGGCTCGATGAGGTGCGTCGGGTCCTGCTCAAGGGCAAGCCCGATGCCACGGACGAGGATTTCATCAAGGCCTTCGACTCCCGACTCGTCTCCCGCACCGATGACGGCATCGAGATCCAGCCGCTCTACACGGCGGACGACGCACCGGCGAGCCTGCCCGAGCCGGGCCAGGCCCCCTTCCTCCGCTCGACGCATGCGGCTCCCACTCCGTGGGAGATCCGACAGCGCGTGTGGCCTTCCGTGCGCGGCTCGTCGGCGGTCACGGAGCTGGAGTCAGGCACCACCGGAATTCTTGTGACGATCACCGATACCGATCACGATGCTGACACCTTCTTCGCCGACGCCCTCGGCGGTGTTCTGCTCGACCTCGCCCCGGTGCACCTGCAGGTGACCGACCCGCGGGCGCAGGTCGCAGCCGCACGCGGACTCATGAACGCGTGGGAGGCGGCTGCCGTTGCGGCGCCCGTGCGTCGCGGCACTCTGGGCCTGGATCCCATCGGCGCCTATGCCACGTCGGGCGGCGCCATCGATCTTGACGCACTGCTCAGTGATGCGACCGGTGTCGTCGTCGATATCGCGGAGTCCGCTCCGTCAGCGCGCGCCATCGTGATCGATGGCACGGTCTGGCACGACGCTGGCGCGAGCGAGGCCCAGGAGCTCGCCTGGACGATGGCGGCAGCCGTCTGGACCGTGCGCGCTCTTGTCAACGAGGGTGTCTCCCTCCCGCAGGCGGTGGCCACCTTGGAGTTCCGACTCTCGGCCACGGACGATCAGTTTCTGACCATCGCCAAGCTGCGCGCCGCTCGAGTGCTCTGGGCGCGAGTCGCCGAGGCCGCCGGACTGCCCGAGGCTCAGCGGGCTATGCACCTGCATGTCGAAGGCTCGCGGGCGATGCTCACTCGCTACGACACCTGGGTCAATGCGCTCCGCTCGACAGTGGCGTGCTTCGCCGCTGCGGTGGGGGGCGCTGACGCGATCACCGTCCTCCCGCACGATGTGCTGATCGAGGAGGGCGGTTCGTCGCTTGGGCGTCGGGTCGCACGCAATACGCAGACGATTCTGCAGATGGAGTCGCACCTGGCACGCGTCATCGACCCGGCCGGGGGATCCTGGTACGTCGAGTCGCTCACCTCCCAGCTCGCCGATCGAGCGTGGGCGCTGGTGCAGGATTCCGAGCGCGCGGGCGGCATCGTTGCGATGCTCCAGTCGGGCCGCATTCAAGGGCTTCTTGCCGAGCAACGCGATCAGCGCAAGGCCCGGCTGGCCACGCGCAAGCAGCCGCTGACCGGACTCAGCGAGTTCCCCGACATCACGCAGACTCCGCCTCCCGCCGCGCAGGCGTCCGTGGCACCGACCCAGACGCCCTTCGAGCCGGTCACGCTGCATCGCCTTGCGGATGACTACGAGGCGGAGCGCGGCCGCGCCGATGCGCAGGCGGCTCATGGTGAGCGACCCCTGGTGTTCCTCGCTGCACTCGGAACGCCCGCGCAGTCGACAGCGCGCGTGACCTTCGCCAAGAATCTCTTCGAGGCCGCTGGCATCCGCACGCAACTCGGTGGCGTCGAGGAGTTCGCAGGCTCCGGTGCCACGGTGGCGTGTCTGTGCTCCGCCGATTCGGTGTATGCCGAGCAGGGGGAGCAATCGGTCGCGCAGCTGCGAGCCGATGGCGCCACCCGCATCTACCTCGCCGGCCGCGGCGCGAATGTGCCCGGCGTGGACGAGGAGGTGGGCATGGGATCGAATGTCCTGGATTTCCTGACCCGAGCGCTCGACGAACTGGGGGTGGCTCGATGAGCACCGACACGAACCCCGCGACGATTCCCGATCTTGCAGCCGTCAAGCTGGGCGATCTGCCCGCATCGACCGGACGCAGCGCGTGGGAGCAGCAGGTCACGGCGGAGACAGGTCGCGAGGTCGATGAGCTCGCCTGGTCGACTCCCGAGGGAATCGACGTGCCGATCCATTTCGACTCCCGCGACACCAAGGGCCTGGACTTCCTCGGCACCTACCCGGGCATCACTCCCTACCTGCGTGGGCCGTACGCCACGATGTACGTCAACCAGCCGTGGACGATCCGCCAGTACGCGGGCTTCTCCACGGCGGAGGAGTCGAACGCGTTCTATCGACGAAACCTCGCCGCCGGGCAGAAGGGACTGTCGGTCGCCTTCGACCTCGCCACCCATCGTGGCTATGACTCCGACCATCCGCGCGTCACCGGCGACGTCGGCATGGCGGGTGTGGCCATCGACTCGATCCTCGACATGCAGCAGCTGTTCGACGGCATCCCGCTGGATGAGATGAGCGTCTCGATGACCATGAACGGAGCAGTCCTCCCAGTGCTGGCCCTGTTCATCGTCGCGGCCGAGGAGCAGGGGGTGCCGGCGGAGCAGCTCACCGGGACCATCCAGAACGACATCCTCAAGGAGTTCATGGTCCGCAACACCTACATCTATCCGCCCGAGCCGAGCATGCGGATCATCTCGGACATCTTCGCGTTCGCTTCCGAGCGGATGCCCAAGTTCAACTCCATCTCCATCTCGGGGTACCACATGCAGGAGGCCGGAGCGACGGCCGATCTCGAGCTCGCCTACACGCTCGCCGACGGTGTCGAGTACATCCGAGCGGGCGAGGCCGCGGGTCTTGACGTCGACGCCTTCGCGCCGCGACTGTCCTTCTTCTGGGCGATCGGCATGAACTTCGCGATGGAGGTGGCGAAGATGCGGGCGGCCCGCCTGCTGTGGGCCAGGCTCGTCAACGAGTTCGGCCCGAAGAATCCGAAGTCGCTCTCCCTGCGCACGCACTGCCAGACCTCCGGCTGGTCCCTGACCGCGCAAGATGTCTACAACAACGTGGTGCGCACGTGTGTCGAGGCGATGGCCGCTACGCAGGGGCACACGCAGTCCCTTCACACGAATGCACTCGACGAGGCACTCGCCCTGCCCACCGACTTCAGCGCTCGCATCGCTCGCAACACCCAACTGCTGCTGCAGCAGGAGTCCGGCACCACGCGCGTCATCGACCCGTGGGGCGGCTCGTACTACATCGAGAAGCTCACGGCGGATCTGGCTGAACGCGCCTGGGCGCACATCCGTGAGGTCGAGGAGGCCGGCGGCATGACCGCCGCCATCGAGGCAGGCATCCCCAAGATGCGCATCGAGGAGGCCGCTGCCCGCACGCAGGCTCGCATCGACACCGGCCGCCAGCCGGTCATCGGCGTCAACATCTTCCCGCCGGACGAGGCCGAGCAGATCGACGTGCTGAAGGTGGACAACTCCGCGGTGCGCACCGAGCAGCTCGCCAAGCTCGCCAGGCTGAAGTCCGAGCGTGACGAGGCCGCATGCCAGACCGCCCTTGCGGCCCTCACCGAGGCTGCCCGGGCCTCGGTCGACGGCACGCGTGCTCCAGGGCTGGACCAGAACTTCCTCAAGCTCGCGGTCGATGCCGCCCGGGCCCGCGCCACGGTGGGGGAGATCAGCGACGCGCTGGAGGTCGTCTTCGGGCGCCACACGGCCACGATCCGTACGATCCAAGGCGTGTACCGCAATGAGGCCGGCGACTCGGGCAACGTCCATGTCGTGCGTGAGCGGGCCGAGCAGTTTGAGACCCAGCACGGGCGTCGGCCCCGCATCATGGTCGCCAAGATGGGTCAGGACGGCCACGATCGCGGGCAGAAGGTCATCGCCACGGCCTTCGCCGACCTCGGCTTCGACGTCGACGTCGGCCCGTTGTTCCAGACGCCGCGAGAGGTGGCACTGCAGGCCGTCGAGTCGGACGTTCACATCGTCGGTGTCTCGTCGCTGGCTGCCGGGCACCTCACTTTGGTGCCGGCGCTGCGCGAGGAGCTGGCTTCGCTGGGTCGCGAGGACATCATGATCGTCGTCGGCGGTGTCATCCCGCCGCAGGACTTCGACGAGCTGCGGGCAGCAGGCGCCGCTGCCATCTTTCCGCCGGGCACCGTCATTGCCGACGCTGCGGGCGACCTCATCGATCAGCTCGACGCGCGGCTGGACTGACGGGCTCACCGACATGGCCGCCCCCATCGATCTCGACGCCTACGAACGCGGAGTGCTGGCGGGGGATCGCACGGCCATGGGTCGAGCCATCACCCTCGTCGAGTCGAGGCTGCCTGAGCACCAGGTACTCGCCCAGGAGCTGCTCACGAGACTGCTTCCGCACTCCGGCAGGAGCGTCCGGGTCGGCATCACCGGAGTTCCCGGGGTCGGGAAGTCCACGTTCATCGATTCCCTCGGCACTCATCTGACGGCGGAGGGGCACAAGGTGGCCGTGCTGGCCGTGGATCCGTCGTCGACGCGCACGGGCGGCAGCATCCTCGGCGACAAGACGCGCATGACGCGCCTGTCGATCGATGAGAACGCGTTCATCCGCCCGTCACCCACCGCCGGCACGCTCGGCGGAGTGGCCGCCGCCACGCGCGAGGCCATGGTCATCGTCGAAGCGGCCGGCTATGACGTCGTGCTCGTCGAGACTGTCGGAGTCGGCCAGTCGGAGACGACGGTCGCGAACATGACCGACTGCTTCCTCGTCCTCATGCTCGCCCGCACGGGTGACTCGCTGCAGGGCATCAAGAAGGGCGTGCTCGAGCTCGCCGACGTGCTGGCCGTCAACAAGGCCGACGGCAAGCACGAGGTCGAGGCGAAGGGTGCGGCACGCGAACTCGCGAAAGCGCTGGCACTTATTCACCCTGCGGGCGCCGTCTGGGTTCCCCCCGTCCTGACCTGCAGCGCCCTCCATGACGCCGGTATCGACGAGGTGTGGTCGCAGGTGGAGCAGCATCGAGCGGTGCTGAGCAGGAGCGGGCTGCTCGACGAGCGTCGGGCCGATCAGCAGGTCCAGTGGATGTGGGCCACCGTCGA
>JAIOXK010000032.1 GCA_021741645.1 Candidatus Nanopelagicales bacterium
GCCCCGAGGGCGAAGGCCATCGCGATGGGCATCGCCACCACCATGGTCGCCACCACTCCGACGAGCAGCGTCGTGGCCACGACGAGCCCGATGGCGAGCGCAAGCACGGGGCGACTCACCTTGCGCAGATCCAGGTAGGAGGAACCGAGAGCCTCGCCGAACACCAGGGGCGCCAGGACGGCGATGAGGATGACCTCAGGATCCGGCGGAGCGTCCGGCCCCACCGGGGCAATGCCGACGAGGGCTCCCACAGCCAGCAGCGGAATCGCGATCCCCCAGCCGCGCTGGCGCAAGAACACGCCCAGGGCGACGGAGATCACGGCAGCCATCACCATGGTCGCGAAGATCTCGTTCATCGGGAGCGAGCCTATTGCGGGGCGATCGCCTCGTCAGCGGCCTTGCCCTCTGGTACTAGTCGAACGCGAAGGAACGCTTGGCCAGGCCCATGAAGTAGCCATCGATGACGGTCTTCGGAGTCGAGGCCGGATCCGCTGCCGCGCCGAGTGCCACGAACAGCGGGGTCAGGTGCTCGACGGTGGGGTGGGCGTAGGGCATTCCCGGTGCCAGATCGCGAAAGGCCATGAGTTCATCCACGGCACCCCGGTCGAGGGCATCTGCCGCCCAGAGGTCGAAGTCGCGACTCCAGCCCGGAGGGGTGGCATTCGGCGTCCAGTCGCGCAGGAACGGCAGCCCATGCGTGAGGAAGCCGGAGCCGATGATGAGGACTCCGTGATCTCGCAGCGGTCGCAGCCGGGCTCCCAGTGCCATGAGCGCCTCAGGATCAGAGGTGGGCAGGGAGAGCTGGAGCACGGGGATATCGGCCTCGGGATACATGACCTTCAAGGGGACCCAGGCTCCATGGTCGAGTCCGCGACTCTGGTGCTGGTGCACCGGCTCCCCGTCCGGGAACAGCGAGGTCACCAGGTCACCCAGCGCGTTGGCGTCAGGTGTCGGGTAGGTCATCTCGTAGTAGTGCGGGGCGAAGCCCCCGAAGTCATAGATCAGCGGAGTGCTCGCGCCCGTCGCGGAGAGGCTCACCGGGGCCGACTCCCAATGCGCAGACACGATCAGGATGGCAGTCGGCCGCTCCATGCTCTGGGCCCAGGCAGCCAACTGCGGCACCCATACGGGGTCGTCGAGCAGTGGCGGGGCGCCATGTCCGAGGAAGATCGGCTTCATGCCGCCTGGCCGCCCGATGGCTCGGGCTCGGCGTAGATGAGGTCGACGCGATCACGCAGGGCATCACCGGAAATCGACGGGATCGCCGCGTTCATCGAGATCTTCGACTGCTCGAAGGTCGAGTTGATGTCCTCCTGCGGCAGGGTCAACTCACCCGGATCGACCGCCGCCCGCTCGAGGTAGTCCTGCCACGCCTGGTTGTGAGCGAGGTAGTCCGACTGCGCCTGCCGGATCGCCGAGTGCCAGACGACGAACTCCAGGGACGCCACGTCTGCGGCAGCGGCCGCGATCGCCTCCTGCCCGTAGGCCGCGACATCGGCCAGCTGCCCGACCAGCTCAGCCCGATCCTCATCCGTGGGCTCTGGGATGGCCTCGAACTCCTGTGAGACGCGATCGATCTCCTCCTGCACCTCGATCATCTGCTGCTCTGAGGCCTCAACCTCGCTCACCAGAATCGTCAGCTCCGCGTTCCGGATCACCACGTCAGTGACGACGGCCCCTGCCGCACCCACGAGGAGGACGACAACGAAGGTGATGAGCCCGATGAGCGGACCGAACCAGCGACGAGCGGTGAGACCAGACATGACCCCATTGTCACCCATGGCAACCACGAAGATTCCCCCGCCAACCGGACTACGCGTCCCCAGATCACTAATCTAGGCCGGATGACCGCCGTTGTGCCGCAGACGCCGTGGCAGGAGCGCTACCTCGCGCTCCGCGAGCGACTCCTCGCCGAGTACCGCGCCATCCCGCCCGGGACTCCCGTGCGGCTGGCCAAGCAGACCTCGAACCTCTTTCGGCCCCGGGACGCCTCAGCCGCACCCGGCCTCGATGTGGCCGCCTTCGACGGCGTCCTGCACGTCGATCCGGTGACCCGCACGGCCGAGGTGCTCGGCATGACCACCTACGAGCACCTGGTCGACGCCACCCTCCCCTACGGCCTCATGCCACTGTGCGTCCCGCAGCTGCGCACGATCACCCTCGGCGGTGCGGTCACGGGCCTCGGGATCGAGAGTGCGAGCTTCCGGAATGGCACTCCGCACGAGTCCGTCCTGGAGATGGACATCCTGACCGGTGACGGGGAGATCCTCACGGTCACCGGTGCAGCGGACGATCCGCATCGTGACCTCTTCTACGGCTTTCCCAACTCCTACGGCTCCCTGGGCTACGCCCTGCGGCTGAAGATCGAGCTGGAGCCCACCAAGCCGTACGTCCTGCTGCGGCATGTTCGCTTCGCCACGGCGTCGGCCATGGCCGAGGCCTTCAGCCACATCGCCCGTGGCCGCATGTTCGAGGATCGCCGCGTCGACTTCCTCGACGGCACCGTCTTCGCTCCTGACGAGCAGTACCTGACCATCGGCTCCATGGTCGACGAGCTTCCCTCGGGCATGACCCCCAGCGACTACACGGGCATGGGGATCTACTACCGCTCCATCGCGTCACGAACCATCGACGCGCTGACCATTCACGACTATCTGTGGCGCTGGGACACCGACTGGTTCTGGTGCTCGCGCGCCTTCGGAGCCCAGAAGCCCGGGGTTCGTCGCCTGTGGCCGAAGTCCAAGCTCCGCAGCGACGTGTACTGGAAGCTCGTCGCCCTCGAGCGCAAGTACGACCTGTCCAATCGAGTGGCCCGCAGGCGGGGCCGCCCTGTCCGCGAGGCCGTGGTGCAGGACATCGAGGTGCCGGTTGACCGCCTTGCGGAATTCCTCGACTTCTTCCACCGCGAGGTGGGCATCGAGCCGATCTGGGTCTGCCCTCTGCAGCAGCGGGACCCGCAGGCCCGGTGGCCCCTGTACGAGTTCGACCCGTCCGTCCTCTACGTCAACGTCGGGTTCTGGTCCACCGTGGCACTCCCCGAGGGAGTCGATCCGGGCGAGGGACGCGTCAACCGCCGAATCGAGCAGGTCGTCACCGATCTGGACGGCCGCAAGTCCCTCTACTCGACCGCGTTCTACGACCGCGAGGCCTTCTGGTCGATCTACGGCGGTCAGGACTACATCGGGCTCAAGGAGAACTACGATCCTCAGGGTCGCCTGAAGGATCTCTACGCAAAGGTGGTGGAGCGGAAGTGAAGTTGGCAGACGCCTTCTCCATGATCGTGCCAGCGGAGAGGGAGGTGGGTTTTCGTGCGTATGACGGATCCTCGGCCGGTCCCCCCGATGCCGAGGTCGTCCTCGACGTGCGAACTCCGCGCGCGGTCGAGTTCTTCGCCGGGGCGCCCAGCCAGCTCGGCCTGGCCCGCGCGTACGTGTCCGGGGATCTGGAGATCGTCGGGGATACCTACACGGCGTTGAGCAGGCTCTACCCGATGCCGCTGGACCATCTGACGTGGAAGGACAAGCTGGAGCTGGCGAAGGCGTTCGCGCCGCACGCGCTCAAGCGTCCCACTCCGCCGCCGCAGGAGCGTCGACTCGGAGGTCGACGTCACTCGAAGAACCGTGACGCTGAGGCCATTCACCATCACTACGACGTCAGCAACCGCTTCTACACCTATGTGCTCGGCCCCTCCATGGCCTACACGTGCGCGGTGTTTCCCACGGCCGACACCTCGCTGGAGGTGGCTCAGGACGAGAAGTTCGATCTCGTCTGCCGAAAGCTGGGTCTCCAGCCGGGGATGAGGCTGCTCGACGTCGGTTGCGGCTGGGGCGGCATGGTCCTTCATGCGGTCAAGAACTACGGCGTGACCGCCATCGGTGTGACACTGTCCGAGCAGCAGGCGCAATGGGGACAGCAGGCCATCGCCGATGCTGGGCTGGGCAACGTGGCCCAGATTCGCTTCAGCGACTATCGCGATGTTCCCGAGACCGACTTCGACGCGATCTCCTCCATCGGACTCACCGAGCACATCGGCCGCGCCAACTACCCGTCCTACTTCTCATTCCTCTACGACAAGCTCCGTCCTGAGGGTCGGATGCTGAACCACACCATCACCCGGCCCAACGATGGCTGGCAGACGCACTTCAAGAAGTCGTTCATCAATCGCTACGTCTTCCCCGATGGCGAGCTCTCCGGCCCGGCTCAGGTGATGACGGCGATGAGCGCGGCGGGGTTCGAGGTGCGCCACGAGGAGAACCTCCGCGAGCACTATGCGCTGACCCTGAAGCACTGGTGCGAGAACCTCGAGGACAACTGGGACGCGGCAGTCGCCGAGGCCGGCCTGGGCACCGCGCGCGTCTGGCGCCTCTACATGGCCGCCTCCCGTCTGGGGTTCGACATCAACCAGATCCAGCTGCACCAGATGCTCGGCGTGAAGCTCGACGCAGGAGGCGCGTCCGGCATGCCGCTGCGGCCCGGCTATGACCGTGCCCCCGCCGCCTTCACCTAGGCCGGATCGCCCGCTTTGGAGACGGGAACGGGTCACCTGCACTAGCCTCAGAGGCACGGGGGCCGGAGGGGCTGGAGCGTGGACGAGTACGGCGAGGAGCGAGCGCGCCTGGAGTTGGCGATGGCCGGCACTCGCCTCGGCCTGTGGGACTGGGACATGGTCTCGGGCCAGACCGTCTTCAACGAGCGCTGGGCCGAGATCGTCGGATACACCTTGGATGAGCTCCAGCCGACGACCATAGAGACGTGGATGGCCTTCGCGCACCCGGACGATCTGGCAGGCTCGAACGCCGCCATCCAGGCACACACCGCCGGCGATGCCGACCACTACGACGTCGAGGCTCGCATGCGCCATCGTGACGGGCATTGGGTCTGGGTGCACGACCGCGGGCAGATAGTCGAGCGCGCCGACGACGGCACACCTCTGCGCATGGTCGGCACCCACGAGGACATCACCGAGAGAGTCGAACGTGAGCGTTCGCTCCGGGAGGCCGGCAGCATCTTCCGAAACTCCCTCGAAGGCATCGCCATGATGGATGCGGACGAGGTTATCACCTCGGTGAACCCTGCATTCACGACGATCACCGGCTGGCCAGCCGGCGAGATCGTAGGCGTCTCACTCAATGACATCCGCACGCACTCGACCGATCCAGCCGAGTCGGCGAGGCTGCGTGAGATTACCCGGAGCGAGACCGGCTTGCGGGTGCAACGCGACTTCCTCCGCCCCGACGGCACCCAGGTTCCCGTTCTCCTCAGCGTCAGCCGAGTGCTCGACAACCGCGGTGAGATCACCGGCTTCGTCGCACAATTGGCAGACCTCGGCGAGCGTGTCCAGCAGGAGCAGGAACGACTCGATCGGGTTCTGTACTTCGATCAGACCACGGGGCTGCCCAACCGTCGAAGCTTCCGCGATCAGCTCACCGTCGAACTGCGTTCCCTGCGCATGACGCATCGCACAAGCGCTCTGCTGCTGCTCAACCTCGACGGCTTCAAGAGCATCAATGACGCGTTCGGCCACGAGGCGGGTGAACTCGTCATGGCCATCATCTCCGACCGCCTCAGGTCACGGCTTCAGCCCAGCGACGTCATCGCCCGTGTGGCCGGGGACGAGTTCGCCATCCTGCTCGGCGGGATCCTGAGTCTCGAGGGAGCAGAGTCGACGGCACAGGCCCTGCTTGATGCCTTGGCAGACGTGTGCCACGTCCCCGGCGCGGGGGATGTCTATGTGACGGCCTGCGTCGGCGCCCTTGCACTTCCCGAGGGTGCGGCAACCGCCGAGCAGGCCCTCCAACGGGCGACGGCGGCGTTGCACGCGGCGAAGAGTGCGGGCCCAGGATCCCTGCGTCATCACGTCGAGGACTTCGTCGCCGAGACGCGGGAGCGCGTCGTGCGCGTCGCGCAGTTGCGTCAAGGATGGCTCGACGGGGAGTTCCGCCTCGACTATCAGCCCTTCTACGAGGTCTCCACCGGCGAGTTGAAGGGGGCAGAGGCCCTGATGCGCTGGAACTCCAGCCTGCTGGGGCCTGTTCCCCCGAGCGAGTTCATTCCGATCGCCGAGGAGGTCGGCCTGATCGGCCAACTGGGCTCCTGGGCCATCGAGGAGGCCTGTCGCCAGGGCGCCGCATGGCGCCGCGACGGCCTGGACCTGTGCGTGTCGGTCAATGTCTCTGCCCAGCAGCTCGTCACCGACGGGTTCGTCTCCCTCGTCCAGCACGCATTGGCCGAACGGCACCTGCCCGCCGACCGAATCATCCTTGAACTGACCGAGAGCACCCTGCTCAATGCTCCCGGCGACGCCATCGAGATCCTCACTCAACTGGGGGCCATGGGCGTTCGGTTGGCGATCGATGACTTCGGCACCGGCTACTCGTCCTTCGCGTACCTGCGCAAGTACCCCCTCGACACGTTGAAGATCGACCGCTCGTTCATCGTGGACCTCGAAGAGCGCCCCGACGCGCGATCCATCGTCGCCGCCATCATCGACATGGGCCATCACCTGGACCTCATGGTCCTGGCCGAGGGCGTCGAGACCCACGGGCAACTGGAGATCCTCGGCGACCTCGGGTGCGATCTCTACCAAGGCTTCCTGAGCAGCCCGGCCGTGTCTGCTCAAGCACTGCTGGCACTGGCGCAGGCGGACTAGCGGGCCTCGCTCGAGCCCTACGCCTGCCAGATACCCTGCCACTGTGGCGAGCCGCGAGGTCGAGGGCGGACTGAAGTCCGTCGCCTCGGCGCTGGACCTCCTCGACTGCTTCCTAGAGGACGAGGAGCTAGGTGTCACCGATGTGGCGCGGCGCCTCGGGGTCGCCAAGAGCACGGCCCATCGGCTTCTGACCACGCTTGCCTCTCGCGACCTCGTCACTCAGAACCCGCAAAACGGCCGCTATCGCCTCGGTCTCCACCTCTTCGAGCTCGGGCACCTCGCCCTCGAGCGGATCGAGCTTCGACGACGATCGAAGGCGCTGCTCGAGCACCTGAGGGAGGAGAGCGGCTGGACGGTGCACCTGTCGATTCGACAGGGCACTGACTCACTGTTTCTGGAACGGCTGGTGACACTGCGCGGAATGAAGGCGATCGAGCAGTACCGGCGACGGTGGCCGCTGCATGCAACGTCCTCCGGGAAGGTGATCTGCGCCTACGATCCTGAGGCAGCCCACGCACGTCTGGACGCGGGACTGCCCGCCTTCACTGCCCACACGATCACCACCAGCGAGGCCTTCGCCAGCGAACTCGGCCGCATTCGCCGCCAGGGTTACGCCATCTCACGCGGTGAGCTCATGCCGGCCCTCGCCTCCGTGGCCGCCCCCGTCCTGGACGCTCATGGCATAGCCGTCGCCGCGATCTCGATCACCGGCGACATCGCCGATCTCGGTGGACAGCCCGACCGACAGGCCCGACTCGTCCAGGCCGCAGCCAAGCGCCTCTCGTCCACTCTCACGTCCAAGGCCGCCGACCAGCGCAATGGTGGCGTTCCGGCCTCCAGAACCGACGAGGGTCGATAGCGTCAACGCTGCCTACCCTCGTCGTCAGACGGAAGGAATGACCATGGAGTTCTACGGCCACATCATCAACGGCGAGGAAGTTCCCTCGCTCGATGGCGCGACGATGCCCGACATCGACCCCTACACGCAGGAGCAGTGGGCCACCATCGCTCTTGGCAGCAAGGCCGATGCCGATCGCGCCGTGGCCGCAGCACGCGAAGCCTTCGACCACGGCCCCTGGCCGCGCATGGGATTCGAGAAGCGCCAGCAGTTGATGCACCGGCTCGCA
Source organism: Candidatus Nanopelagicales bacterium (assembly GCA_021741645.1). Classification (GTDB taxonomy): domain Bacteria; phylum Actinomycetota; class Actinomycetes; order S36-B12; family S36-B12; genus UBA10649. Next base: position 7,777 of record JAIOXK010000032.1, read on the forward strand.
GACCTCATGGAGGAGCACGCCGACGAGCTGGCGATGGCCGACACCCGCGACATGGCCAAGCCGATCACCCAGGCTCACCATGACGTCACGCGGTCGGTCCTGAACGTGCGCTTCTTCGCCGACCACGCACGCATGTCCACGACCGATGGGTACCCGATGGACTCCGGGCACCACGCCTACAGCCGCTGGGAGCCGGTGGGTGTGGCAGTCGCGATCTCGCCGTGGAACTTCCCCCTCATGCTCGGCACCTGGAAGGTCATGCCTGCTCTGGCCTGGGGCAACACGGTGGTGTGGAAGCCTGCAGAGGACACCCCCGTCTCCGCGACGATCCTCGCGCGCCTGGCAATCGAGGCCGGATTCCCCCCGGGCGTCCTCAATGTCGTTCACGGCTACGGCCCCAACTCGGCGGGATCGGCCCTGACCGAGAACCCTGACGTCGACCGCATCACCTTCACGGGCGAGTCGGGCACGGGCAAGGTCATCAGCGCCGTCGCCGCCAGGAACCTCATCCCCGTCAGCCTCGAACTGGGCGGCAAGGGGGCCAACATCATCTTCGATGATGCCGACATCGCCAACGCCGTGCACTGGGCCGTCGAGGCGATCTTCCGCAACGCCGGGCAGGTGTGCCTCGCCGGCAGTCGCCTGTATGTGCAGAGCGGCATCTACGACCAGTTCATCGAGAGGTACAAGGCCGCCGCCGAGGCGCTGACGATGGGCGACCCAAAGGATCCGGCCACGCAGTTCTCACCGGCCCTCGCCAGCGAGGAGCACTTCGCGAAGGTGTCCAGCTACCTCGGCACGGACGCCCTTGGCGGCGGTCGAGTCATCACCGGTGGTGTGGGCGACGGCTGGGGCGTCAAGCCCACGATCATCACCGGTGCCCCGGCGGACGCCCGCGTGGTCAAGGAGGAGATCTTCGGCCCCGTCACGGTGGCCACGAGGTTCGAGACCGAGGCCGAGGCTCTCGCCCTCGCCAACGACACCAAGTATGGGCTGAACGCCATGGTCTTCACCGAGAACCTGTCGCGTGCTCATCGAGTCGCGGCCAAGCTCAAGGCCGGCACCGTCTGGGTCAACTGCTTCTTCATCCGCGACCTGCGGGCCCCCTTCGGGGGCGTCGGGGAGTCCGGTGTGGGTCGCGAGGGTGGCAACTTCAGCCGGGAGTTCTTCACCGAGCCGAAGGCCGTCGTCATGCAGATCAGTCAGGGCGACTGACCGACGACCCCTCGATCAGGCGATCGTGTCCACGAGGATGTGCATGGCCACCTCATCAGGCAGCTCGGCATACTCCCCACCGCTGCCAACCGTGATGCCCCCGTCTGTGCGGTGCACCTTCACTGAGGCCCCCGGCGTCACGCCTATCCGGTGCATTCGGGCCATGGCCTCGGCATCCTCCTGAAGCGGCTCCGAAATCCGGCGCACCACCACACGAATCACGTCGGCGCGAGCGGCCTCACTCAGGGGAACCATCGAGCCGAGACCCTCGGTGAGCTCATCGCGACGCGGATCCAGTTCGTCCAGACCCGGAATGGGATTGCCGAACGGTGATACCGACGGGTTGCCGAGCATCGTCAGAAGTCGTCGCTCGACGGACTCGCTCATCACGTGCTCCCAGCGGCAGGCCTCGGCGTGCACCTCCTCCCACGGCATTCCGAGGATGTCGACGAGCATGCACTCGGCCAGCCGGTGCTTGCGCATGACGCGGATGGCGATCGACCGGCCGGTGGGCGTGAGCTCCAGCTGCCGCTCTGAGCCCAACTGCAGCAGCCCGTCCCTCTCCATGCGAGCAACCGTCTGGGAGACCGTCGGGCCACTTTGATGGAGTCGCTCGGCGATCCGCGCCCGCATGGGCGTGGTGCCCTCCTCCTCCAACTCGAGGATGGTGCGGAGGTACATCTCGGTGGTGTCGATCAGATCGCTCACCTGAGCTCCCTCCCAGACCGGTCACCCTGCGTGATCACGCGATGAAACGGCATCGTTTGCTGCCTGAGAACTTAGTGCCTAGCCTGCGTCTGTGCCGACCGTCATGTGGTTTCGCCGGGATCTTCGACTGCGAGACAACCCCGCCCTCCTCGCCGCCGTCGACGAGGCACGAGCGACCGGCGACGGCCGGGTCGTTCCGCTCTTTGTTGTCGATCCATCCCTCTGGGACCCCGCCGGGCCCGTGCGGCAGGCATACCTCGTGGATTCATTGAATGCCCTCGGTGCGAGCATCGACCGCCATCTGCTCATCCGCCACGGAGATCCGCGCGTCGTCGTGCCCGACGTGGCGCACGCGGCCGGAGCCTCGGCCGTGCACATCGCGGCCGACTTCGGTCCGTACGGAGCGCGACGGGACGCGGAGGTCGAGTCGGCGCTGCCAGTGCCGCTCGTGCGCACGGGGTCCCCCTACGCGGTGGCCCCCGGACGCGTCCTCAAGGGTGACGACACCCCCTACCGGGTCTACACCCCCTTCTGGCGGGCATGGATGCAGCACGGGTGGCGGGATCCCGCCGCCGACATTCCCGGCGACGTCGACTGGTGGGAGGCGCTGGAATGCCAGGGTCGGCCCGCGCGCCCGGATCTCGGGGGCCTCACCCTCCCCGCCGCGGGAGAGCAGGCGGCCTGGGATAGATGGCATGCCTTCATGGCCGATGGCCTCGCCTCCTATGACGACCTGCGCAACCGAGCCGATCTCGCCGGAACGTCGGCGATGGGTCACCACCTGAAGTGGGGAGAGATCCACCCACGGTCACTTCTCGCCGATCTCACCACTGCGGACCAGACGTTCAGCAAGGAGCTGGCGTGGCGTGAGTTCTACGCCGACGTCCTCGCCCAACGTCCCGAGAGCGGCCACCAATCGTTGGACCAGCGCTTCGACACCCGCATGCAGTGGACGACGGGTGAGCAGGCATCGACCTTCCTCGAGGCGTGGCGAGCCGGGCGCACCGGCTACCCGTTCGTCGACGCAGGCATGCGCCAGCTTCGCGCGGAGGGCTGGATGCACAATCGCGTGCGCATGGTGGTCGCGAGTTTTCTCGTCAAGGACCTGCACCTGCCGTGGCAGCTCGGCGCCGCGGAGTTCATGCACTGGCTTCGGGACGGCGACATTGCCAGCAATGCGCATGGCTGGCAGTGGACGGCGGGGTGCGGAACGGACGCCTCGCCCTTCTACCGCGTGTTCAACCCAGTGCTGCAGGGGGTGAAGTTCGACCCGGAGGGCGACTATGTGCGCCGTTACATCCCCGAGCTGCGCCACCTGCCGGGCAAGTCCGTGCACGAGCCGTGGAAGGCGATCGACGGCCATTCGCACGGCTATCCGGAGCCGATCGTCGAGCACAGCGCTGAACGGGACGTCGCTCTCGCCTCATTCGCCGCGATCAAGGGCGCGGTGTAGGCACCTTCACTCGTGCGGGTGCGAAGATGGGGTCATGCCCGTCGTCGCCGTCTTGTCCATGAAGGGCGGAGTGGGCAAGTCCACCGTGGCCCTCGGGCTCGCCAGTGCAGCCTGGGATCGGACCATGCGGACGCTCGTCATCGATCTTGACCCTCAGGCGAATGCCTCGATGGCCCTCGATGTCATGGACGCGGTGTTCACGACGAGCGACGTGCTCGCCGACGCCCGCCCGGGAGTCGCCGCCGATGCGGTCGTGCACAGCGGCTGGGACGATCGGATCGACGTGATCCGCGCCGAGCGATCCCTCGAGCACCGGACGACGTCCACCGGGCGCAATTCCGCTCTGCGACTGCGCACCGCACTGGCCACCCTCCCCCGCTCCTACGACCTCGTCATCATCGACTGCCCGCCCTCCCTCGGCGAGCTCACGCGAAACGCCCTGAGCGCGGCCGACACGGCAGTCGTCGTCAGCGAGCCGAGCCACTTCTCCCTGCACGGGGCCACGGAGGCGCTCGAGGCCGTCGACGTCATCGCCGGCACGACCAACCCGTCGCTGCGCGCCAAGGCTCTCGTGGTCAACAAGTTCGACGAGGCAGACCGCGAGCACCTGCTGAACCTGCAGCGCCTCGGCGAGGCCCACGGCTCGCTCGTCTATGACCCGCCCATCCCGAACTGCTCGGCCATCCCGCAGTCGCAACGGGCAGTCAGCCCGTTGCACACGTGGAACTCCCCTGGATCCCGCGACGTCGCGGACATCATGGACGACCTGCTCGACTTCCTGCTTCCCGTCCAGCGCCCGGTCAGGGAGATGCCCCGGGTGTCACTTCGGAGGTTCCTGTCATGACGATGGCGAGGGAGACCTCAGGCCTGCGAAAGGCCGACGACGCTGACCTCCACCCGAGCACGCCCGGGACACAGGATGTGGATCCTGGCTGGCTGCGTTCGGGTGCGAACACGGGTGACTCCGTTGGGATGCCCGGCAAGGACAAGCCGGTCACTCTTGAGGTCACCTTGCCCAAGTCCCTGCGCAAGGCCGTGCGCCAGGAGGCCAAGAGTCGAGGCATCTCGGTGGACGAGATCGTCGCGGAGGCATTGCGCAACCGTCAGCGCCACTGACGCATCCACGACCTTCGTCTCGATGCCCCTGACGTCACGGAACGGGGTGCCGTGCGTCGTAGCGCCAGAACCCTCGGTTCCTCGCCGCCAGACCCACCGCTCCCGCCACGCAGATGACCCCGCCGGACACCACCGAGAGCATCTCGCCGCCGATCGCAGCAACGGCACCGGCTTCCACATCACCCAGCCGCGGGCCGCCCGCGACAACGACGGTGAAGACACCCTGAAGCCGACCCCGGTACTCATCTGGAGTCGCTGCCTGCAGGATCGTCGTGCGGAACACAGCGGAGACGTTGTCCGCCGCTCCGGCGATCGCCAACAGAATGAGGGCGACCCAGAGCACGCGGACGAAGCCGAAGATCGCGATGGCCGATCCCCAGATGACAATCGAGATGACGATCGCCCTGCCCTGCCAGCGCACCGCGGCCAGCCAGCCCGACAGCACGCCCGAGAGAAGGGCCCCAGCGGCAGGAGCGGCTGACAGCAGTCCGAGGACGAGCGCGACGTCGGCCGTCGTGCCTCCGTACCACTGGGCTGCAATAGCCGGGAACAGCGCGCGCGGCATACCGAACACCATGGCCATGATGTCCTCGTAGAAGGTCATCTGCAGGTTCTTCTTGCCGCGCAGGAACTCGAATCCCTGGCGCACGGACGTCCAGCCCGCCCTCGGTCGCTCGGCCCCCGGCTCGAGGATCGGCGGCAGCTTGGGGAGCCGGAACATCGCCCAGCCCACGACAGCGAACGCGACGACGTCCACGGCATACGCCGACGTGACGCTGCCCGTGGCAGCAACCAGGATCCCGCCGAGAACCGGGCCGAGTGTGAAGCCGAGGTTCCACGTCAGGTGTCCGAGCGCATTCGCCGAGGGGAGCATCTCCGCCGGAATGAGCCGGGGGATGATCGCCTGCCGAGCGGGGTTGCCGATCGCGAAGAAGGACGACGCAAGGGCGACCACGACGTAGAGAACGAGCACGTTCTCCCAACCGGCCAACGACTGGATGAGCAGCAGAACCGACGCCACCCACAGCCCGACGGCCGAGAGCAGGCCGATGAGGCGGCGGTCGAAGGCGTCCGAGAGGGCGCCGCCATAGAGACCGAACCCGACGAGGGGGATGAGCTGGAACAGCCCGACGAGGCCGACCATGAAGCTCGACTGCGTGATCTCCCAGACCTGCAGGCCCACGGCGACCGACGTCATCTGCTGGCCGACGTTGCTGATGCCCAAAGCCGCCCAGAGCCGCCGGTAGGACGCACTCACCCGCAGGGGGGTCAGATCGGCGAACAGTCGGGCCACGCGCGCACGCTACGCCGTCGGTTGCTCCGCGCGCGCGGGCTGTTCCTCAGACTGGTCTGCGGTGTGCGCGCATCAGGGCGAGAGCCGCTCCACCGTCCAGGCCATCGGGTCGTCGAGGGCCCCCGCGCCCACGTAGCGCAGTCGGTCATGCAGGCGTGATTCCCGCCCCTGCCAGAACTCCACACTCTCCGGGCGGATCAGCCAGCCTCCCCAGAACTCGGGAATCGGAATGTCCGACCCCTCCGGGAACTCCGCCTGCAGTCGCTCGTACTCGGCCTCCAGTGCGGTGCGGCCGTCGATCACCGCCGACTGCCGGCTCGCCCACGCCCCCAGCCGGGATCCGTAGGGGCGACTGTGGAAGTAGGCATCGGCCTCGTCCCGCGACACCCGTGATGCACGGCCGACAACGACGACCTGTCGGTGCATCGCGAACCACGGGAACACACATGAGACGCCCGGGTTCTCGGACAGGTCGTCACTCTTGCGCGATCCGTAGTTCGTGTAGAAGGTGAAACCGCGTGGGTCGGAGTCCTTCAGGAGCACCGTGCGTGCGGACGGCTGAGCGTCTTCAGATGCCGTGGCCACGATCATGGCGTTGGGCTCGGGCAGGCCAGCGGCGACGGCCTCGTCGAACCAGGCGTGGAACTGCTCCAGCGGCGAGGCCGCAAGATCGTCTTCCAGCAGCGTTCCCGCGTCATAGGAGACGCGCAATTCGGCCATCCGTCGGGGGCTTCCCTCAGGTGGCGGTGTCCACAGGCTCATGCCCTGATCACACCACGATCCTGCGAATGATTCTCGGCGGGCCGGAGCCCCCTCCCCACATCCCCGATTACTACGCATAATCCGGTGTTATTATCGGTTTATGCGTAGTAATGCCCCTCCGCTTCTACCCATACTCCGATCCGCCACGCAGGGCGGACTTCTGGCACTGGCTCTTGATGACCCTTCGAGGGAATGGACGGTGAGCGAACTCGCTCGGGCACTGGGCAGTCCTCTCACGACGGTTCAGTCCGAGGTGAGCCGGCTCGAGGAGACCGGGCTCTTCACATCGCGAAAAGTCGGACGGGCACGCGTCGTGCGACCGAACGCTGACAACCCACTCATGGAACCGCTGCGTCAGCTCATCATGCTCACGTTTGGGCCACCTGTCGTTCTTGCACGCGAGCTCGCACTCCCAGGCGTGCAGTCTGTCGTCATCTTCGGCTCTTGGGCAGCGCGCTTCGCCGGGGAGGCGGGCAGTACTCCCGCAGACATCGACGTTCTCGTCATCGGAGATGGGATCGACAGAGATGAGGTGTACCGCGCAGCCGAGAGGTCCGAGGACAGCGTGGGTCGTCCGATCAATCCCGTCATCCGAAGCACGGCCGCATGGGCGAACCCGGAGACCGATGCCCTGCTTGACGAGATCGCGCGGCGACCGATCGTGGAGGTGATGTCAGCCCCCGCTGACACGCTGCATCGATGACATGGCAGAGGGGCCGCGACTCCGTCCAGGCCATGCTGTCCGCCGGGTCCCTCGACACCATCAGCGGAGCGGCGGCGACTGGCCTGCCCCTCATCGATTCTGCACGCGGACTCCTAGGGTCAGCTCGTCGAGAGTCCACGGAGAACCCGGAGGCGGCATACGTCCTTGCCTACGACGCCGCTCGGAAGTCCTGCGCGGCGTTGCTGGCGCAGCAGGGCCTTCGCACGAAGTCCACTGGCCACCACGTCACGACTGAGCAGGTCGTCCGAGCACAGTTCGGCGGTCCATTTGATTCCTTTGCCACCTTGCGTCGACGGCGCGTCGAGATTGAGTACCCACGTTTTCCCGGCGACGACATCGACGAGACGGAGGTGCTAGCCGCGCTCGACAAGGCCCAGAGGATCCTTGACTCGGCCATCCAACTCCTTCCTCAACTCTCCTTGTTTCGGCCGTAGCCGCGCGTCCACGGGCGCGACCTCGTGCGCTCGGGGTGCAGCCCCGACGCCGGTGGCACGGCGCGAGCCGCCAGAATGGGGGCACCACTGCAGAGGAGACTCATGTCTGACTTCGTCCCCGGCCTCGAGGGCGTCATCGCCTTCGAGACCCAGATCGCCGAGCCCGATCGCGACGGCAGCGTCCTGCGCTACCGCGGAGTGGACATCGAGGACCTCGTCGGCAAGGTCACCTTCGGCAACGTGTGGGGTCTGCTCGTCGACAACGAGTTCAATCCGGGCCTGCCTCCGGCGGAGCCCTTCCCCATTCCGATCCACTCCGGTGACGTCCGGGTCGACGTCCAGTCGGCCATCGCAATGCTCGCACCCGCGTGGGGCCTGAAGCCCCTGCTCGACGTCGACGACGACACCGCACGCGAGAACCTCGCGCACGTCTCGGTCATGGCGCTCTCGTTCGTCGCCCAGTCCGCTCGGGGCATCGGTGTTCCGATGGTCCCGCAGGCGGAGATCGACGAGGCGCACACCATCGTCGAGCGCTTCATGCGGCGGTGGCGCGGCGAGCCCGACCCCAAGCATGTGCAGGCCGTCGATGCCTACTTCGTCTCCGCGGCCGAGCACGGAATGAACGCCTCGACCTTCACCGCTCGCGTCATCGCGTCGACGGGCGCTGACGTCGCCGCGGCCATGTCCGGTGCCGTCGGCGCGATGAGCGGCCCGCTGCACGGCGGCGCACCCTCGCGAGTGCTGGGCATGATCGAGGAGATCGAGCGCACCGGCGACGCTGACGCGTATGTGAAGGGCGTCCTCGACCGCGGCGAGCGCCTCATGGGATTCGGGCACCGGGTCTACCGCGCCGAGGATCCACGCGCTCGAGTCCTGCGCCGCACGGCACGCGAACTCGACGCACCCCGATACGAGGTCGCGGAGGCCCTGGAGAAGTCTGCCCTGCGTCAGTTGCGCGAGCGCCGTCCCGACCGGATCCTCGAGACCAACGTGGAGTTCTGGGCCGCCATCGTGCTCGACTTCGCCGAGGTGCCCGCCCCGATGTTCACGTCCATGTTCACCTGCGCCCGTCTGGCCGGCTGGAGTGCGCACGTGCTGGAGCAGAAGAAGACCGGCCGCCTCATTCGCCCGTCAGCGAAGTACGTGGGCGCGGGCCCCCGCAAGCCGGAGCAGGTGCCGGGCTGGGATACGCACATGGTGGACCCGCGAGGCTGATACTCCCTCGTCGGCAGCACTCCCCATCGCCTACTAGAGTTCGAACGTAAGCCCCCCTACTCAGGAGACGACCGTGGCTGCCAATCCCGAAGACATTCGAATTCCCGCTGAGCTTCTGCCGTCAGACGGCCGCTTCGGAGCCGGCCCGTCGAAGGTCCGCAAGGCCCAGGTCGACAGCCTCGGCGCGGTGTGGCAGTCCTACCTTGGCACCTCGCATCGGCAGAAGACGGTCAAGTCCGAGGTCGGTCGACTCCGCACCGGTCTGGCATCGCTGTTCTCGCTGCCCGACGGCTACGAGGTCGTCCTCGGCAATGGCGGATCGACGGCCTTCTGGGACGTCGCGTCCTTCGGCCTGATTCGCGATCGCGCCCAGTTCCTGACCTTCGGCGAGTTCGGTGCGAAGTTCGCCAGCGGCGCCAAGAAGGCACCGCACCTTGGCGATCCCACCATCATCAAGGCGGACCCGGGCACGGCTCCGGTCTTCGTCGCCGAGGCTGGCATCGACGCCTACTGCACGCCGCACAACGAGACGTCGACCGGCGTCGCCGTGACGCCCTACCGCGTCGCGGGGGCAGACGAGGATGCTCTCGTCATTATCGACGCCACCTCGGGCGCAGGCGGCCTGGCCGTGAACGCCGCTGACTTCGACACCTACTACTTCGCCCCACAGAAGAGTTTCGGCTCTGACGGTGGCATCTGGTTCGCCCTCATGTCGCCGGCCGCGATCGCTCGGGCCGCCGAGATCAAGGAGTCGGGCCGATGGATCCCGGACTTCCTCGACCTGCAGACGGCGATCGACAACTCACGCCTCGACCAGACCTACAACACTCCTGCCCTGGCGACGATCTTCATGATGGCTGAGCAGGTGGACTGGTTCAACACCAATGGTGGTCTCGACTGGTGCGTTGCCCGCACGTCGGAGTCCTCGGGCGTCATCTACGACTGGGCGGCGGCCAGCGACGTCGCGACCCCGTTCGTCACGGACCCGGCCCAGCGGTCCGGGGTCGTGGCCACGATCGACATCGACGACTCCATCGACGCCACGCTCATCACCAAGACGCTGCGCCTCAACGGCATCGTCGACACCGAGCCCTACCGCAAGCTGGGCCGCAATCAGCTGCGCATCGCGGTGTTCCCTGCTGTCGAGCCGGACGATGTGCGGGCGCTGACCCGCTGCATCGACCACGTCATCTCGCAACTGGCGTGACCGAGCCCTGGCTCGGGGGGGACGAGCTGGGGAGCCCAGCACCTCGCCGCGCACCACTGCACGACAAGCTCACCTGGATCGCGTTCACGCAGTTGGCTGCGTGGGCCTGGTTCATGTATGGATTCGGGGCCGCACAGGCACTGCTGCGTGACGAGCAGGGCACCACACGTGCGGTCTCGGCGCTGCACGGCAGCGCCATGGCACTCGTCGGCCTCGCCGGTGCGTTTCTCGCCGCCCCCCTGGTGCGGCGTTGGGGGCGAGGGGTGCTGCTGCGCATCGCGACGATCGGAATGATCATCGCGATCCTGCTCTACACGGCCCCTGGCGCGAGCACCGTCGTCACCATCATCGGAGCAGGCCTCGTCGGCTTCTTCGGCACCTTCGTGGTGGTTGCGATCAACGCGTTCATCCTCGACCATCAAGGTAGCCGCGGGCCCGCGGCTCTGACCGAGGCCAACGCTCTGGCGTCCCTTGCCGGGTTGCTTGGACCGCTCGCAATCGGCCTGGGCGCGGCCACGGTGTTCGGATGGCGCTGGGGCATGTGGATCGCCGTCATCGCTCTCGTCATCGTGGAGATCGCCAGGGGTCGAGACCTCTCCTCCTACGGCACCCGCTCACTCGCGGAGCGCGAGGCGCATCGGGGTCGCTTCGGGGCACCGGTGTTCTGGTCCCTCGGCGTCGTGGTCTGCTTCATCGGGACGGAGTTCTGCCTGACCCTGTGGGGAGCTGACCTGCTGCGCGAACGATGCGACTTCGGGCCGGCGGCTGCTGCCGCCTCACTCGGCGCCGTCACCGGCGGCATGCTTGTCGGCCGTTTCGGAGGGGCGCGACTTGCCGAGCGCTACCCCAGTGAGTTGATGCTCCGCGTGTCCGTCGTGTTGGCTCTGGCCTCCTTCGCGCTCGCGTGGGCCTTCACCCTCTGGCCCATCGTCCTCACGGGCCTGTTCCTGACCGGCGTGAGCATCGGCATCCACTGGCCCCTTGGCATGGCACGTGTGGTGCGCGCGTCCGGCGGTCGCACGGATCAGGCCAGCGCAGCGGCCTCCGTGGCCGCCGGCATCGCGATCGCGTCAATGCCGTTCGCCCTGGGTGCGATGTCCGACCTCATCGGATTTCACACGGCCTTCCTGATCGTGCCCGCGCTGCTGACCGCCGCTCTCGTCATGCTGGTGGCTCGTCCGGTTCCTGACGCTGTTCCCGACGTCGTCGAG
>JAIOXK010000033.1 GCA_021741645.1 Candidatus Nanopelagicales bacterium
GCCGGGTACGAGAACAAGGTCAAGACGAACATCGAGACCCGCATCAGCACCATGAACATGGAGGACTACGTCTTCCAGGTCGAGGTGCCGATGGAAGAGGTGACGGAGATCAAGAGCGGCGTGCGCAAGCTGGTGCGACGCAACAAGTTCCCCGGATACGTCCTGGTTCGCATGGATCTCACGGACGAGTCGTGGGGAACGATTCGACACACCCCCGGCGTGACGGGATTCGTCGGCCACGGGCATCAGCCGGCGCCGCTGTCCCTCGACGAGGTAGTGGCCATCCTTGCCCCGGCCCCCGAGAAGAAGGCCGCTGTGCCGGGTGCTCCCGAGACTGCTGCGACATCTGGTGGTTCCTCTGCACCGGTCGTCGAGGTGGACTTCTCGATCGGCGACTCGGTGACCGTCGTCGACGGCCCCTTCGCCACCCTGCATGCGAGCATCTCGGAGATCAACATCGAGGGTCAGAAGGTCACCGGCCTTGTGGAGATCTTCGGCCGCGAGACCCCCGTCGAGCTGGCGTTCAGCCAGATCGTCAAGAACTAGCAAGAGATCCACGTACCAGCACGCGTCACAGTTTCACCTGCACGGCACGCTTCACCCCACGGGCTCCCGCCCAGTGGGCCACCACAACGAAGGACCCGACACACCATGGCACCGAAGAAGAAGGTCGCCGGCCTGATCAAGCTCCAGATCCAGGCTGGTCAAGCGAATCCGGCGCCGCCGGTCGGCCCTGCACTGGGCCAGCACGGCGTCAACATCATGGAGTTCTGCAAGGCATACAACGCCGCGACGGAGACTCAGCGCGGCAACATCATTCCGGTCGAGATCACGGTCTACGAGGATCGCTCGTTCGACTTCACCCTGAAGACCCCTCCGGCCTCCCGCCTGATCCTCAAGGCTGCTGGTCTGGACAAGGGCTCGGGTGAGCCGCACAAGATCAAGGCTGGTTCGATCACCAAGGCTCAGGTTCGCGAGATCGCTGAGACCAAGATGCCCGACCTCAACGCCAACGACGTCGACGCCGCGATGAAGATCATCGAGGGCACCGCACGCCAGATGGGCATCACCGTTTCGGCCTAGCCATCCGGCTGGGACATTCCAACAGTGGCAGAGCCAGCGCGGCTCGCACCACGACCTGCGAAGGAGCAGACATGAAGCGCAGCAAGGCCTACCGGTCCGCAGCAGAGAAGATCAATCCCGACGCCCTGTACTCGCCGCTGGCGGCAGTTCGGATCGTCAAGGACACCACCAGCACGAAGTTCGACCCCACCGTCGAGGTCTCCATGCGACTGGGCATCGACCCCCGCAAGGCGGACCAGATGGTTCGCGGCACCGTCAACCTTCCGCACGGCACTGGCAAGACCGCTCGGGTCCTGGTCTTCGCCAACGGTGAGAAGGCCGACGAGGCGCGAGCGGCGGGTGCTGACTTCGTTGGCGGCGACGACATGATCGAGAAGGTCAAGGGCGGTTGGACCGACTTCGACGCGGCCGTCGCCACGCCGGATCTCATGGGCAAGGTCGGCACGCTCGGCAAGGTCCTCGGCCCCCGTGGCCTCATGCCGAACCCGAAGACCGGCACGGTGACCATGGATGTCACCAAGGCGGTCGAGGACATCAAGGGCGGCAAGATCGAGATGCGCGTCGACAAGCACTCGAACCTGCACTTCCCGATCGGCAAGGGCTCCTTCACCGAGCAGCAGCTGGTCGAGAACTACGGGGCTGCCCTTGACGAGATCCTCCGCCTGAAGCCGAGTGCGGCCAAGGGGCGCTACATCAAGAAGGCCACGATGTCTTCGACGATGGGTCCGGGCATCCCGCTTGATGCCAACCGGACTAAGGACCTCATGACCGAGGACGACGCCTAGATCCCTCGGAGCACGCGCCTACTGCACGTTCATTGAGCCCCCACCGCACCACGCGGTGGGGGCTCAATCAGTTCTAGGAATCGCTTGCCACGAATGCGGTCGATGGGAAGACTCGGAGACCGCCTGAGTCGTACGGTTCGGGGACGGTTGGCTGCCCCGTCAATGACGGGCGGTCGATCGGTAGCGGTCGATCGGTAGCGGTCGACCGGAAGCGAGAGACCACGAGCGAGGATGCGAGGAGGGCAGATGGGCTACTACGCGCCGTTTCCGCATCCCGCCGTCGCGCTGGAGGATGTGAGCGTCCGTCTGGGGGGACTTCAGATCCTCGACAGTGTGAGCATCGCTGCACCGCGAGGCGCGGTGACCGGGCTTATCGGCCCCAACGGTGCCGGCAAGACCACCGTCTTCAATGTCATGAGCGGGTTCGTTCCGGCGGACTCCGGCAGCGTGGTCCTCAACGGTCAGCACGTGCATCACGTGCGCCCGCAGCAGCTGACGAGGCGGGGGGTCGCGCGCACCCTGCAAGGGGTGGGCCTGTTCCCGAGTCTGACGGTGCTGGACAACGTCATGATGGGAGCGCCGACGCGCTTCGGCGTGATCGCCGATGCGCTGGCGATGCCGTGGGTGGATCGCGAGCGGCGGCAGATGGAGGAGCGAGCCCGTGAGGCCCTCGTCAGCCTCGGGATCGAGGGGGAGTCCTCACGGCTGCCGAGCGAACTGCCCTATCCGGTGCAGAAGCGCGTCGCGCTGGCGCGGGCGCTGGTGAGCGATCCGTCTGTTCTGCTGCTCGACGAGCCGGCAGGGGGAATCGGTGAGGCGGACATGCAGGATCTCGAACGCCTCATCCGCTCGTCGGTTCCCGACCGCACCGTGGTGCTGGTCGAGCACCACATGGAACTGGTCATGGCGGTGTGTGACTTCATCTGGGTGCTCGACGCCGGTCAGGTGATCGCGTCGGGCACGCCCGATCAGATCCGCAGTGACCCCGCGGTGCTCGCCGCATACCTGGGTGAAGAGGGAGCAGCCTGATGCTCGCGGTGGAGTCCTTGACGGTCGACTACGGCCCCGTCCGGGCACTGGCCAATGTGTCCCTGCAGGTGCCTGCGGGCGAGGTGACGGCGGTGATCGGCGCGAACGGCGCTGGCAAGTCCACGCTCATGCGCACGCTCGCGGGCCTGGTTCGCCCCAATGCCGGAACGGCCTCCCTTGAGGGTCAGGTGATCACCGGCCGCAAGGCGGAGGACATCGCCCGCATGGGGGTCGCACTGGTGCCGGAGGGACGTTCGACCGTGCCCGAGCTGACGGTCGAGGAGAATCTGCGCCTCGGCGGACTATGGCGCAGTCGTGCGGAGCGTGCGGCCACCCAGCAGGAGGTGTTCGACCTCTTTCCGATCCTGGGCGAGCGTCGCACGATGCGCGCCGACACCCTCAGTGGCGGAGAGCGCCAGCAGCTGGCGATCGGACGAGCGCTCATGTGCGATCCGACCTGTCTGCTCCTGGACGAGCCGTCGCTCGGGCTGGCACCGCTGATCGTCACGCAGATTCTCGAACTCGTGAAGAAGCTGGCGGAGGAGTCGAACATCGCGGTTCTGCTGGTCGAGCAGAACGCCGTCACGGCCCTGCGGGTCGCACACACGGGGGTCGTGCTCAATCTCGGCACCGTTGTGATGGTGGGACCGGCCCAGGAGATCGCATCCCATGAGGAGTTGCGCCATGCGTACCTCGGCTACTAGGCGACCTGACGTGGGGGGCCGGCCATGACCTCGTTCATCGACTACGTCCTGGGCGGATTCGGCTCGGGCATGATCATCGCGCTGATGGCACTGGCCCTCGTGCTGACGTGGCGCGCGACCCGGGTGGTCAACTTCGCGCAGGTCGGTCAGGCCATGTTCACCACGTTCATCGCCCTCTCCTTGCAGACGCTGACCGGATCATGGGTCATCGCACTCGTGGGTGCCATGGTCGCGGGAGCGTTGCTCGGAGTGATCGTGCAGTACCTCGTCCTGCGACCGGTCAAGCGTGCGGACACCTCGGGCGCGATCATCGCCACCTTCGGCGTCCTCATCGCCCTGCAGGCGGCCGCCGGGATGATCTGGGGCGGCGACAGTCGTGCCTATCCCCAGCCGTTCGGCAATACCGCCATCACCCTGTTCGGCCGTGAGTGGCCGGTATCGGCGTACGACCTCGTCGTCGTCGGTTTCGCCGTGATCCTGGTCGTGGGTCTGACGCTCCTGTTCACCCGCACCAACCTCGGTCTTGCCATGCGGGCGACTGCCTTCAACCCGGAGGTGGCGCGCCTGTCCGGCATCCGGGTCGGCCGCACCCTGACGATCGGCTGGGCGCTCGCGGGCATCGTGGGAGCCGTTGCAGGTGTGTTGGTGGCGCCCACCTCGGCCATCTCGCCGAACAGCTTCGACATCCTGCTCGTGTTCGCCTTCACCGCGGCGGTCATCGGCGGTCTGGACAGCCTCATTGGCGCCGTGGCCCTGGGCATCGGCACCGGGCTGATCCTGTCGGTCGTCTCCGGCTACAGCGACTCCAGCAACGCACCCGTCGTGGCCTTGGTCCTGCTTGCGGTGAACCTGGTCCTGAAGCCTGAGGGCGTCTTCGGCCATCACAAGGCACGGTCGGTGTAGTGATGCGCGACCTGCTGCGTCTGCCCGGCGCTCGACTCGTCCTCCACGCTGCGGTGGCCCTTCTCGCATGGCTGCTGCTCGTGGGCATCACCGGGATGGTCGACCCGCTGATGAACTACTACATCGCGCTCATGGCCATGTACGCCACGGCGATGTTCGGCATGACGATCCTCGTGGGCCTGTCAGGCCAGGTGTCGCTGGGCAACGGGGCGCTGATGGCCGTCGGGGGGTACGTCTTCGCTGTCACGACCCTGAACTGGGAGACGGTCCCCTTCACCGGGATCGCGATGAACGGCATCTGGGCAATGCTGTTCGCCGCCATCGGGGGAGTGCTGATCGGCCTGCTCATCGGCGGACTCGGTGCCCGCCTCCGCGGCCCCTACCTCGCTGGCCTCACGCTGGGCGTCGCGGTCGGGGTGCCGGCCATCGCGAATCGCTTCCCTGAACTGCTGGGCGGCGAGACCGGGCTGCAGCTCACCGTCCCGTACCCCGCTGGGGGATACGCGGCGGCGGGGGAGTTCGTCGACGAGGCCTTCACCGAGGACTTCCCGACAGAGCAGCAGGACGAGCTCCCGACAGAGCAGATCGAGGACCTGCCGACCGAGCAGGTTGAGGAGCTCCCCACCGAGCAGGACGCCTCCGGTGATGATCTGCTGACGCTGGATAACTTCCCGAATGAGGGCGATGTTCTGACGGAGGGCGATGTTCTGACGGACGGGGACTTCTCCGCGGACGGTGATGATCTGCTGACGCTGGATAACTTCCCGAATGAGGGCGATGTTCTGACGGACGGCGATGTCCCGACGGACGGGGACTTCTCCGCGGACGGTGACGATCTGCTGACCCTGGACAACTTCCCGACCGAGGACGAACTCCCCGCAGACCCGTCGGCGCCTGATGGTGCGCTCGACCCGGAGTTCGCCGTTGATCCGGACGTGGAAGCGACATTCGATGGGCTCGATGGCTTGGACGCCGGTTTCATCCTCGAGCAGTGGCAGGCGGTCCTGGCAGTCTCGGTCGCCTGCATCGTGGCATTCCTGGCGTTGAATCTGGTGCGCGGGCGCCAGGGCCGCCAGTGGCGCGCAGTTCGCGATGACTCGGTGGCCGCGGCCGTCGCCGGGATCTCCCCGGGGCGCTCGAAGGTGTCGGCCTTCGTCGTCAGCAGTGTGTTCGCCGCGCTGGCCGGAGCGGTGTTCGCGCAGATCCTCTCCTACGTGGGCCCGGGCGCCTTCGGACTCGGGCTGTCCCTGTCGCTGCTCGTGGGGGTCGTCCTTGGCGGGCGCGGCTCGTTGTGGGGAGCAGTCATCGGGGCGGTGCTCCTGGTCTGGCTGCCGGAGTTCGTGCTCAGGGCGGCGGGTGACCGAGGCTGGGAGGAGCAGGTCACCAACAATGCTCCCAACCTCATCTACGGCCTCCTCGTGGTAGCGGTCGTCCTCGTCGCGCCAGGCGGGATCGTGGGCTCCTTGCAGAGCCTTGTGCGGCGGGTTCGTCGCACGCCAGCCTCGCCCTCGGCCGCAGGATTGGCAGAGCGGGTCGACGCAGGGGTCGGCAAAGATGATTCTTGACGACATTTGACCGAAATGTGGTCGCGGTCACATATTTCAGTTAGCCTCCCGTGCACGTGCTGTTAAAGGGAGGGACACCCGTGAGAAGTTCTCTTGCAACCCGTGCGGTTGCTGTTGGAGTTGTGGCCGGTCTGGGCATCGCTGCCGCAGGCCCGGCCTTCGCTGCGGATCCGGGGGTGACCTCCAAGCAGGTCGTCATCGGGATGACCACGCCGCTGACGGGACCTGCGTCCCCTGGCTACAAGGACGTGGCTCCTGCGGCTCAGGCGTACTTCGACTACGTCAACGCCAATGGCGGCATCAATGGCCGCAAGGTCAAGTTCGTGGTCAAGGACGATCAGTACAACCCGGCCAAGACCAAGAGCGCGACCAGCGAGCTGATCCTGCGAGATCGGATCTTCGCGATGTTCGGTGCTCTGGGCACGCCCACGCACTCGGCCGTCATCGCGGACCTCAACCGTCGGGGCATCCCGGACGTCTTCGTGAACACCGGAAGCTCGAACTTCGACAACCCCAGTCGCTACCCGATGACCTTCCCCTACTTCCCGTCCTACGTGGTCGAGGCCAAGGTCATGGCCTCGTACATCCAGGGAGACTCGGCTCTCAGCGGCAAGAAGCGCTGCCTGTTCTACCAGGATGGTGAGTTCGGCGAGAACGCGTCGAAGGGCTTCACTGCCGCGGGAATGTCGTTCGACACCACGGTGTCCTACTTCTCCGGCCAGCAGGTGGCTCCCTTCACCGCGCAGGTGACGAACATGAAGGCAGCAGGCTGCGAGCTCGTCGTCTTCTTCGGTGTCACCTCCGCGACCGCTCAGCTCTTGGGCACGGCAGCCAAGGCTGCCTTCCGACCGACCTGGATGATCACGTCGGTCGGCTCGGACCCCTCGGTGCTGTCCGGCTCCCTGGGTGCGGCGACGAACACCCTGCTCAACGGGATCTACTCGCCGAACTTCATGACGCCCATTCAGGACACCAAGAATGCCTACGTCAGCCAGATGAAGGTCATTGCCACCAAGAACAACCTGCCCTGGAACTTCTACACGTACTACGGCATCAACACCGCGTACGTGCTGTCCCAGGCGATCAAGGCGGCCGGCCCCAACCTGAGCCGCAAGGGGCTGGTCAATGCCCTTCAGACGAAGGCATCGAGCTTCCGTTCCGGAGCCGTGGTTCCGATGGTCATCAACTCCAAGTCCCACCAGGGGCTCACCGGCTACTACATGGGCAAGTACAACGCCTCGGGTGAGCTGGAGCGGATCACGAACTACATCATGACTGCCACGAGCTCCAGCAAGGGCACGGCCAAGAAGTCCACGTTCAAGCCCGCGGGCCCGACCCGGAAGCTCCTGCCCTAACGGGCCGGGCTACGAGAGTGAGGATGACGATGACTCGTTCCTTGACGCGCCGTCTTGTCGCTGGAATTGCAGCGGCTGGACTGGCACTGATCAGCGTCCCCGCCATCGCCCCCGCGGCGAGTGCGGTCGACGCCTGCGCCCCCGGACAGACCTGCACGGGAGCGCTGTCCGGCAAGCTCGGTGACACGAGCTTCCAGATCACCATGCCGCCGAAGTTCAACGGCACGGTGCTGCTCTACTCCCATGGCTACCGGATCGCGCAGCCGGTTCCGGCAGCCATCGGCATGGCTCTGGGGATGGACAAGGCGCCGTACTACTCGGCGACCACCACTCCAGGTGTGGGTGCCACGTACACCGGCAATGGCATTCCCCAGGTGGCGCCGAGCGCTGAGTCTGCGATGGCACTGCTCGGCCAGGGCTACGCGCTCGCCGGTGCGGGCTATGCCAATCAGGGCTGGGCGACCGCCGAGGGCGTCGAGGCAGGAGAGCTCCTGCTCAGGCATATCAACGGTGGGGCCGTCAAGGGAGTCAAGCAGGTGTACGCCTGGGGTGACTCCATGGGCGGATCGATCACCCAGTCCCTGATTCAGCGTAACCCGGGCAAGATCGCCGGATCACTGCCGCGCTGTGGGGCCATGGAGGGCCCTGAGCAGGCCTTCCAGACGGCCATGACGGTGATGTTCGCCTGGAAGTCGCTGGTGGCCCCCACCCTCAAGGTCGCCAACTACGCGCCCGGCGCTGCAGGCTACGCCGAGGCAGTGACCGACCTGGGCACCGTCTTCACCATCATCGGCAAGGTGTCGACCGGTGAGATGACCGTCTCGCCCGTGGGCTACCCGATCGCGCAGGCGAACCTGCTGGCGGGCCTCATGGCCGGACTACCCACGAAGTCGCCGACCTATGACGGTGTCACGGTGAACCCGGCTGTCAACACCTTGGGTCTGGGAGGTGCGATCGCTGGTGGGTACAGCCCACTGTCGGCCGGCGCCAACTCGACAGCGGCGATGCTGCAGAACGTTGCAGCGGCGGCGGCCCTGGGCATCATGGGTCGCTACGAACTCGAGCAGCGGGTCCGCAAGATCGGTTCGCTCGGTGCGGATCAGTCGGCGAACTTCACCGACAACGTCCCCGTCGTCTACTCCAAGCTGCTCTCCCCTGAGCAGCGCGGCGAGTTCGAGGGCACCTTCACCGCAGCTGGACCGGGTGTTCTGGACGCGATGCTGGGCACCATGGACGCCAGCATCGGCAGCACTACGGCGCGATTCCCGGCCAATCCGGCGGCAGTGGCGATCGTCAAGGCGCTTCCGGCGCCGAAGGCCACCTACGACAAGCCGGTGGTGCTGATGACCACGACGTACGACCCGATCGTGCCCGATGGCAACACCTACGAGTTCTACGAGGACATGGTGGGGACGGCCAAGGCCAAGGCGGCGGCCAAGAAGGGCCTGATGAAGGCGGTGGCGTATTACACGGTGCCGCCGGCGGATGGCTACACCTCGTTCGAGCCGGGAGCCAAGAGCGCCAGCGCGGCGTTGTCGGCAGCCGCTCTCGGGGGCTCGGGAGTGGGCCACTGCACGTTCACGGCGGCTCAGGACGTCGGCACCGTGGCGGCGCTGAACTCCTTGGTCAAGGCCAAGACGGCCAAGGCCGTGGCCGCTGCTAAGAAGATCGGCTACGCCATCGCCGGAGTGAACAAGGATCGGTTCTATGCTCCGTCGCCGCTGAAGAAGCCGCTCGCGACCGCCCGCGGCTAACGGGCAGGAGTCAGCAGCAGTACGCAGCAACAGGAGGGGCTGGTGCGAGTGCACCGGCCCCTCCTGCATTCCCAGCGGGGGCGGATTTGGCTCCGCGGCCCTACTGGCGTAGCCTTCGGCCTACCGAAGACCGCAGGTTGCCGGCCGCAGGAGACTGCAGCCGGTCGAAGGCCCCGCTCAGGCGGGCGGCCCGCGCAGGAGAACGAGCCAGACGAGGGCCCTGCCCTCTGTCCACGCCCCGTGCGCCTGCGCCGGGGCGTTCTGCATGTGAGGGGCGCGAATGTATGCGAGTCCCTCATCGAGGGGCTCGAATGAAAGGAGCCTCATGGCCCGGCCGGACAAGGCGAGTGCTGTCGCCGAACTCACGGACCACTTCCGCGAGTCCAATGCGGCAGTGCTCACCGAGTACCGGGGTCTGACGGTCGCGCAGCTGAAGACGCTGCGTCGCACCCTCGGATCCACGGTCACCTACGCGGTCGTCAAGAACACCTTGACCAAGATCGCAGCCAAGGACGCCGGTGTCACCGGCGTTGACGACCTCCTTGCCGGCCCCAGCGCCATCGCCTTCGTCAAGGGCGATGCCGTCGAGGCCGCGAAGGCGCTCCGTGCCTTCGCCAAGGACAATGCCGCCCTGGTCATCAAGGGCGGATACATGGATGGCAAGCTCCTGTCCTCTGCTGAGGTCCAGAAGCTGGCCGACCTGGAGTCCCGCGAGGTGCTCCTGTCCAAGCTCGCCGGTGCAATGAAGGCGAAGCAGTCGCAGGCAGCCGCCCTGTTCGCTGCTCCGCTGTCCAAGACCGCGCGTGCGCTGGGCGCCCTGCAGACCAAGCTCGAGGCCGATCCGTCGGCCGCGGCTGCCGCTGCCCCCACCGAGGAGGCTGCCCCGGCAGTCGCCGAGGAGACCCCCGCTGAGGCACCCGCCGAGGCTGCTGCTGAAGAGAACACCGAGGAGGTCGCGACCGAGGCACCCGCCGAGGACGCTGCCGCCGAGGAGACCACCGAGGGCTGATGCCCACCCGGGGGAGCCGAGCGTGCGAAGCGCCCCCGTCACCACCACCGGCCCTCGGCCGGATCAACCGAAAGGACGCCATCATGGCGAAGCTGAGCACCGACGAGCTGTTGGACGCGTTCAAGGAAATGACGCTTCTGGAGCTCTCTGATTTCGTGAAGATGTTCGAGGAGACCTTCGACGTCACCGCGGCCGCCCCCGTGGCCGTTGCTGCCGCAGCCCCGGCTGCCGGCGGTGGCGACGCCGGTGGCGCTGCCGAGCAGGACGAGTTCGACGTCATCCTCGAGGCCGATGGCGGCAACAAGATTGCCGTCATCAAGGAGGTCCGCGCCCTCACGAGCCTGGGCCTGAAGGAGGCCAAGGACCTCGTCGAGGCCGCTCCCAAGGCCATCCTCGAGAAGGTCAACAAGGAGACCGCGGACAAGGCCAAGGAGGCCCTCGAGGGCGCCGGCGCCAAGGTCACGCTCAAGTAGTTCTCTGCACGAATGCACGAAAGCAAGGAGGGTCGGCCCCATGGGGGCCGGCCCTCTTCGCTATCAGGGGGCTGGCGCTTGGGGGAGGGCTGGCTATAAGAGGCCCGATAAGTGGTGTCCTGGCCTTCTCCGGGTCACGGGTAGGTAACGGACACGCCGAGATCCCTTCCAGCGCTTGACCTTTCGGTCTGAGCGAGTCACCATTCCCCTGCGTGCTCACGTACGCATCGTTCGGGCTCAGGCCCGCTCGACGAGGACCGGCCTGCCGGCCCGGACCGCAGCTGTCGCGGTTCGTGGTGGCGAGCACAGGTCGAGGGCGAGCGAAGCCGGGAGCCGGACTGGACAGCGGTGTGCCCGATGGGTAGACTGCTGCTTTGCGCTGCCTCCACACTTCCTGCTCTGGCTGTCGTCGTGTGCCGATCCTTGGATCTGCCAACTTGACAGTTTGGGGCTCGTTGGCATGGGCGCGGCGCACCAGTGATGCAGTGCACCGTGGAAGGAACAGATCTTGGCCCGCTCGCGCTCTGACGCAACGCCCCTCTCCCCGGAACTGAACCGGGTCTCCTTCGCCAAGATTCGCGAGCCGCTTGCGGTTCCGGATCTGCTCGCGCTCCAGACGGCGAGCTTCGACTGGCTCCTCGGGGGTGACGACTGGCGGGCTCGGGTTGAGGCCCAGATCGCCTCGGGCAACACCGAGGTGCCGCAGGCATCGGGCCTCACGGAGATCTTCGAGGAGATCAGCCCGATCGAGGACTTCGCCGGCTCCATGTCGCTGAGCTTCCGCGACCACCGCTTCGAGCCCCCGAAGTACACGGTCGACCAGTGCCGCGAGAAGGACTTCACCTACGCGGCCCCGCTGTTCGTCACCGCCGAGTTCATGAACAACGAGACCGGCGAGATCAAGTCTCAGACGGTCTTCATGGGTGACTTCCCCCTGATGACCGACAAGGGCACGTTCATCATCAACGGCACCGAGCGCGTCGTCGTGTCCCAGTTGGTCCGCTCCCCGGGCGTCTACTTCGATCGGTCGATCGACAAGACGACCGACAAGGATGTCTACGGCGCCAAGATCATCCCCAGCCGTGGTGCCTGGCTCGAGTTCGAGATCGACAAGAAGGACCTCGTTGCCGTCCGGGTCGATCGCAAGCGCAAGCAGCCCGTCACCGTGCTGCTGAAGGCCCTCGGGATGACCCGCGAGGAGATCGCGGAGCGTTTCGGCCAGTACGAGACGTTCATGGCCACCTTCGAGAAGGACACCATCGACTCGCAGGAGGACGCGCTCCTGGACATCTACCGCAAGCTGCGTCCGGGCGAACCCCCCACACTCGAGAACGCGCGCAATCTCCTCGAGAACTTCTACTTCAATCCCAAGCGCTATGACCTCGCGAAGGTTGGTCGCTACAAGATCAACAAGAAGCTCGGACTGGACCAGCCGCTCGAGCAGAGCGTCCTGACGCGCGAGGACATCGTCGCTGCGGTCGAGTACATCGTGCGCCTGCACGCTGGCCTCGAGACCATGGAAGGCCCGCGCGGCGAGGTCGTCTGCGAGACCGACGACATCGACCACTTCGGCAATCGTCGTCTCCGCACCGTCGGCGAGCTGATCCAGAATCAGATCCGCACGGGTCTTTCCCGCATGGAGCGCGTCGTCCGCGAGCGCATGACCACGCAGGATGTCGAGGCGATCACCCCGCAGACCCTGATCAACATCCGCCCCGTGGTGGCGTCGATCAAGGAGTTCTTCGGCACGTCGCAGCTGTCGCAGTTCATGGACCAGACGAACCCGCTGTCCGGTCTGACCCACAAGCGTCGACTCTCCGCGCTTGGCCCCGGTGGCCTGTCGCGTGAGCGCGCAGGCTTCGAGGTTCGCGACGTTCACCCGTCGCACTACGGCCGCATGTGCCCGATCGAGACGCCGGAAGGCCCGAACATCGGCCTGATCGGCTCGCTGGCCACCTACGGCCGCATCAACGCGTTCGGCTTCGTCGAGACGCCGTACCGCAAGGTCGTCAACGGCAAGGTCACCGACAAGGTGGACTACCTGACAGCTGACGAGGAGGATCTGCACGTCATCGCGCAGGCCAACACCCCCCTCGCTGCTGACGGCACCATGAGCGAGCCACGCGTCCTCTGTCGCCGTAAGGGCGGCGAGGTCGAAATGGTGCTGCCCAGCGAGGTCGACTACATGGATGTCAGCCCGCGCCAGCTCTGGTCGGTCGCGACAGCCATGATCCCCTTCCTCGAGCACGACGACGCGAACCGCGCCCTCATGGGCTCGAACATGCAGCGCCAGGCAGTGCCGCTGCTGCGCGCCGAGGCGCCGCTGGTCGGCACCGGCATGGAGTTCCGGGCCGCCTACGACGCGGCTGACGTGGTCAAGGCCACCAAGGCGGGCGTAGTGACCGAGGTCTCTGCCGAGGCAATCACGATCGCAACGGACGATGGTGAGTACGACCTCTACGGTCTCGAGAAGTTCCATCGCTCGAACCAGGGCACGTGCTTCAACCAGAAGCCGATCGTGCACGAGGGTCAGCGCGTCGAGGCCGGCCAGGTCATCGCCGACGGTCCCTCGACCGAACTCGGCGAGATGGCCCTGGGTCGCAACCTGCTCGTGGCCTTCATGTCCTGGGAGGGACACAACTACGAGGACGCCATCATCCTCAACCAGCGGCTGGTGCAGGACGACGTCCTCTCCTCGATCCACATCGAGGAGCACGAGGTCGATGCCCGCGACACCAAGCTGGGCCCGGAGGAGATCACCCGCGACATCCCGAACGTCTCGGAGGAGGTCCTCGCTGACCTAGACGAGCGCGGCATCATCCGCATCGGTGCTGATGTCGTTCCCGGTGACGTCCTCGTGGGCAAGGTCACGCCCAAGGGCGAGACCGAGCTCACCCCTGAGGAGCGCCTGCTCCGCGCGATCTTCGGTGAGAAGGCGCGCGAGGTCCGCGACACCTCGCTGAAGGTGCCCCACGGCGAGTCCGGCAAGGTCATCGGCGTGCGCGTCTTCGATATCGACGAGGGCGACGAGCTGCCCCCGGGTGTCAACCGCCTCGTGCGCGTGTACATCGCGCAGAAGCGCAAGATCACCGAGGGCGACAAGCTCGCAGGCCGTCACGGCAACAAGGGCGTCATCGCCAAGATCCTGCCCCCCGAGGACATG
The DNA here is from genome assembly GCA_021741645.1 of Candidatus Nanopelagicales bacterium. GTDB lineage: Bacteria > Actinomycetota > Actinomycetes > S36-B12 > S36-B12 > UBA10649. The sequence continues at coordinate 13,824 of JAIOXK010000033.1, forward strand.
CCGTTCCTCGAGGACGGCACTCCTGTCGATGTCGTGCTCAACCCGCTCGGCGTTCCCGGTCGCATGAACATCGGCCAGATCCTCGAGACTCACCTGGGCTGGGCAGCCGCGACCGGCTGGGAGGTCGACGCGTCCGATCCGCGGGCCGCACGCATGGCCGACGAGGTCAAGAGCGTTCCTCGCGGAACCAAGGTCGCCACCCCGGTGTTCGACGGTGCGCGTGAGGACGAGCTCTCGCTCGTGCTCGAGTCGACTCGCAAGACCGACGATGGACTCACCCTGGTGGGTGCCGACGGCAAGGCGAAGCTTTTCGACGGTCGCAGCGGTGAGCCCATCCCGGGTCGCATCACGGTTGGCTACATCTACATCCTGAAGCTGCTGCATCTGGTCGACGACAAGATCCACGCACGTTCGACCGGCCCGTACTCGATGATCACCCAGCAGCCGTTGGGCGGCAAGGCGCAGTTCGGCGGGCAGCGGTTCGGCGAGATGGAGGTGTGGGCACTGGAGGCATACGGCGCCGCCTACGCCCTTCAGGAGCTCCTGACCATCAAGTCCGATGACGTGCTCGGTCGCGTCAAGGTCTACGAGGCCATCGTCAAGGGCGAGAACATCCCGGAGCCGGGCATTCCCGAGTCCTTCAAGGTTCTTGTCAAGGAGATGCAGTCGCTGTGCCTGAACGTCGAGGTGCTCAGCGGTGACGGCGTCGCCATTGAGATGAAGGACTCCGACGACGACGTCTTCCGCGCAGCCGAAGAGCTCGGCATCGACCTGTCCCGGCGTGAGCCGAGCAGCGTCGACGAGCTCTAGCAGTCGGCCCAGGCCGACACCCACGACCATCTGACGACCGAAACGAACGAAGGACACCACAGTGCTAGACGTCAACTTCTTCGATGAGCTGCGCATCGGCCTTGCGACCGCGGACGACATCCGCACGTGGTCGTACGGTGAGGTGAAGAAGCCCGAGACGATCAACTACCGCACGCTCAAGCCCGAGAAGGACGGCTTGTTCTGCGAGAAGATCTTCGGGCCGACCCGTGACTGGGAGTGCTACTGCGGCAAGTACAAGCGCGTGCGCTTCAAGGGCATCATCTGCGAGCGCTGCGGTGTCGAGGTCACTCGGGCCAAGGTGCGTCGTGAGCGCATGGGCCACATTGAGCTGGCTGCTCCTGTGACGCACATCTGGTACTTCAAGGGTGTCCCGAGCCGGCTCGGCTACCTGCTCGACCTCGCTCCGAAGGATCTCGAGAAGGTCATCTACTTCGCGGCCTACATGATCACGTGGGTGGACGACGAGGGCCGTCACGAGGCACTGCCCCAGCTGGAGAAGCAGCTCGGCATCGAGAAGAAGCAGATCGCCGATCGTCGCGACAATGACATCGAGAACCGGGCGAAGAAGCTCGAGACCGACCTCGCCGAGCTGGAGGCGGAGGGCGCCAAGTCAGACGTCCGCCGCAAGGTTCGCGAGTCCGGCGAGCGCGAGATGGCGGCGCTTCGCCGCCGGGCCGACAACGAGATCGACCGACTCGACCGCATCTTCGATCGCTTCCGCACCCTGAAGGTCCAGGACCTCGAGGGCGACGAGATGCTCTTCCGCGAGATGCGTGACCGCTACGGTCGCTGGTTCGACGGCGGCATGGGCGCCGCTGCCATCCAGAAGCGGCTGCAGTCATTCGACCTCGAGGCCGAGGCTGCTCTCCTGCGCGACATCATCACGAACGGCAAGGGGCAGAAGAAGACCCGCGCCCTCAAGCGGCTCAAGGTCGTCCAGGCGTTCCTCAACACCACCAACTCGCCTCAGGGCATGGTCCTCGACGCCGTTCCGGTCATTCCCCCGGATCTGCGTCCGATGGTGCAGCTCGATGGCGGTCGGTTCGCGACGTCGGATCTGAATGACCTCTACCGTCGCGTGATCAACCGGAACAACCGCCTCAAGCGACTGCTTGATCTCGGCGCGCCGGAGATCATCGTCAACAACGAGAAGCGCATGCTTCAGGAGGCCGTCGACGCACTGTTCGACAACGGCCGCCGTGGCCGTCCGGTGACGGGCCCGGGCAACCGTGCGCTGAAGTCCCTCTCCGACATGCTCAAGGGCAAGCAGGGTCGCTTCCGTCAGAACCTGCTCGGCAAGCGCGTCGACTACTCGGGCCGTTCGGTCATCGTCGTCGGCCCCCAGCTCAAGCTGCACCAGTGCGGGCTGCCGAAGCAGATGGCACTCGAGCTGTTCAAGCCGTTCGTCATGAAGCGGCTCGTCGACCTCAACCACGCGCAGAACATCAAGAGCGCCAAGCGCATGGTGGAGCGCTCGCGTCCCGTCGTGTGGGACGTGCTCGAAGAGGTCATCGCCGAGCATCCGGTGATGCTCAACCGCGCACCCACTCTGCACCGACTCGGCATCCAGGCCTTCGAGCCACAGCTGATCGAGGGCAAGGCCATCCAGATCCATCCGCTCGTCTGCACCGCCTTCAACGCGGACTTCGACGGTGACCAGATGGCCGTCCACCTGCCGCTGTCGGCGGAGGCTCAGGCTGAGGCACGCATCCTCATGCTGTCGAGCAACAACATCCTGTCTCCTGCCAACGGTCGTCCGATCACGACACCGACGCAGGACATGGTGCTGGGCATCTACTTCATGACGTCCGAGTCCGAGGGCGCCGAGGGTGAAGGCCGCGCCTTCGCCTCCATCAGCGAGGCGATGATGGCGTTCGAGTCAGGTTCTCTGGACCTGCAGGCGAAGGTCGCCATCCGACTCACCGAGGGTCTGCCTCCGGAGGGCTTCGACGCTCCCGAGGGCTGGGCCCCCGGGGACCCGTTCATGCTCACCACGACTCTGGGTCGCGCGATCTTCAACGAGGCGCTGCCGAGCGACTACCCGTTCGTCAACACCCAGGTGGACAAGAAGGTCCTCGGCCTGACGGTGAACCGTCTGGCCGAGATCTACCCGAAGGTTGACGTGGCCGAGACCCTCGACCAGCTGAAGGCCCTGGGCTTCCACTGGGCGACGCGTTCGGGTGTGACCATCTCCTTCTCGGATGTCATCGCGCCGCCGGCCAAGGCCGAGCTGCTCGCCAATGCCGAGGAGAAGGCGGTGAAGGTTCAGACGCAGTACGAGCGCGGCCTGATCACCGACGCCGAGCGTCGCCAGGAGCTCATCGAGATCTGGACCCGCGCGACCGACGAGGTTGCCAAGGCCATGCAGGAGAACTTCCCGCGCACGAACTCTGTTCACATGATGGTCGACTCGGGTGCCCGCGGTAACTACATGCAGGTACGCCAGATCGCCGGAATGCGCGGCCTGGTGGCGAACCCGAAGGGCGAGATCATCCCGCGTCCGATCAAGTCCAACTTCCGTGAGGGCTTGTCGGTGCTGGAGTACTTCATCTCCACGCATGGTGCTCGCAAGGGTCTGGCCGATACCGCGCTTCGTACGGCGGACTCCGGCTACCTGACTCGTCGACTGGTCGACGTCTCGCAGGATGTCATCATCCGTGAGGTCGACTGCGGAACCGATCGTGGAGCGGTGGTCTCCATCGCTGACAACGTCGATGGAGTGCTGCGTCCGCGTGACGACCTCGACACGGCGGTCGCGACTCGCACGCTCGCCCGTGACGTCGAGGTTGACGGCAAGGTCATCGCCCACGCGGGCGAGGAGCTGACCACCCCGCGCCTGGAGGAGATGGTGAGCCAGGGTGCCGAGAGCATCCGCGTTCGCACTGTCCTCACGTGCGAGAGCTCGGTGGGCACATGCGCGATGTGCTACGGCCGTTCGATGGCGACGGGCAAGCTCGTCGACGTCGGCGAGGCCATCGGCATTGTCGCGGCACAGTCGATTGGTGAGCCTGGAACCCAGCTCACCATGCGCACCTTCCACACGGGCGGTGTCGCCGGCGAGGACATCACGCACGGCTTGCCGCGTGTGGTGGAGCTCTTCGAGGCGCGCACGCCCAAGGGCAACGCACCCATCGCCGAGGTCTCCGGGCGTATTCGCATCGACGACACGGAGAAGACGCGCAAGCTCATCGTCGTGCCGGATGACGGGAGCGAGGAGATCGCGCACACCGTCTCCAAGCGCTCGAAGCTGCTCGTGGAGGATGGTGCTCACGTCGCCGTCGGGGAGCAGCTCATTGCAGGTGCCGTGGATCCGAAGGTCGTCCTTCGCATTTTGGGCATGCGCAAGGTCCAGGAGCACTTGGTCGACCAGGTGCAGGAGGTGTACCGGTCGCAGGGCGTGTCGATCCACGACAAGCACATCGAGGTCATCGTTCGGCAGATGCTCAAGCGCATCATCATCGTCGAGGCCGGCGACTCCGGCTTCCTCGCTGGTGAGCTGGTCGAGCGCAACCTGTTCGAGGCGGACAACCGGCGTGTGGTGGCCGAGGGTGGCCAGCCCGCCTCCGGTCGCCCGGAGCTCATGGGCATCACCAAGGCGTCGCTGGCGACCGAGTCCTGGCTGTCGGCAGCGTCCTTCCAGGAGACCACTCGTGTCCTCACCGATGCGGCGATCCATGCCAAGAGCGATCCGCTGCTCGGCCTGAAGGAGAACGTCATCCTGGGCAAGCTGATTCCCGCTGGCACGGGCATGCCGATCTACCGCAACATCAAGGTCGATGCGACGGAGGAGGCCAAGGCGGCGATGTACGCCAGCTTCGGCAGCTACGACGACCTGGACTACGCAGCCTTCGGCACCACGTCAGGTGCCGCTGTGCCGCTCGAGGAGTTCGAGTACCGCGGGTACTGAGTCCCATCTCGCACGAATGCAGGAGGCCCGACCACAGGTGGTCGGGC
>JAIOXK010000034.1 GCA_021741645.1 Candidatus Nanopelagicales bacterium
GAGGAGAAGCAACGACGACGCGACGCGGTGCGACGCAACGAGCTCCAAGCTGCCGGCTGGCTGGTGATCACCCTGACCGCCGACGACCTCAAGGATCCTGAGGGGATGGTCGCCAAACTTCGGCAGTGTCTCCAGCACCGCACACCAGCCCCGCCCACCCTGCCGAGTGGCGAGTTGTGGCGAGGTTGAGCGCAGCGAAACCAGCCACAACTCGCCACTCGGCGACAGGGGCGGGGGAAGGAAGGTCAGGCGGGTTCGTCGAGGTGGAGCACGCGCGGGTGCCGCGCATGCTCTGCGAGCATCACGATGCCCTCGCGCAGTCCGCCCATCAGATCGCCAGCCTCGAAGCTCGACACCATCGACAGCGCAGCCAGCCGGCACGCACGCTCATCGAGGTCGACGGCAACAGCGCTGCCCGTGACGATCTCCAGGGTGCGCTGCGTCGGGCTGACCGCCACCAGCACGCTGGCCACCGCATCGCGCAGGCTCGCATGCTGGGCCACGGCAGAGGCGCGCCCCTCGGGGAGCGGGCCGACGTAGGCAGCGAAGGCGAAGCCGCTGATCGTGCGCGCCTTCTCCAGAACTCCCTGCAGATCCTTTCGCTGAGCATCCGTGAGGGCGCTCAGCCCAGATCCGATCGCATATGGGTCACCAGCGGGCACTGACGCCACCTCCATTCGGAGCTTGCGGAGACGCGATGTCGCCGGGCAGCCGCGACGGGTCCGGCAGGGGCCGGGCGCTCGCCAGCAGCAGCGGGCTCGCGTCGTCACCATCGTCACCGGTCTCAGACCGAATCCACGACGGGGCATAGACCAGGGCGTAGACGATCACGCCGATCAGGAGTGGAAGTCCAACGAAGAGGCCGACGGCCTGAATTGCGCTCACCCCTGAACCCTAACGGACGGGCCCGAGCATGCCGTCCATCAGAGCGGACCCCTGCATCACCTGCTCGAGCAGGACGGACCGGCCCGAGGCATCCGCCAGCGGCACCCGCCAGTTCGGGTACTCCTGATCGGTGCCCGGCTGGTTCTGGGCCCGGCGATCACCGACGACATCCGGCAGGCCGATGCCGAGCAACCGCGCCGGCGACGCCGCCAGTGCCCGGTGGAGCGCGATGGCGAACTCGTCGAGGCCGGCATCAGTGTCGATGTTGACCTCCCATGCCAACCAGCCCTGACGACGCAGGAGGTCTGCCCAGCCGGCCCGCTCGGCCGCCGCATGCGCCCTCTCCTGCTCCACCGGGGTCGACAGCAGCCCCAGCTCCGACCGGATGCGCACGTGCTCATCGCGCAGGTATCCGGCTGTCGGCGGCAGGTCGTGCACAGTGACGCTCGCGAGGACATCGCGCCGCCACTCGTGCGGATCCTTCGGACCTCCCCCGGCATTCTCGAACCACAGGATGCTCGTGCCCAGGATTCCGCGCTCGAGCAGCGCCTCCTGCACCCACGGCTCGACGGTGCCGAGGTCCTCTCCGATGATGACGGCACCCGCGCGGTGGGCCTCCAGCATGAGGATGCTCAGCATCGCGTCGTGGTCGAAGCGCACGAACGTGCCCGCGTAGGCCGGGAAGCCGGACGGGACCCACCACAGTCGGAAGAGGCCGAGCACGTGGTCGATGCGCAGGCCGCCGGCGTTCCGGAGCACCGTGCGGAGCATGTCGCGGAAGGGCACGAACGCCTGCTCAGCCAGTGCATCGGGCCGCCAGGGAGGTTGATGCCAGTTCTGCCCCATCTGGTTGTACATGTCCGGGGGCGCCCCAACACCGACGCCCGGCGCCAGCACGGACTGCAGGGCCCACGCATCGGCCCCGTCTGGATGCACTCCGACCGCAAGGTCCGAGATCACGCCGATGCGCATGCCGGCATCCACCGCGCGCTGCTGCGTCGAACCGAGCTGATCGTCGACCTGCCACTGCATCCACATGTGGAAGTCGACGAGGTCCGCATGCTCGCCCCGGAAGGCGACGACGCCCGCAGAGTCCGGGCGCTCAAGACCCGAGGGCCACTGCGACGGGTGCCCGTGCACATCACTGATGGCACACCAGGTCGCGAAGTCGACGAGACCTGCTCCCTGACTCCTGACGAAGGCGTCGTACTCCCCCGCCCGACCGGCGTCCATGCCCACCCGGTGGATCGCCCACAGCGAAGCACGCTTCGCGGCCCAGACCGAGTCGCGATCCAGCAGGTCCTCGCTCGCGTTGAGCTGCTGGAGAAGGCGACCGGCCTCAGCGATCTCCGCCGCGACGTCAGCGGGCACCCTCACCAGCTCGGGGATGTCCTCGACGCGCAGGTAAACGGGATTCGTGAACCGCCGCGTGACCGGCAGGTACGGCGATGGCGCCATGGGCGGCACCGGCGACGCAGCGTGCAGCGGATTGATCAGCACGAAGCCTGCACCGAGCTCTCCACCACTCCACGCAGCGAGGTCACCGAGGTCATGCAGATCGCCCAGCCCCCACGAGTGGGACGAGCGCATCGCATAGACCTGAGTCATGAATCCCCACTGACGATCGCCCACGAGGGCGTCCGGATCCAATCGATGCGGTGCAACGACCACAGGCGCACTCGCCGTCACTCCGGCGGCCACAGCCACGGCCGTATGCCATCCCAGCGGCAGATCACCGGGAACCCGGAAGCTCGCCTCGCCCGTGCGGACACCGTCGACGTTGACCGGATCGACCCACAGATCAAGTTGGGCCAGATCGACGCGGCCACCGTCCTCAAGATCGACGGACACCGCAACGGGCGTGCCGTCGGGCACATGGACCCACAGGCGCTGGTCATTGCCCTGACGCATGACGAAGACGGGGGGCAGCATGCGGCGCCAGTCGCGCAGTCGCCTCGTCTCGAGTCCGTGCTCGATCGCCTGCGCAGAGCTCACGTCGAGACCGAGGGCCGTCAGCGCCGCGCTCACGGTGGCAGCGCCCACCTGCACAAGCACGCCTGCCTGATCCCAGTACTCCGTGGCCACGCCATAGGCCTCCGCGAGGCGCGCGAGGTCCTCGGGGACGGGTGCCCACTCGGGCGCGTCAGGTGTGCTCACCAGATCTCCGGGTGTCGTTGGATCCACGGCAGGGCTGCCTCGACCTGCGCGGCAACCGACAGCAGCTGCGCCTCCTGCAGGGGGCGCCCGATCAACTGCACACCGACGGGCAGGTCGTCGTCCGTCCAGTGCACCGGAAGCGTAATGGCCGGCTGCCCGGTCATGTTGTAGGGAGAGGTGTAGGGGGTGAATGCCTTCTGTGCCTCGAAGTCCCCGGCAGGGTCATCGTCGTCGCGCAGAGCACCCACGAGTGCCGGCACCTGAGCAAGGGTGGGCGTGACGATGACGTCCACCCCTTGGCTCGCCCGCAGCGCCGCACTCGCCGCGCGGTTCATCAGAGCGACCGCCTCGGCGATCTCCTGCTCTGTCAGCGCCTCGCCCCGCTCGCGCAGCCACCGGGTGAGGGGCCGCAGTCCCTCGACCTGCTGCTCCGTGAGCGGGATTCCCGCGGCCGCAGCCGACCACACCCGCTCGAAGTGCGGCACATCCGACAGTGCCAGCGGCACCTCGACCTCGATCACCCGGTGCCCTAGGGATTCCAGGAGTGCAGTCACCTTCTGCCAGGCGACCAGCACCTGCGGATCGGGGACAGTGTCGGCGATGACGGGCGCCGAGTAGCACCCGACTACCAAGGACGGCACCTCCGGCGCGATCGCTCGGAGGTAGCCGTCATCCGTTCCCGTCATCACCCCGAGCAGTGCCGCGGCATCCGCCACCGTGCGCGCGAGGGCACCCTGGACGACCAGGCCGCCTGGACCGTCCGGCAGCGGCCCGTTGGAGATCAGGCCGCGTGTGGGCTTCAGGCCCACCAGGCCGCAGCAGCTCGCGGGGATCCGCACCGAACCGCCACCGTCAGAGCCCTGCGCAACCGCGGCCAGCCCCGCCGAGACGGCCGCGGCTGCACCGCCGCTGGATCCACCCGCACCTCGCGCAAGGTCCCAGGGCGTGCGCGCGTACGGTCCGATGTCGCTCTCGGTGTAGCAGGGGAACCCGAACTCCGGAGTCGTCGTCTTGCCCGTCATCACGGTGCCGCCCTCGCGCAGGCGCCCGACGACATCGTCGTCCACATCCGGCACCAGATCCATGACTGATGTGCCGAAGCGGGTTCGCACGCCGGCGGTGAGGTTGAGATCCTTCACCGGAACGGTCACGCCATGTAGGACGGGGAGCCACGAGTCCGCCTGCGACACCGCACGGTCCGCCTGCGCAGCCTGGGCTCGAGCGCCCGACTCGTCGACCAGGGCGAAGGCACCCACAGCCTCGTTCAGGGAGTCGATGCGCCTGAGGTAGTGCTCCACAAGTTCCGTCGACGAGATCTCCCGGCGACGGATCCCCGAGGCCTGCTCCACAGCGGTCAGGTCATGCAGCTCCACCCTCGAACCCTAGGGTGGAACTCGTGACGACTCCCGCCGAACGCCCTGCCTACCCCGCCGCCCCACGCCTGGACCTCGTCGACGACATGCACGGCGTCCTTGTCCCAGACCCGTATCGCTGGCTGGAGGACGACACCGACGAGCGCACCATCGCGTGGGTCGACACGCAGCGGGCCCTCATGGCGGACGAGCGCGGTACCTGGCAGTCACGGGACCACTTCACCGAGCGGGTCGAGGCACTGCTGGGCGCGGGGACGATCTCACCTCCCTACTGGCGCGGTGAGCGGTACTTCCTCGTGCGCCGAGAGCCGGGCCAGCAGTTCTCCGTGCTCTATGCGGTCGATCCAGACGGAACCGAGCGCGTGCTCATCGACCCGATGCAGATCGATCCCGAGGGCCTCACCACGCTCGACAGCTGGCAGCCCTCGAAGGAGGGAGACCGTCTTGCCTACCAGCTCTCCGTCGGCGGCGACGAGGAGTCCCTCGTCCACGTGATGGACGTGGCGACCGGCGAGACCATCGAGGGCCCGATCGATCGCTGCCGCTACTCGCCCATCGCCTGGCTGCCCGGCGGCGAGGCGTTCTACTACGTCCGCCGCATCGCACCGGACCTCCTGCCGGAGTCCGAGCAGAACTTCCATCGTCGCGTCTACCTCCATCGCGTCGGCACGCCCCCGGAGCAGGACGTCCTCGTCTTCGGCGCTGGCATGACGATGACGAACTACTACGGGGTCGAGGTCAGCCGCGATGGGCATTGGCTGCAGGTGTCCGCGGCCGAGGGCACCGAGCCGCGCAACGACCTCTGGGTTGCCGATCTCACGGCGAGTCCGCCCGAGGCACCGGCGTTCACGCTCGTTCAGGGTGATGTCGACGCCCAGACCGACCTGACCTTCCTGCGCGACGGCCGGGTCATGGTGAGCACCGATCGCGACGCTCCACGCGGACGCATCGCCGTCACGACGGCCGGCCACTGGGACGCGACCCACTGGGTGGACCTCATTCCCGAGGACGACGAGGCCGTGCTGGAGTCCGTCACGGTGCTTGACGGGCCCGAGCTCCCCGAGCCCCTTCTCGTCGTCGTCAGGACGGCACACGGTGTTGCCCACATGAGCCTGCATCGCGCCGACGATGGCGCATTCATCCGGTCGATCGACCTGCCCGGGGCCGGCACCATCGGTGGTCCGGTCGAGCACATCGACGGCGGGCCCGTCACCTGGTTCGTGTTCACCGACCACGCGACCGTCCCCACCGTCTACACCTTCGACGGACGCACGGGCGAAGTCGAACTGCACGCGAGACCCCCCGGCATCGTCGATGTGCCCGCGGTGCACTCACGCCAGGTGACCTACACCTCCCTGGACGGCACCGAGGTGCGCATGTTCGTCCTCTCCCCCACCGAGCAGCCGGATCGCCCGCGGCCCACGATCCTCTACGGCTACGGCGGCTTCGGGATCCCGATGTCGCCGGGCTACTCGGCTGCGATCCTCGCCTGGGTCGAGGCGGGAGGCATCTGGGCGGTCGCCAGCATTCGCGGCGGTGGCGAGGAGGGCGAGCAGTGGCACCGCGACGGCATGCTGGGCAGGAAGCAGAACGTCTATGACGACTTCCACGCGGCCGCCGAGTGGCTGATCGGCGCGGGATGGACCTCGGCCGACAAGCTGGGAATCTACGGCGGCTCCAACGGCGGCCTGCTGGTCGGCGCCGCCATGACGCAGCGGCCTGAGCTGTTCAACGCCGTGGTCTGCGTCGCCCCGCTGCTGGACATGCTGCGCTACACGACGTCGGAGCTAGGCCCCACCTGGACGGTGGAGTACGGCGACCCGGAGGATCCCGAGCAGTTCGCGTGGCTGCACGCGTACTCCCCCTACCATCGCGTCGTCGAAGGGACCGACTACCCCGCGACGATGTTCGCCGTGTTCGAGAACGACTCCCGGACCGACCCGATGCATGGGCGCAAGATGTGCTCAGCGGTTCAGCATGCGACCTCGGGGACGAGGCCGGTGCTGCTCCGCTCGGAGGGCGACGTGGGCCACGGGGCTCGATCCCTCTCGAAGTCCGTCGAGGAGACAGCAGACACCCTCGCGTTCATGGCACGGTGGACCGGACTGGACGACCTTCGATCGGAGCATGACGAGTGAGCGACGTACTTGCCGACCTGGGCGACATCTTCGACGGGTTCCCCGTTGAGCACATCCTTCGCGTGCTCGTCGTCCTGATCATCGCCGTGGTCGTCCAACTGATCGGCAACCGCGCGATCCACCGAACGGTCACCCAGATCGCCAAGCGCGCACCGCATCGGCGACCCGGCCAATTGCGCGGCGCCGACGACACGGAGCTGGCACAGCAGCTCATGGAGGATCGGCAGCGCCAGCGCGCACATGCCCTCGGGTCGCTCGCCAAGAGCGCACTGACGATCTTCATCTGGGGCGTGGCGATCATCACCATCCTCGCCATCATGGGCATCAACGTCGCACCGCTGCTGGCCAGCGCAGGCGTGGCGACGGCCGTCATCGGCTTCGGCGCCCAGCAGTACATCGCCGACTACCTCGCCGGCATCTCGATGATCTTCGAGGACCAGCTGGGCATCGGCGACACCGTCAACCTCGGTGGCACCGTGCTCGGAGAGGTCGAGGAGACGGCGCTGCGCTACACCCGAGTGCGGGACTACTGGGGCGCTGTCTGGTACGTGCGCAACGGCACGATCAACTACGTCCAGAACCAGTCACAGGGGTGGCTGTACGCCCTCGTCGAGATTCCTGTTCCCTACGACACCGACCTGTCGAAGGTGGAGCAGGTCGTCAACGACGCCGGCAAGGTCATGGGCGAGGACCCGCAGTACAACGGCATCCTGCTGGGGGCGCCCGTGTACTCCGCGATCGAGGCCCTCACGCCCACGTCGGCAGTCGTGCGCATCAACACCAAGATCGTGCCCAACGGGAACCAGTGGTACGCGGCTCGGGTGATCCGTCAGGAGATGAAGCGGGCACTGGACGAGGCGGGCATCCACATACCGCTGGACGGAATCCAGGTCCGGACAGTTCCCGTCGCAGCCGAGGTGGTCAATACGTCGGGCGGCAAGGGGCCCGCAGCCCCACCCGCGGCGACCGATGACAGGTCAACCTCGCCTCCTCTGACGCCACGGGATTCGTCGACGCCGCACGGTCCCTGAGTGCCAGTTCGCGAGATGACCGAGCACACGTCACACTGACAGCATGCTTTGCCTCGTCACCGGTGCGACCGGCTATGTCGGTGGCCGTCTGGTGCGCGAGCTCCTTCGAGCAGGGCATGACGTGCGCGTCCTGGCTCGCACTCCTGAGAAGCTGCGGGATCTGCCGTGGGCCGATGACGTCGACGTTGTCGCCGGCGACGCAGACGACGCAGATGCGGTGGCCCGAGCATTGGCCGACGTTGACATCGCGTACTACCTCCTGCACTCCCTCCAGCAGGGGTCAGGACTGGAGGATCACGAGCGGGAACTTGCCACCGTGTTCGCCGACCAGGCCCGCCGGGCCAAGCCCAGGCGCATTGTCTATCTCGGAGGCCTCGCACCAGACATGCCCGCTCGGAGCATGTCCGCGCACATGCGATCACGCGTCGAGGTCGGGCGAATCCTGCGCACGTCAGGCGTTCCAACAATCGAGTTCCGCGCCGCCGTCATCATCGGTTCAGGATCGGCGTCCTTCGAGATGCTTCGCTACCTGACCGAGCGGCTGCCGGCGATGATCACGCCACGCTGGGTGCGGTCCAAGACCCAGCCGATCGCCATTCGCGACGTCCTGCGCTACCTCGTGCACGCCATCGACCTTCCCGATGACCTCAACCGCTCCTTCGACATCGGTGGACCGGAGGTCATGACATACCAGCAGATGATGCAGCGGTACGCGGCCGTCGCTGGACTGCCTCGGCGCATCATCCTTCCGCTGAATGTGCTCAGTCCACGGTTGTCCAGCCACTGGGTTGGGCTCGTGACACCTGTTCCCCGAGCCATCGCTCGCCCGCTGGTGGCATCCCTTCGACACCCGTCCGTGTGCCAGGAGCAGGACATCAAGCAGTGGATTCCCGATCCGCCCGAGGGACTTGTCACCTTCGACGAGGCTGTGGCGCTGGCACTCACCCGTATTGGCGAGGCGAACGTCATGACTCGATGGTCAGGTGCCTCGCTGCCCGGCGCACCGAGCGATCCGCTTCCCGGCGATCCGACATGGAGCGGTGGAACCCTCTACACCGACATCCGCGAGATCGAGACGCCCGCGACTCCGGACGAGCTCTGGAGCGCCCTCGACCGGATCGGCGGCGACACCGGCTGGTACTCCGCCCGACTCCTCTGGGAGATCCGTGGGCTCATGGATCGCGCGGTCGGCGGCGTAGGGCTGCGACGAGGGCGCAGGGATCCCTACCAGCTGCAGGTGGGCGACGCCGTGGACTTCTGGCGCGTGGAAGAGCGCCTCCCCCCGAATCTCCTGCGACTGCGTGCCGAGATGAAGATGCCCGGGCGCGCTTGGCTGGAGTTCCGGGTGGAACCACTGCCCAACGGGGGTTCGCGGCTCATCCAGCGGGCCGTCTACTGGCCCAAGAGCCTGCTCGGTCATGCCTACTGGTGGTCGGTCGCCCCCTTCCACGCATTCGTCTTCCCGCCGATGTCACGGCACATCGTCCAGAGCGCGGAGACCCGTGCGGCCAGCCTGTCGTAGCCCGCAAGCGCACGACCCAGCCGCCATGCCGACGCGCCAGTGGGAAACAATGGCCGCATGACCGAGGCGAGCAACGGCAACGACGGCGCGGCAGCTGAGCCCTCCGTCACCCCCTACGAGGACTTCGGTGGCGAGGAGTTCTTCACCAGCCTCGTCAGCGCCTTCTATCGACGCGTCGCCGAGGACGACATCCTCCGCCCGATGTACCCGGACGCCGACCTAGCCGCCGCCGAGCGCCGCCTGCGACTGTTCCTCATGCAGTACTGGGGTGGGCCCACCACCTACGACGACGAGCGCGGTCATCCCCGCCTGCGCATGCGCCACGCGGATTACGCCATCGACTCGACTGCCCGCGACCGCTGGCTGACGCTGATGAACGACGCGATGGCCGAGCAGGATCTGACGCCAGACCAGGAGACGCGCCTGTGGATGTACCTGGTCAGCGCCGCCTTCGCGATGCAGAACATCCCTGACGATCCCGCCGGCCGACCCATTCCCACGGAGACGATTCGATGACCAATCCGCCTTCAGCGCTCCAGCGGCCACAGGATTGGTGGCGGGATGCCGTCATCTATCAGGTGTACCCGCGATCCTTCGCGGACAGCGACGGCGACGGTCTGGGCGACATTCCGGGCCTGATCAGCCGACTCGACTACCTCGCGGACCTCGGCGTCGATGCCGTGTGGATCTCCCCCTTCTACTCCTCGCCCCTGCGTGACGGCGGTTACGACGTGGCGGACTACCGATCGATCGATGCACGGCTCGGCTCGATGGACGACGTCGACTCACTGGTCGCCGAGGCTCACGCGCGCGGCATGCGCGTGATCATGGACATCGTCCCCAACCACACCAGCAGCGAGCACGCGTGGTTCCAGGAGGCCCTGAACTCCGAGCCCGGCTCTCAGGCGTGGGATCGGTACATGATCCGCGAGGGCAAGGGGGCTGAGCGCGAGGAGCCGCCGAACAACTGGCGGAGCGTGTTCCACGGCCGTGGCTGGTCGCATATGCGCGACGCCGATGGCGAGCCCACCGGCTACTGGTACCTGCACCTGTTCGACACCACCCAGCCGGACCTCAACTGGGAGAACCCCGAGGTGCACGCCGAGTTCCGCGACATCCTGCGCTTCTGGTTCGACCGCGGTGTCGACGGCTTCCGGATCGACGTGTCGCACGGACTCGTCAAGGAGGAGGGCCTGCCCGACTTCGATCACCCCGAGCAGTTCAGCGGACTGCCCGGCTTCGATGAGGAGCACGTCGCCAATCACGAGAGCATGTTCGACGCCGACAAGGCTCATGCCCCGTACTGGGATCAGGACGGCGTGCACGACATCTACCGCGAGTGGCGCGCGGTGGCCGACGAGTACGACCCTCCGCGCATCTTCTGCGGAGAGACGTGGGTGCCCAACCCCGAGCGCCTCGCCCGCTACCAGCGTCCGGACGAGCTGCACACGTCCTTCAACTTCTCCTACCTCGACGCCGGCTGGGACGCCGATGCCATGCGCACGTCCATCGTCGACACCATTCGCAACCATGCGACCGTCGGGGCTCCCCCCACCTGGGTGCTGTCGAATCACGATGTCGTCCGACATCGCACGCGCTTGGCACCCCTGGCGGCCGACGGCACCGCGGACCTTGAGCGCGGACTCGACCGGGCCCGCGCCGCGACCTTGTTCACCCTGGCCCTGCCCGGATCCATGTACCTCTACCAAGGCGAGGAGCTCGGCCTTCCCGAGGTCTCTGACC
This sequence comes from Candidatus Nanopelagicales bacterium, assembly GCA_021741645.1. Classification (GTDB taxonomy): domain Bacteria; phylum Actinomycetota; class Actinomycetes; order S36-B12; family S36-B12; genus UBA10649. The sequence goes on from JAIOXK010000034.1 coordinate 10,850, forward strand.
TGCCCGACGACGCCCGGCAGGATCCGGCATGGCATCGCAGCGGTGGCACCGATGGCAGGCGCGACGGCTGCCGAGTACCCATCCCGTGGACACCCGAGCTGCCCTCCTTCGGATTCAGCTCCTCCGGCGCAGCCTGGCTGCCCATGCCTGCGTATTGGTCCGGCCTCTCAGTGACCGAGGAGTCCGAGGACCCGCAGTCCACGCTGGAGTTCTATCGCAGCGCGCTGCGGATTCGTCGCGAACTGGACGCACTCGGCGAAGGTCCCCTGCAGTGGGAGGACGCCCCCGAGGGTGTCCTGGCGATTCGCCGACTCAGCGATACCGGGAATGTCCTCGCGGTGCTCAACACGACCGACTCCCCCGTCCGCCTGCCGTCCTCGTGGGGTGCCGACGTGCTCCTCGCGTCATGCCCGGAGGTCGCACTGCTGGACGACGACGGTGTCGAGATGCTCGTCGTCGGTGGCGAGACCGCGGTGTGGGTTCGCGGGTAGCCGGCCTGCTGGAGCGGGCGTCAGCGCACGACGTGCAGCGACAGTCGCGCCGACGGACCCTGCGTGTAGACGAACACCTGGCCGCGGGCCGTGCTCAGGCGCTTCCATGGTCCGCACGTGGCCGCGGCCACCTTCGATCGGTCGTTCGAGACCATGCCGAGTCGATGGGCGGCATGAAGGGCGCGCATCGGCAGCCCGGCGAAGCCCTGCCGATCCCAGATCTCATTGGCAATGGACTCCTGTGAACGAGGCGGCAGGCCATGGGACCTGGCGTTGAACTCCTGCGTCGCCTCGTCGATGGACGGCAGCAGGTCGCCCGCCAGTCCGTGAATGGGCATCTGCCACCCCTCCGTCGGCGGCAGGTGGTGCAGGGAGGGCGCTCCGCCGGGCGGCACGAAGGCCGTCGGGAGGGTCGTGAGGTCCATTCCGGCCACGGCATCATCACGCAGCCGATCAGCCAGAGCCTCGAGTGGTACCACCACATCCAGGGCTGTCGCATCCTCGGAGGATTCAGCCACCGGCACGGCAAAGAACACCAGTACGCCCAGTGGAGGGGCAGTGAACACGCCAAGCGCCTTGGCCGTGGTGACGACCCGCGCCGCCTGGTCACTGTCCCACGTCAGCTGACGTCGGGCGAAACCTTCAAGAACTGCCGCTTCCGGCTCGCCCAGACGAATATTCACTCCACGATTGTGGTTGCCCCCACGCGCGCACGCAACTCTGGCGGAATCCGCACCGGACGCCCCGTGCTCGCATCGACGACGGCCATGACCGTCTTCGCCTCCGCAGCAAGGTCACCATGCTCGTCATAGATTCGATAGCGGAGCGTGTAGGACGAGTTGCCCAGTCTCTCCACCCAGATGTCGACCATCACCGGGTCCGACGAGTACATCAAGGGCTTGCGATGCGTGACCTCCTGCGTCGCCACCACCTGCGAGAACTCCGACGTGCGAACGAAGTCGAGGTCGCGCAGGAGCCCGACTCGGGCTTCCTGCAGATAGTCGTGGAAGACGACATTGTTGACGTGCCCCAACGGATCCAGATCGCTGAAGCGTCGGTAGACGGGGATGTGATGGACGCTCCCCACAGCGCCGTCGTCAGGCACTAGTCGCGGGTGAGCTTGCGGTAGGTCGCGCGGTGCGGTCGTGCCGCATCCGCACCGAGGCGGTCGATCTTGTTCTTCTCGTACGACTCGAAGTTGCCCTCGAACCAGAACCACTGCGAATCCCCCTCGTACGCGAGGATGTGCGTCGCGACGCGGTCGAGGAACCAGCGGTCATGCGAGGTGATCACCGCGCAGCCGGGAAACTCCAGCAGGGCGTTCTCCAGCGAGCCGAGGGTCTCGACATCAAGGTCGTTGGTCGGCTCGTCGAGCAGCAGCAGATTGCCGCCCATCTTCAGCGTGAGGGCCAGGTTCAGCCGGTTGCGCTCACCACCGGAGAGGACCTTCGCGGGCTTCTGCTGATCGGGGCCCTTGAATCCGAAGGCCGAGACGTAGGCACGAGACGGCATCTCCACGTTGCCGACCTTGATCCAGTCGAGGCCGTCGGACACCACCTCCCAGACGTTCTTGGTGGGGTCGAGGCCCGCTCGAGACTGATCGACATAGGAGAGCGTGACGGTCTCGCCGACCTTGATGTCGCCGCTCGTCGGCAGGATCGCCGCGTTCTCGCCATCGTCGGTGATTCCCTCCGCGGCCGCGACGATCATCGTGAACAGGGTCGTCTTGCCGACGCCGTTGGGTCCGATGACGCCGACGATGCCGTTGCGCGGGAGAGTGAAGGAGACGTTGTCGATCAGGATGCGATCGCCGAAGGCCTTGGTCAGGCCCTTGGCCTCCACCACCACGTTGCCCAGGCGCGGACCCGGCGGGATCTGGATCTCCTCCATGTCGAACTTGCGGGTCTTCTCCGCCTCCGCGGCCATCTCCTCGTAGCGATCCAGGCGAGAGCGGCTCTTCGTCTGGCGCGCCTTGGCGTTGGACCGCACCCACTCGAGCTCGCCCTCGAGACGACGCTTGAGCTTGGCGTCCTTCTGCCCTTCGACCTTCAGGCGGGAGGCCTTCGTCTCGAGGTACGTGGAGTAGTTGCCCTCGTAGGGGTAGGCATGACCGCGGTCGAGTTCGAGAATCCACTGCGCGACGTTGTCGAGGAAGTAGCGATCATGGGTGATGGCGACGACGGTTCCCGGATACTTCTCCAGATGCTGCTCGAGCCAGTTGACGCTCTCGGCATCGAGGTGGTTGGTGGGCTCATCGAGCAGGAGCAGGTCGGGCTGCTCCAGCAGGAGCTTGCACAGCGCGACGCGTCGCTTCTCACCGCCGGAGAGCACGGAGACATCCGCATCCGGCGCCGGGCACCTCAGGGCATCCATGGCCTGATCGAGCTGCGCATCCAGATCCCACGCATTGCGGTGATCGATGGACTCCTGCAGCCTGCCCATCTCCTCCAGGAGCGTGTCATAGTCGGCGTCGGGCTCGGTGAGCTCAGCGGAGATGGCGTTGAAGCGATCGATCATGCCCTTGGTCTCGGCAACACCGTCCTGAACGTTCTCCAGCACCGTCTTGGTCTCGTCGAGGTTCGGCTCCTGCATGAGGATGCCGACGGTGAATCCCTCGTGCAGCATCGCCTCGCCGTTGGACACGTCATCGATGCCGGCCATGACCTTCAGCAGGCTGGACTTTCCCGCTCCGTTCGGTCCGACGACGCCGATCTTCGCGCCGGGGAGGAAGGACAGCGTGACGTCGTCGAGGACGACCTTGTCGCCGTGCGCCTTGCGGGCCTTGCGGAGGGTGTAGATGAACTCAGCCATGCCGGCGAGCCTAATGGGTGCCGCGAGGTCAGATTGCCCCCTGCCCGACGGGCACGACGACCGACAGGCGCATTCCGCCAGCCGGGCCTGGTCCCAAGGTCCAGTCATCGGGAGCCGCCGCATCCAGAAGCCGGGTCCCGAGCCCCGCACTGCTGCGGTGCCCGGATTCCGCATGACCGTTGTCGTCGATCAGGATCCAGATCGCCCGACCATGAGCGTGCGACTGCGCCTGCATGCGAATCTCGACCTCGGTCGCGGCACCATGGCGGAAGGCGTTCGCGACTCCCTCCTCGACGATCTGCTGCAGCGTGCGAGCGTCGGTTGGATCGAGCTCCCATTGAGCAACATCCGCCTCGGTCCTTCCTCGAACGGCCAGCAGTCCCGTCCATGGACGCATCACAGCCTCGAGCAGGTCGTCCACCGACGCCGGAGCGTCCTTGAGGTCCATCTGGTGCACCAGGCGTCCCACGAATTCCTTCAGCTCGTCGACGTCCTGCCCACTCCCGCGAGGTGCGCCCATGGTCAGACGGCCCACCAGGGGTGAGTTGACCGAGCCATGAACCTCGGCCGCGATCTGGCGCAGCAGATCGTCGCGCTCGGCATCAAGAGCACGGCTCCTCACATCCGCATCGTCAATGTCGAGGTGCAGTCGAGTGAGGATCTCCTCGCCGGACGACACCGCGCCCGCCACCAGCGTCGTCGCCAGCACGATGAAGCCCAGCCATACGAAGTTCAGCAGGAGAACAGGAAGGGCGTCCACGAGGGGGCGGGGGTCCAGCACCGCCCACATCACCGGACTCACCAGGACATACGCGACGAGGGTCATGGTCAGCGCGGCGCGACCCCAGTGATCGGGGCGTCGGCGCCACCATCGATTGGCGCCTTCCAGGGACGTCCAGAGCACGAGGACGGAGAGCACGATGCTGAGGGCGGCTCGCCAGCCGCCGATGGTGGTGAGGATTGTCGGCACTGCGGATGCACCCCAGATGAGGGTGATGGCCGTGGCGGGAAGGGGCCGGCGGCGGATCACCGACCACAGCACCGCAGGTCGCTCGACCCGATGCCGATCTCGTCGGCTCGGCGGTGGCGTCCAGATGCGCCGACTGGCGGATCTGACCGCCTCGCTGACCTGCTCGGGCGTGGGGTCGGTGTCGGTCAGTGATGACAGCGCGTCCTGGAGGTCCAGCCGCACTCCGTCCACCACTGCGGTGCGCAGGTAGTCCAACTCCCCCACTCGTCGCAGCCGCCGCCGTTCGGCCTGCGCGAGCTCTTCCAGCAATCGCCTCCGTTCGGTCAGGTAGCGATCAATGCAGGAGAGGAGCAGGGCACCCAGCGGGAGGGCGACCGCTCCTATCAGCGCGCCGGCCGCGATCCGCCCAACTCCCATCGAGAACGTCATGGGCTGCAGGTTCAGCCCTGCGATCCCTGCCACCACCACAATTCCCCGCAGTGCTCCGATGGCCGCGCCCACCGCGATGACGACGGGGATGGGGAGTGGACGCTGACGTCGGTGACGCAGAATCGTCGCGTCCGCGAGCACGAAGCCGACACCAATGGCCGCGACGCCAAGGAGTGCCACGACTCCCCACCCCCGCCATTGCCCCGCGGTGGGTGCTGAGGTGATCAGGGTGGCGACGGCCAGCAGGTTCAGGGGCAGATTCAGCACGTATGCCTGCCACGAGATCGCCCAACGTCCGCCGATGTGCTGGCGGAGGCTGAGACCGAGGACGGTGCGCTCGCTCATCGGCAGTCGAACCTCACGGATCAATGCCGCGCAGGGCTGATGCCTCGGACGGAGTTCGCGAACCGATGAGTCGATAGAACTCACGAGCCAGCAGCACCCGGGGGTTCTCCGCCGCCCCGCCGCCGATGTCCAGCTTCCGGACCATGCGAGTGACAGCCTGCTCCACGGACTTCTCCTCGACAACGCGCACGCGCGCGATCTCCGCGTTCGTCAGGCCGCAGGCCAGCAGCCGGAGCGTCTCCACCTGCGAGTCACTGAGGGAGATCGACGGCTGGGATCGTCGGGTCGGATCGTCGACCCCCTGCTGCGTCGACCCGCGGATTGCCTCGACGAGGAATCCCATGTCCGAGAGCGACTGCTTGACGACGTAGGCGGCATGGGCAGGCATGTCGCGCAGGCTCAGGCTCAGCAGCCGCGGATCCTCATAGGAGGTCAGCAGGACGATCCGCATCTCGGGCCTGGCTCGCTTCATGGCGTGCGCGACATCGATTCCCGTCGGCCCGGCCCCCAGGTCAAGATCGAGGAGGGCGACATCGGGCGGCGCCGTGGCGAAGGCCTGCATGGCTGACGTGCCATCGGCGACGCTCTGCGTGACGATCAGGCCATAGTGCTGGAGCGCGGCCTCGAGGGTGACGCGTGTGAAGTCGTCGTCCTCCACGACCAGCACGCGCGGTGCAGGAGCGTCGGTGACTGCCTCACTGCTTGCGTTGCTCACTGCCCACTCCGTGGTGCACTCGGAAGAAGTTCCTCGGATCGTACCGGCGCTTGATTCGCAGGAGTCGCGCGTAATTGCTCCCCCACTGAGCCTCCTGCCAGTCCTCGAGGAAGAAGTCCGCCTCCGTGGAGTACGACCCAGCGCCCGGAGTCGCGCGCTTGATGATGTCCATGGCGTCATTGACGGTGTCCGCCAGCTCACGCGCCAGCGGAACGCTCGGCTCCTTTCCGCGCACCCCCGGATAGCGGTACTGCTGCGCGGCACCCATCAGCACCAGCGCCGACGCCCCGAAGCACTGGGGATTCAAGGCCGTCTGCTCGTCGCGCGCCCGGGCCTCCTCGTGCTCGCCGGACAGCCCCTTGTTGACCTGGAAGATAAAGGAGCGCAGCCGGGAGGCATCGAAGAAGGCGTCCGCGATCTCGGCGGGACGGATGCGCAGATCCTCGGTCTGGATCCAGCGCGACTGGTAGCCGCTCCAGTACGAACCCAATTCACCCTGATTCCCCGTCCACCAGAACTGGTGCTCCGGGGCCCCCGGGCGTGGATCCCGGGTGATGAAGTCCGGATCGTGCTCATCCCAGAACTCCGGATTCCAGAGGTTCTTGAAGTCCAGGAAGTCGATGCTCGGCGCGACCGTGAAATCCTCCGGCCGCTCGCGCAGGGGGCCCACGAACTGCTCGAGCACCGCCCGACCCTCCGCCTCAGGCATGTCGAGGAAGGTCAGCCGGAAGCCGAGCTCGTTGTCCGGCCCGAAGGCGACCGACTCACCCCAGTGCCAGTTGTCGAGCCCCACGGGGTAGAACTCGCAGAACCGCTGGATCAACTCCCGATAGGCGGCATCGGAGGATGCAGTGACGGAACCGGTGATGATGCCCACGGTCGACGGGATCGGATGCATGAGCAGCGTGACCCGGCTGACGATGCCGTAGGTGCTGCCACCGCCGCCGCGCACGGCGAAGAAGAGATCGGGCTCGCTGAACTCGTTGACGACGTGGACCTTCCCGTCCGCCGTCACGATCTCGGCCTGCACGATGCCACCGGAACCCGTCCCGTAGCGCTTGGAGAACGGGCCGAAACCACTGCCGAACGTGAACCCGCCGCACGCGCCGACGCTCGTGCAGCCGCCGCCGGCCACGAAGCGCCCCGCGTCAGTGGCGGCCTTGTATGCCTCGAGCCACCGAGTGCCCGCTTCGACCGTCATGGCCTCGACGGGCGTGGTTCCCGCCGGGGCTCCCTTGGGAAGGAAGGCGTCATGCAACGTGATCGTCCGCATGTCGTGCGTCCAGACGAGCAGCGATCTCGGTGCACAGTTGCGTCCCAGATAGTCGTGCCCGGTGCCCTTGACAACGAGCTTCACGTCGTTGTCGCGGGCGAAGTTCACCGCCGCCACGATGTCGGCAGTCGACTGCGCGCGCACGGCGTACGGTGAAGCAACGGCCGTCCACGCCTTGTACCAGCCGGTTGACTGCAGTGCACCGGGCTGCTCCTCGTTCCAGAACGGGTTCTTCAGCAGTTCGAACGTCTCCGGCGTGGCATTCACCCACGGCAGCTGCGTGCGGATGAGGCGACCGCCCACCTGACTGTCCAGTGATCGCCAGGCCGCCGGCGCCGGCCAGCGTGCGCCCGAGGCAGCCCCTGCAGCTGTGGACCCCGTGGAGGCCGACGCCGGCGCGGCCGGCAGTCCGGTCGCAGCCGCAATGACCGCAGCCGAACCAAGGAGTGCTCGTCGTGAGATGTCCGTCATGGCTTTCACCCTAGGCAGGATCAGCAGTGCGATCCATCACCCAGCACAGGGAGAGGGGTTACCCCTACGTGGCTGCACCCCTCTCCCGCGCTGACGCACAGGAGATCAGGCCTGTTTCCTCACACCCGAGCGAGGATCTCGCCCG
>JAIOXK010000035.1 GCA_021741645.1 Candidatus Nanopelagicales bacterium
AGGAGAAGCCATGTCCGTCACGCCCGATCCCGCCCTTGGTGCAGAGGTCTTCGCCGACGATCGTGAGTACGTGTTCCACTCCTGGAGTGCACAGAAGGCACTGAAGCCGATGTGCATCGCAGGTGCGGAGGGCTGCTACTTCTGGGACTACGACGGCAACCGCTACCTGGACTTCTCCTCGCAGCTGGTCAACGTCAATATCGGCCACCAGCACCCCAAGGTCGTTGCGGCGATCCAGGAGCAGGCGGCCCTGCTGTCCACCATCGCTCCCCAGCATGCGAACCGCTCACGCAATGAGGCCGCCAAGCGCATCATCGAGCTGGCGGGCCCGAACATGGGCAAGGTGTTCTTCACCAACGGTGGCGCCGACGCCGTCGAGAACGCGATCCGCATGGCGCGTCTGCACACCAACAAGCACAAGGTCCTCTCGGCCTACCGCTCGTACCACGGCAACACGGGTGCGGCGATCGTGGCGACGGGCGACCCGCGCCGTTGGCCGAACGAGTACGCCGCCCAGCATGTCCACTTCTTCGGCCCGTACCTCTACCGCTCGGAGTTCTGGGCGACGACCCCCGAGCAGGAGACCGAGCGCGCGCTGCAGCATCTGGAGCACGTCATCCAGTTCGAGGGCCCGAACACGATCGGCGCCATCATCCTGGAGTCCGTGGTCGGCACGGCAGGTGTCCTCGTGCCGCCGCCGGGCTACCTCGAGGGCCTGCGGGCGCTGTGCGACAAATACGGGATCATCTGGATCGCTGACGAGACGATGTCGGGCTTCGCCCGCACGGGCGAGTGGTTCGCCTTCCAGAACTGGTCGGCCCAGCCAGACCTCATCGTGTTCGCCAAGGGATCGAACTCCGGCTACGTGCCGGTCGGTGGCGTCGTCATCTCCAAGGAGATCGCGGCGACCTTCGACGAGCGTGTCTTCCCCGGCGGCCTCACCTACTCCGGGCACCCACTGGCCGCAGCATCGATCGTCGCGTCCATCGATGCGATGAAGGACGAGGGCATCGTCGACAATGCCAAGTCCATTGGCGAGAACGTGCTCGGCCCGGGGCTGCGCGCGTTGGCGGAGAAGCACCCGGTGATAGGTGAGGTGCGCGGACTGGGTGTCTTCTGGGCACTCGATCTGGTGAGCAACCGCGAGACTCGCGAGCCGCTCGCTCCCTACGGCGGAACCTCAGATGCGATGAACGCGCTTGTGGTTGCCTGCAAGAACCGTGGCCTGATGCCGTTCGTCAACTTCAACCGCATGCATGTGGTGCCACCGTGCACGATCACCGAGGAGGAGGCCCGCGCCGGCCTCGCGATTCTGGACGAGGCGTTCTCGGAGATCGACTCGTACTACGCGGGCTGAGTGTTGCCCAGGCACGGATCCACGGGGCCGCGGCTGAGGTGAGCGGAGTACCACGAAGTCAGGTCCGTGATCGGCATGGGCCGTGCGAACACGTAGCCCTGAATGAAGCTGGCCGGCAGAGCCTTGATGAATCCGCAGGTCTCCACGTCTTCGACACCCTCGTAGACCATCGGCAGATGGAGTTCCTCGGCAACCGTGGCAATGCCGCGCACGATCGATGCCGTGCGTGCGTCACGGGTCACGCTCTGCACGAATGTCGCATCGAGTTTGAGTCCATTGATGGGCAGGTCTCGCAGGGTGCCCAGCCCTGACCATCCGGATCCGAAGTCGTCGAGGAAGATCTTCACTCCGCGGTCCTGCAACTCGGAGAGAACCCGTGCCGCCTGGTCGGGGTTGCGAATGATGGCCGTCTCGGTCACCTCGATGATCAACTGCTGTCCCCAGTCAGCGGACCGCTCGAGGACGGAATCGACCTCATCGAGGAGGTACTCGGTCAGGAGTTCGGGAGGAATGTTCACCGTGACGGAGATGGGCAACCTCGCCTCGTGGATCAAGGTGAGGGAGGACAGCAGCATGCGTCGTGAGAGCTTCCGCATCTCTTCCACCGACGTCACATCTGGCAGGAACTGCGCTGGTGTCAGGACCTTCCCCTCGCGAACCCATCGGACCAGTGCTTCCGCAGCGAGCACCGAACCATCGACACTGTTCACGATGGGCTGGAAGTAGGGGACGAACTCGCGTGCATCGGCCTCCAGCGCCTGCCGCACGGCGGCACGACGTGTCAGCCGGTCGCGCGACTTCTTGCTCACTTCACCCTCGAGACTGGTGACGAGTCCTGGCCCCTCTGCTCTGCCGACCCGCAACGCCTCAGTGGCCTCGCTGAAGAGGTGAGCGGTGTCGTGAGGCTGGCGGCCATGCGCCACACCGACGCCCGCTGAGACAGTGATGGTGACTGACTCGCCGTTGATCGTGAAGGGGCGCTTGAGCAGGGAGATCAGATCGTCGGCCAGATCAACCGCATCGGCCGAATCGAAGGGGGTGAGGATCACCGCGAACTCGTCCCCGCCGGAGCGGAGGACGGTATCGGTGGATCGGACACCGGTGCGCAGTCGTGCGGCGACCTCCTGAAGGAGGATGTCGCCACCGAGGGTGCCCAGGTGCTGGTTGATCGCTGCCATGTCGTCGATATCCATGGCCACGACGGCGCGTGACGGCTGGGGGTCCTCGAGGCTTCGACGGTTGGGCAGCTGAGTGAGGGGATCGATGCGGGATTCAACCAACGCGGTGGCCAGCCGGGATGACTGCTGCACCGTCAGAACCAAGCGCACGATGCCCAGCAGGAGCGCCATTGCGGCGAGGTAGGCGGCGGGAACAAAGGTGGCACCCGTGGGAGCCGTCGCGCGGAAGATGAGAACGGCCACCGCCCCCGTCATGGCCAGGGCGGGAATCAGTGCACTGGGGCTGCCTGCCGCGTCGGACCGCGCCGACTCCTGGCGGTCCAAGGCCTTCGGCACCGCGGCGGAGAGCCCGATCAGGAGCGCTCCCACGGGCCAGGTCAGGTCCAGCAGAGTACCCGCGGTGTAGGAGTTGGTCGTGACGTCGAACAGGTAGGCCACGTCGCCGATGGTCAGCAGCACATAGCCCGCGATGAACAGCCAGATGGTTGCGCTGACGCGCCACTGCGAGGCCTGCAGCAGAAGGGCCAGCAGGGCGAGGATGAAAAGGTCGGCCAGCACGAAGAGGCCATTGACCAGAACGACTGGGTCATCCAGGGCGACGGCATTGACATTCAGGAAGGCGGTGACGAGGACGATGTTGACTGCCATGGACATCAGGGCGACCAGAAGGGCATCAAGGGTCGGGAGCAGACCCCGTCCGTGCAGGCGGCTTCTCGTGACGATGATCAAGGCGATGATGATGAGCAGGTAGAACGGCGCCCACAGGGCATCGACCACGGTGAAGGACAGGCCGAGCTCGGGCCATGCGTAGTCGATGCTCCACAGCAGGCTCACCCCGGCGTAGACGAGGAATCCGATGCCGATCAGCCCCCAGGGCAGGTCTCGCCTCTGGTAGACCGAACCTGCCTGGAGCGCCAGAGCACCAGCGCAGGCGAACGTCAGGTCGTAGGCGATGTCTCCGACCCAGGTGCTGATGCCCAAGGGGGAAGGGACCGCGGTGAAGGCCGCGGTCGTGGCCAGACTGAGAATCAGCAGGAGCACGAGGGCGCGTCGGATCGCCCCCTGGTGCGGCGTGGTCGTGACCACGACGCCGGTGCCGTGAGAGGCAGGCATGAGGGCACACTAGACCCTCTCGACGGCCGTCTCGCGGCAGCCGCCACATCGGGTCTGCGCGCGTGCGGATCAGCCCTATTCATCCATCCAGTGCCCCTCACTAGGGTGAGGATGTGAAGGTTCTCGTCATCGGCGCCGGGGCGCGTGAGCACGCCATCATCGACTCACTGCTGGCTGATGCCTCCGTGACGAGCGTCATCGCGGCGCCGGGCAATGCCGGCATGGCCGCGGTCGTGGAGACCAGGCCGATCGACGTGAACGATCCCGAGGCGGTGGGAGCCCTCGCCGCAGACCTCACGGCGGATCTCGTGGTGATCGGCCCTGAGGTGCCCCTGGTTGCCGGGGCTGCTGACGCCGTGCGGTCCCGCGGCATTGCCTGCTTCGGCCCCAGTGCCGAGGCGGCGCAGTTGGAGGGCAGCAAGGCCTTCGCGAAGCAGGTCATGGCGGAGGCCGATGTCCCGACGGCCATGTCGTATGTGTGCTCGAGTGTCGAGCAGGTCGAGGACGCACTCGGCCAGTTCGGGTCCCCCTATGTGGTCAAGGACGATGGGCTGGCTGCCGGCAAGGGGGTCGTGGTCACGTCTGATCGGGACGCGGCGGTCGCGCATGCGCGCGAGTGCCTCGCCAAGGGGTCGGATGCCCGCGTGGTCATCGAGGAATTCCTGGACGGACCGGAAGTGTCCTTGTTTGCCATCACCGATGGGGTGACGGTCCTGCCCTTGCAGCCCGCGCAGGACTTCAAGCGAGCGGGAGATGGCGACTCGGGCCCCAACACCGGTGGCATGGGCGCCTACTCCCCGCTCCCGTGGGCGCCGTCGGGGCTGGTGGCCGACATCACTGAACGAGTGCTACAGCCGATGGTCGATGCGATGCGCCGGCGGGGCACCCCTTTCTCGGGCCTGCTGTATGCCGGCCTGGCGATGACATCGCGCGGCGTGCGCGTCATCGAGTTCAACGCGCGCTTCGGAGACCCGGAAACGCAGGTCGTGCTCGCGAATCTCCGGACGCCTCTGGGTCAGGTCCTGCTGGCGGCGGCCCAGGGCAAGCTCGCCGACCTTCCACCTCTGACATGGGAGCCGGGATTCGCCGTCACCGTCGTCGTCGCCTCGGAGGGCTATCCCGCGTCGCCGCGCACCGGTGATGCCATCACCGGGCTCGCGGACGCGGCCGACGTGGCGGGCGTGAAGGTCTTCCACGCGGGCACGACGATCCGCGACGACGGGGCGGTGGCGTCGGCCGGCGGCCGGGTCCTCTCGGTGACGGCGCACGGGGAGTCCCTCGCGCAGGCGCGTGAGCGTGCCTACGTGGCGGTCGATCTGATCTCCCTCGAGGGTTCGCACCACCGCCGTGACATCGCCGAGCAGGCGGCCGCTGACTCAGTGGGAGGATGACGTCGTGGCCTCGTCTATCCCCAATGTCCTCGCCGGGCGCTACGCCTCGGCATCCATGGTCGATGTGTGGTCCCCCGAGGCCAAGATCGTCCTCGAGCGCGAGCTCTGGCTCGCCGTGGCGGCTGCTCAGATCGACCTCGGTCTCGACATCCCCGCCGCAGCGCTGGCCGACTACCGCCGTGTGATCGACCAGGTCGATCTGGCATCGATCGCCGCGCGCGAGAGGGTGACCAAGCACGACGTCAAGGCGCGCATCGAGGAATTCAACGAGCTCGCCGGCCATGAGTACGTGCACATCGGCATGACCTCACGCGACCTCACCGAGAACGTCGAGCAGCTCCAGGTGCGCGATTCGCTGCGCATCGTTCGGGACAAGAGCGTGGCGGCACTGGATCGACTGTCCGGACTGGCCATCGCCTATTCCGACACCGCCCTGACGGGTCGTTCGCACAACGTCGCCGCCCAGACCACCACCCTCGGCAAGCGCTTCGCGTCGGCGGCCGACGAGATGCTGGTCGCCTTCGGGCGCCTCGAGGATCTGCTCGAGCGCTACCCCCTGCGCGGGATCAAGGGTCCGGTCGGCACGGCTCAGGACATGCTCGATCTTGTGGGGGATGAGCAGCGGCTGGGTCAGCTGGAGGCGGCGGTTGCCCGGCATCTCGGCTTCACCCATGTCCTCGACAGTGTCGGTCAGGTGTATCCACGGTCCCTGGACCTCGACGTGGTCTCGGCCCTGTCGCAGACGGCCGCCGGCCCGTCGAGCCTGGCCACCACCATTCGGCTGATGGCCGGTCACGATCTCGTGACCGAGGGATTCCGCCCGGGGCAGGTGGGTTCGTCGGCGATGCCGCACAAGATGAACTCGCGCTCATGTGAGCGAGTGAACGGCTTTGCCGTGCTCCTTCGCGGCTACCTCACCATGGTGGCTGACCTCGCGGGATCGCAGTGGAACGAGGGCGATGTCTACTGCTCCGTCGTGCGCCGGGTCGCCCTGCCCGATGCCTTCTTCGCGATCGACGGCATGTTCGAGACCTTCCTGACGGTGCTCGACGACTTCGGTGCCTTCCCCGCGGTGATCGATCGGGAGCTCGAGCGGTACCTGCCCTTCCTGTCCACGACGAAGGTGCTGATGGCCAGCGTGCGCAAGGGAGTAGGCCGCGAGACGGCGCATGAGGCCATCAAGGTGCATGCGGTTGCGGTGGCGCTCGCCATGCGCGAGGACGGCCTCGCCGAGAATGACTTGCTCTCCCGGCTTGCCTCCGACGAGCGCCTGCAGCTGTCCCGCGAGGAGCTCGACGCCCTGATCGCTGAGCCGCTCTCCTTCACGGGCGCTTCGGCAGCGCAGGTGCGTGCCGTTGCGGACCGAGTCGAGGCCATTGTCAATCGCTACCCGGAGGCCGCCGGCTACACCCCTGGAGACATCCTGTGACCTCCTCCTCCCCCGAGGCTCCCGACTACGGGCTGCCTCCTGAGTACGAGCACCTCTACTCGGGCAAGGTGCGCGACCTCTATCGCACACCCGATGACAAGCTCCTATTCGTCGCAAGCGATCGCATCTCGGCCTACGACTGGGTGCTGCCCACGCAGATCCCCGACAAGGGGCGGATCCTCACCTCCTTGTCCAAGTGGTGGTTCAAGCGACTCGAGGGCGTGGTGCCCAACCACCTCGCGTCGGGGAAGATCCCGAAGGCTGTCGCAGGCCGGGCGATGGTGTGCGAGCAGCTGGACATGCTGCCCGTCGAGTGCGTCGTGCGCGGCTACCTCGCTGGCTCTGGCCTCGCCGACTATCAGGCGACCCGGCGGATCTGCGGCAACGGACTCCCGCCGGGCCTGCAGGACGGCTCTGAGCTGCCGAAGCCGCTCTTCACTCCAGCGACCAAGGCCGCGATTGGCGATCACGACGAGAACATCACCTACGACGAGACCATCGTGCTGATCGGGCAGGAGGAGGCGCAGGAGCTCAAGCGGCTGTCCATCGACATCTACACGCGAGCACTCGAGATCGTCCGCGAGCGCGGCCTCATCCTTGCCGACACCAAGTTCGAGTTCGGCTTCGCGAAGTCCGGGAAGAACGCCGGGCGGATCGTGCTGGGCGACGAGGTGCTGACCCCCGACTCCTCGCGCTACTGGGACTCCGCAACGTGGGCCCCCGGCGGGCCCCAGCCGTCCTTCGACAAGCAGTTCGTGCGTGACTGGCTGACGTCCCCGGCATCCGGATGGAGCAAGGACTCCGGGGATCCGCCGCCCGCGCTCCCAGACGAGATCGTCGAGCGCACGCGCGCGAAGTACGTCGAGGCCTATGAGCGGTTGACGGGGGAGACGTTCTCGTGACGACGTGGCTGGTCACCGGGGGAGCCGGCTATATCGGCGCGCACGTCGTGCAGGCGCTGCTGGCGAGTGGTCGCGAGGTCGTCATCTATGACGACTTCTCGTCCGGGCTCGTGCGACGAGTTCCTGACGGCGTCACGGTCGTCGAGGGAGACGTCCATGATTCGGCGCAGCTCGCGCACACCTTCCGTCATCACACCATCGATGGAGTCGTGCACCTGGCGGCGAAGAAGGCCGCAGGAGAGTCCGTCGACATCCCCTTGCTGTACTACCGCGAGAACGTGGATGGATTGCTGACGGTGCTGGAGGCGATGGAGGGCACCGGCGTCTCGCGCCTGGTGTACTCGTCCTCCGCCGCGGTCTACGGCACCCCTGCCGACAATCCGGTGTCAGAGGATGCCCCGCTGCACCCGGAGTCCCCCTATGGCGAGACCAAGGTGGTGGGCGAGTGGATGGCCCGCGACAGCGGTGTTGCGTGGGGGCTCTCGTGGTCCGCGCTGCGCTACTTCAACGTGGCGGGAGCGGGATCCGATGCGCTGGGTGACAGCAGCGTCAACAATCTGGTGCCCATGGTGTTCCGAGCCCTGGAGCAGGATCAGCGCCCGCAGATCTTCGGTGACGACTACCCGACCCCTGACGGCACCTGCATCCGCGACTACATCCACGTGTCTGACCTTGCCGCGGCGCATGTTGCTGCGGCAGAGCGCTGTGAGTCTGGTGTGCGCAGCGACGTCTTCAATGTCGGCACCGGTCACGGGTACTCCGTGCGCGAGGTGATGGACGTGGTGAGCGAGGTTGTGGGACGCGACGTCAACGCCGAGGTGGTCGCGAGGCGTGCGGGAGATCCGCCGGCGACGTGGGCGTCAACCGAGCGGATCGAAGCCGAACTCGACTGGCGTGCGACTCGTGATTTGAGCCAGATGGTGGCAAGTGCCTGGAGTAGTTGGCAGGCGAACGCAGAGCGGTAGCCCGCGGGGTTAGACGCGGCGGGACACCCGGAAGACGGGGATCTCACGGTGGATGTTCCGGCGGTACATGCGGTAGGACGACCATCCCTGTTCGAGCAGTCCGTAGAGCCGCTGGGCCTCGTCCCCATGGACCTCGGTGAATGTCACGTCCACCGTGGTGTCGTTCTCCTGCAGTGACCCCTCGGGATGATCGCGGACGTTGAACACCCAGCCCGGGATTCGCTCTTGCCCTGCATTGGATCCCGCGATCACCCAGTCGTCCGCGTCTCGGCCGGCGAGGAGAGGTGTCGTGCGCCATTGCCCGGATCGCCGGCCCAGCGTGGAGATCCACACCACCTGCGCGCCACCGGGGAATCGGCGCCAGAGTCGGCCGCGCGAGGCTCGGTGCACGATCCGATGGGCCGTCGTCGTCGTGCGCAGCGCCGCACCCCAGACGGCGTCATACGCGCGGGATCCCATGGATCCGAGGCTAGTCCGAAAGCCACCGTGGTCATATCCGTGCCAGCGGGCCTGCTCACCGCACCGTTGACGCCTGGCACGACCACCTCCCAGGCGATCGCCAATCCGGACCCGACACTCAATTTCGATGCTGTCGACGATGCTGATCTCGGATGGGGACGGGGCTGACGGGTAGCTGGGTGCAGCCGCTGGGCAATCAGGTGAGCTCATCGTTGGTCACTGTGTGGCGTCGACGCCCCACCTGACCGCGAACCGGTGATGGTCGAGCATTCACGTATGGCACAACGTATGGCACGATGTATGGCATGAAGCGCACGACGATCTACCTCCCCGAGGAGATGAAGGCCCGGCTCGAGGCAGAGGCTGCGCGCCGTCAGATCACCGAGTCCGAGCTCATCCGCCGGGCTGTGGACAGGGAACTTGCCGCGAACGAGGTGCGGGGCGGACTATTCACTGCGGACGGGGGCCCGATGGGGAAAGACCTCACCCGTGATCGCCGCGACGAGTGGCTGAAGGGATTCGGCCAGACGTGACCATCATCGACACGAGTGCGCTGCTCGCGCTGTTTCGTGCCGACGATCCCCACCATCAGGAGGTCAGCCTCGCCTTCACCTCGAGTGAGATGCGAGTGGTCAGCCCCTTCGTGATCGCCGAACTGGATTACCTCATCGCATCTCGCTTCGGGACTCATGCCGAGTCAGCGGCTCTCGGCGAACTTGCTAGCGGTGCCTACGAGTTGCCCGTCATCACTGCCACTGACCTCCTCCTGTGCCGCAGACTCGTCGACCAGTACGCGGATCTCGCCGCGGGCCTCACCGATGCGTCGCTCGTCGTCCTGGCCGACCGCTATCAGACCCGGCGCATCCTCACTCTGGACCGCCAGCACTTCAGCGTGCTCCGCGGGCTCGACGGGCGCCCGTTCGAGCTCTTGCCCTGATCGGCATCGGAAGCGCGGTCGATAGGCTGGGGGCAACATCCCGCCTCGCTTCTGGAGTGCCCGTGGCCCGCGTCATCGTCGACGTCATGCTCAAGCCGGAGATCCTCGACCCCCAGGGTCGGGCAGTTCAGGGGGCGCTCGGTCGCCTCGGCCTCGATGGCGTCAAGGACGTGCGCCAGGGCAAGCAGTTCATCGTCGACATCGACGGTGATCTCGAGGGTGATCGGCTGGCGCTCATGGAGAAGCTGGCAGGTGAGCTGCTGAGCAACCCGGTGATCGAGGACTTCACGATGCGGGTCGAGGCATGAGGATTGGTGTTGTCACCTTTCCGGGGACGCTCGACGACCAGGACGCCGCGCGCGCAGTGACCATTGCCGGCGGCGAGCCGGTGGCTCTGTGGCACGGCGACGACGACCTCAAGGGAGTCGACGCGGTCGTGCTGCCCGGTGGGTTCTCCTACGGGGACTACCTGCGCTGCGGAGCAATCTCCCGCTTCGCACCGGTGATGAGCAGTCTCATCCCTGCGGCCGAGGGCGGCCTGCCCGTCCTGGGAATCTGTAATGGCTTCCAGGTCCTGTGCGAATCGCACCTGCTACCGGGTGCGCTGACCCGCAACGACTCCCTGCACTTCATCTGCCGCGATCAGCGCCTGCGGATCGAGCGCACCGACACGATGTGGACCGGTGACTTCACCGACGGGCAGGAGATCGTCGTCCCCCTGAAGAACGGCGAGGGATGCTACGTCGCCGATGAGCGGACTCTCGACGAGATCGAGGGCGAGGGCCGGGTCATCGCCCGCTACCTCGAGGTGAACCCCAACGGCAGCCGCCGCGACATCGCGGGCATCAGTAACGCTCGCGGCAACGTGGTGGGCCTCATGCCGCACCCTGAGCATGCGGTGGAGGCACTCACCGGTCCGTCCGTCGACGGGCTCGGCTTCTTCACATCCGTCCTGACCTCACTGGTGGGCACCCGATGATCGACACCGTTCAGCACGCGATCGACGACACCGATCACCCCCAGCCCTACGCGGAACTGGGCCTGAAACTCGATGAGTACGAGCGCATCCGCGCGATCCTCGGACGTCGGCCCACGTCGTCGGAGCTCGCCATGTACTCGGTCATGTGGAGTGAGCACTGCTCCTACAAGTCCAGCAAGGTGCACCTGCGCCAGTTCGGCGAGAAGGCCCCCAAGACCGATGCCCTGCTTGTCGGCATCGGCGAGAACGCAGGCGTTGTCGACATCGGCGACGGCTGGGCGGTCACCTTCAAGGTGGAGAGCCATAACCACCCGTCGTATGTGGAGCCATATCAGGGTGCGGCAACGGGAGTGGGCGGCATCGTTCGCGACATCATCTCGATGGGCGCCCGCCCGCTCGCCGTCATGGACCCGCTGCGGTTCGGCCCGCTCGATGCGCCGGACACCAAGCGCGTGCTGCCTGGCATCGTCGCCGGAGTCGGCGGCTACGGCAACTGCCTGGGCCTGCCGAACATCGGCGGAGAGGTCGTGTTCGACGACACGTACCTCGGCAACCCGCTGGTCAACGCGCTGTGCGTCGGGTCGATGCGCCACGAGGACATCCACCTCGCCAGTGCCAAGGGAGTCGGCAACCTCGTCGTGCTCTACGGCGCCCGCACGGGTGGCGACGGCATCGGTGGCGTTTCGGTGCTCGCGTCCGAGACCTTCGACGCTGACGGCCCCGCCAAGCGCCCGAGTGTGCAGGTCGGCGATCCATTCATGGAGAAGCTGCTGATCGAGGCCACTCTTGAGGTCCTGCATGCAGGACTCGTCGAGGGCATTCAGGATCTCGGAGGTGCCGGGATCTCCTGCGCGACGAGCGAGCTCGCGTCCAACGGCGAGGGCGGCATGCACGTGTGGCTCGATCGCGTGCTGCTGCGTGACGAGACGCTGTCACCCGAGGAGATCTTGATGAGCGAGTCGCAGGAGCGCATGTGCGCGATCGTGACGCCGGAGAATCTCGACGCATTTCTGCAGATGTGCCGGAAGTGGGACGTCGAGGCTGTCGTCATCGGCGAGGTCAACGACTCCGGTCGGCTGACTGTCGACTGGCACGGCGAGCGCATCGTTGACGTCCCTCCGCGCACGGTTGCCCATGAAGGTCCGGTCTACGAGCGCCCGTACCACCGTCCGTCATGGCAGGACGCCCTGCAGGCGGACACCCCGGATTCCCTCCCGCGCCCGGCCGATGGCGAGCAGTTGCGCGCCACGCTGCTGAACATGGTCGGGGCTCCGAACCTTGCGTCGAAGTCGTGGGTGACGTCGCAGTACGACCGGTACGTGCTGGGCAACACCGTGCTCGCGCAACCGGAGGACTCCGGCATGGTGCGCGTCGACGAGGAGACCGGGCGCGGCATCGCCATCTCCACCGACTGCAACGGCCGGTTCGCGAAGCTCGACCCCTACGCGGGTGCACAGCTTGCCCTGGCCGAGAGCTACCGCAACGTCGTCGCTGGTGGAGCGATTCCGCTGGCCGTCACCAACTGCCTGAACTTCGGCTCGCCGGAGGACCCGGAGGTCATGTGGCAGTTCGCCGAGGCCACCCGTGGTCTGGCGGATGGCTGCCTGCAGCTCGGCATTCCCGTGACCGGCGGCAACGTCTCGTTCTACAACCAGACGGGCGACACCGCGATCCTCCCGACCCCCGTGGTCGGTGTGCTCGGCGTCATCGACGATGTCGATCGACGCACTCCCATGGCCTGGGGCCCCGACGGTGAGCTCATCTACCTGCTCGGCGACTCGCGCGACGAGTTCGCCGGCAGCGAGTGGGCGCATCACGTGCACGGGCACCTCGGTGGCCTTCCTCCCCAGGTCGACCTCGAGCGCGAGCGACTGCTGGGCGAGATCCTGGTCGCCGGCTCGCGCGATGGCATGCTGACCGCCGCTCATGACGTCTCCGATGGCGGAGTTGCCCAGACGCTCGTCGAGATGGCGTTGAAGTCGGGCGTCGGGGCCCGCTGCTGGGTGCCCGACGGCGTCGAGCCGTTCGTCTTCCTCTTCGGTGAGTCGGCCGGGCGTGCCGTCGTCGTCGTGCCTCGCAGCGAGGAGCTCCGCTTCACCGAGATGTGCGCCGCTCGCCAGCTCCCCGCGCACCGGATCGGCGTCGTCGACTCCGGACTTGGTGCCGACGCCGGCTACGACGCGGGCGAGCAGGTGCTGCAGTTCTCCGATCAGTTCACGGTGACGCTCGCGGAGCTTCGCCAGGCGCATGAGGCGACTCTCCCGGCCGTCCTGCAGACCTGAGCACGCATGCCCGTCGACCCGCAGGTGCGCGCCCGAGTGAAGGCCTCCCTCGCTCGGCTGCAGGAGGTCGCGCCCGGTCGTTCGGTGGAGGTGCGCATCCCGCCCTACGCGGCCGTGCAGGCCGTAGCGGGTCTCACCCACCGCCGAGGCACCCCGTCGGCCGTCGTCGAGACCGATGCCGACACCTGGCTGGCGCTCGCGGACGGGTCCCTGACTTGGACGGAGGCGACGGCGTCCGGTCGCCTCATCGCGAGCGGGGAGCGCTCGGATCTGAGTCCGTGGCTCCCCCTGGATCGCCCAGATTGACAAGGTAAGGCTGGCCTAACTAAGGTTTACCTAACTTAACCTTGAGAGGATCCCCATGCCACACGTTCGTCGCACGCGCAGTTCCGCCCGTCTGGGTGGTGCAGCCGGCCTGGCGGTCATCCTGCCGGCCGCCCTGCTGCTCGCGGCCTGCTCTGGCTCGACCTCGGAGTCATCCGACGCCGCGCCCACCCTGGACACCACCGAGAGTGTCGTCGTCTACTCCGGCCGCAGCGAGGATCTGGTGGCGCCTCTGCTCGAGCGGTTCACCACCGAGACGGGGATCCCGGTCGAGGTCCGCTACGGCGACACGGCCGAACTTGCCGCCCAGTTGATCGAGGAGGGCGACGCGTCGTCCGCGGACATCTACTTCGGCCAGGACGCTGGCGCCATGGGCGCTCTCGACGCAGCCGGCATGTGTGCACCGCTGCCGGATGCCATCTCGGATGCTGTGCCGGCCGTCTACCGGAGCGAGAACTGGACGGGCATCACCGGACGCGCTCGCGTCATTGCCTACGACCCGAAGCAGGTGCCGGTCGAGGAAGTCCCGACGTCAGTACTTCAACTGACTGACCCGAGGTGGAAGGGGCAGGTCGCGATCGCGCCGACCAATGGCTCCTTCCAGGCGTTCGTCACTGCGATGCGCGTCGCGATGGGCGATGACGCGACGCGGGAGTGGCTGCAGGGCATGGTTGACAACGACGCCCAGGTGTTCGAGAAGAACTCCCAGATCCGTGACGCCGTCGACGCGGGCACCGCGCAGCTCGGGCTCATCAACCACTACTACTGGTACCAGAAGGCAGCCGAAGTCGGCGCGGAGAACATGAACGTGCAGCTGGCCTTCACCGAGCCTGGCGACGCTGGAACCCTGGTGAACGTCGCCGGGGCCTGTGTCATCGCGGGATCGGACAATCCTGCAGGCGGAGCAGCACTCGTGGAGTGGATGCTCGAGCCGGAGACGCAGCAGTGGTTCGTCGACGAGACCTTCGAGTACCCACTGGTCGAGGGTGTCGCTGCCCCCGCCGGCGTGCCGGTATTGAGCGACGTGACAGGCCCGGACATCGCTCTCGCCGAGCTCGAGGACCTGCCCGGAACCCTGGCAATGCTGCAGGACGTCGGGCTCACCTGACATGCACCTCGCCTAGGGTGACGTCCCTATGACTCGCACAACCGCCCGTCGACCACCGCTGCTCCTCGTGGGTGCAGCGGTGGTCGCGGTCGTGGTCATGGCACTGCCATTGGCCTACCTGGTCGTGCGGGTTCTGGACTCGGGGCCCGAGGCATGGGCAGCGCTGTGGCGCCTGCGCACCCTCGAGACGACGCTCACGAGTGCGGTGCTCGTCCTGCTCGTCATGGCGGGCGCACTGATTCTCGCCGCACCAACGGCCTGGCTGCTCAGCCGCACCGACGTACCCCTGCGTGGGCTGTTCTTCGTCCTGATGGCCCTTCCTCTTGCGGTGCCGTCCTATGTCGCCGCGTATGCCTGGGTCGCACTCATCCCGTCCCTGACCGGCATCGTGCCGGCGGCCATCGTCATGTCGCTGTGCACCTTCCCCTACGTGGCCCTGCCCCTGAGTGCATTGCTGCGACGCATGGATGGCGGCCAGGAGGAGGCGGCGCGGAGCCTCGGGCTCACGCCGGCGGCGGTTCTGCGTCGCGTCGTCGCCCCGAACGCGTGGCCGGCGGCGGCAGCAGGCCTGCTTCTGGTGGCGCTCTACACGCTGGCGGAGTTCGGCACGGTCTCGATCTTCCGAGTCGATGCCTTCACCCGCGTCATCTTCGCCTCATACCGGGCCTCGTTCGATCGAACGGCCGCGGCGGTGCTGGCTCTCCTGCTGGTGGTGCTGGCGCTGGCGCTCGTGGTTGCGGAGGCGCGTGCTCGGGGCAGGGCGGCACGGTGGCGAGTGGGCTCCGGTTCGGGTCGACCGGCTCCCGTTCTCGCACTCACGCCGCGTGCGCGTGGATTCGCCCTTGCGTGGTTGATCGGCGTGGCGGTGCTGTCGCTGGCTGTGCCCATCGGATCGATCCTGCACCAATTGCTGAGCAGTCAGCGCCGCGAGTTCGATGCCGCTGACTTCCTCGGCGCGCTGGCCGGTTCGGTGTCGTCCTCCAGTCTGGGTGCGGCGATGGCGCTGGTCCTCGCGATTCCGGTCGGAGTCCTCGCCGCGCGCTACACGGCTCGTTGGGTGCGCATTCTGGAGGGCGGTGCATTCATCGGCCACGGACTGCCTGGTGTCGTCATCGGTCTCGCTCTTGTCTTCTTGACCCTCATGCTGCTTCCAGCGGCGTACCAGACCCTCGCGGCTCTTGCCTTCGCCTATGCGGTGCTGTTCGCGCCGAAGGCCATCGGTGCGACAAGGACCTCGGTGGCATCGGTGCCTCCCGGTATGGAGTCGGTCGCCCGATCGCTGGGGCGAGGGCCGATCTCGGCATGGTGGACGACCACCGGGCGACTCGCCTGGCCGGGCGTCGCGGCCGGAGCCCTCCTCGTTCTGCTGACGGCGATGAAGGAGCTGCCTGCCACTCTCATGCTCCGCCCGACCGGTTTCGACACTCTGGCCACGCGGCTGTGGTCGCGCACGGAGGTGGAGGCCTTCGGTGCGGCGGCTCCCTATGCGCTCGCGCTGATCGTGGTGGCGGCTATCCCGGCGTGGCTGCTGAGCAGGTGGCTCGGCCATCATGCGTCCACCACCGAAACCGCAGATGAGGTCGAGTGGCAGAGTTCCCCTGTGTCAGTGGAGAAGTCATGACGGCGTCAGCGCTTGCCGTCAGCGATCTGGTCGTCGGCTACGGCGGGCCACCCGTGGTTCGTCAGGCCTCGTGCACGGCTGCGGCCGGCGCGATGCTCGCTGTCGTCGGCGCGAGCGGCTCAGGTAAGACGACACTGCTGCGCGCCATCGCCGGGTTCATCCCCGTGACGTCAGGCACGATCCTCATCGGCGACCGCATGGTCGACGGCCCAGGTGTGGTGACTCCTCCCGAGCGTCGCAACGTCGGGATCGTCACGCAGGACGGTTCCCTGTTTCCGCATCTGACCGTGGCGCGCAATGTGGGCTTCGGCCTGCCTCGTCGAACGCTGCCCGATGGCACGCCGACTTCGGATCGAGTGGACGAGCTGCTGCATCTGGTGGGGCTGTCCGGTCTGGGCGATCGCTCACCGCATGAGCTGTCGGGCGGCCAGCAGCAGCGCGTGGCGCTTGCGCGGGCCCTTGCTCCGCGCCCGGATGTCGTCCTGCTGGATGAGCCCTTCAGCGCCTTGGATGCTGGGCTGCGAATCGAACTCGGCACCGAGGTGCGCGATCTCCTTCGATCGGCTGGCACCACCACCGTGCTCGTCACCCATGACCAGGACGAGGCACTCTCGCTGGCCGATTCGGTGGCCGTCATGATCGAGGGTCAGATCGCTCAGCAGGGCGCCCCCGAGGAGGTCTATGCCCGGCCCTCCTCCCTTGAGGTCGCCGACTTCCTCGGTGAGGTCGTCGTGCTGCCGGTGCTCTCGCTCGCCGGAGGTGTCGCGACCACCGTGCTGGGGGATATTGCGCTCGATCCGACTGAGGTGTCGTCCGACGTGCCGCACCGCGTGGCCCTTCGCCCTGAGCAGCTGGTGGTGATGCCGGCGCCTCAGGGCGACCAGGGGACGGGAGTCGTCGAGGCCGTTGTCTACCACGGCCACGACAGCATGATCGAGGTCCGACTGCCGGACGGGGCCGTGGTCCGGGCCCGTGCGCTGGGCAGCGCGGAACTGACCCCCGGGGATCCGGTTCGGGTCGCCGTCACCGGCGCTGGGCAGCGGGTCTGACGCTCGCGAGGACGCTGGCCACGACGCGGGCAGCCACGGGGGCAGCCACGTGGGCAATATGGCCTAAGACGCGTGTTATCGGCAGCAAATCACGTGAAACACCGCGGAAACCGTCGCGAAACCACGAATTGGTAACGATTTGCCCTACAGGCGTGATGCAGACACACAGTCACCCGTCGTATCGATAGCCTGCCGGTCTCAGGAGTAGGCGTGTGAAGGGAAGTCATGACGGATTCGGTCGCGATCAGGGCCCGCGGGCTCACGCGCCACTTCGGCGACGTGGTGGCGGTCGATGGAGTCGACCTCGATGTCGTGGACGGCGAGTTCCTCACCTTGCTGGGGCCATCCGGCTCCGGCAAGACAACGGTCTTGCGCATGATCGCCGGGTTCGAGCGCCCCGACTCCGGCACCATTGAGCTCGCTGGTGTCGATGTCACCCAGACGCCGCCGTATGCGCGGGACGTCAACACCGTCTTCCAGGACTACGCGCTCTTCCCGCACATGAGCGTGCTTGCCAATGTGGAGTACGGCCTGCGGGTCAAGAAGGTGCCCAAGGCCGAGCGCGCCGAGCGAGCACGCGAGGCGCTGGCGTCGGTGCGCCTGGACGGCTACGAGGACCGGGCACCGTCGCAGCTGTCCGGTGGTCAACGGCAGCGCGTGGCCCTGGCTCGCGCTCTCGTCAACCGCCCCCGGGTTCTGCTGCTCGACGAGCCCCTGGGCGCACTCGATCTCAAGCTGCGTGAGCAGATGCAGGTCGAGCTCAAGGAGATCCAACGGCAGGTTGGCATCACCTTCGTCTTCGTCACCCATGACCAGGACGAGGCCTTGACGATGTCCGATCGCATCGCCGTCTTCAATGAAGGACGCATCGCGCAGCTCGGCACGCCGACAGAGGTCTACGAGCACCCGGCCACGTCGTTCGTCGCGGGATTCGTCGGCACCTCGAACCTGCTCGACACAGCGGCGGCGATGGAGGTGCTCGGCCGACCGGGCACCTGGTCGGTGCGGCCCGAGAAGATCCGGGTGCATCCGACCAGAGACACCGTGCCTGCCGACCACCACTGCCTGACCGGAACGGTGCGCGAGGTGATCTACGTCGGCATGTCCACGCGGTTCGTCGTCGATCTGCCCACGGGCGGCTCCCTGATGGCCGTTCAACAGAACTCCGAGGGTTCTGCCGACCTCAGCCACATGCGCGGTCAGTCGGTGTCCCTGTCGTGGGACCCACGACACGAGTACGAAGTCGCGAACTGAGGTGCGACTCACCTGAGACTGCTCCACCTCGTCACGAGCAACCGCTCGGGGCGCCCTAGAAGAACAGGAGGAAGCGGATGCACCACTCGCGTCTGCTCAAGATGGCGGTCGCCACATCGGCGGCTGCCCTGCT
>JAIOXK010000036.1 GCA_021741645.1 Candidatus Nanopelagicales bacterium
GACCACAGGTGGTCGGGCCTCCTGCATTCTGAGCAGACGCTGCTCGGGCTTACGCTAGGTCCATGACGAGTGATACGCCCGAAGGCATGGAGCCCACCAACGTCCCACAGACGTGGCCTGCGTCCCCTGATGAGGTCGCGACCGGGGGAGACGCGGCCCAGGCACCGGAAGCGGGGGCCTACACGCCTGCGGCCCCGGTGCCGTATGTGGCGTCGCCGCCCACGTCCAACAACGCCATCATCGCGTTCGTGCTGTCCATCGTCTCCTGGGCGCTGTGCCCGGTGATTCCGGCGATTGTCGCCTTGGTGCTGGCCCAGTCGGCCCAGCGGGAGATCGCCGCCAGCCAGGGCGCGGTTCAGGGAGGCGGCCTCGTGACCGCCAGCAAGATCATCTCGTGGATCAACATCGGCTTCTGGGCGGCTTTCCTGGTGATCGGGGCCTTTGTGACCCTGCTGATCGTCGTGGCCGGCTCGGCCTGATCTGACCTCCGCGGAGCTGCGATCGGCCCGCCGAGAGCCCGATCGGGACCCCGTTTTGACTCGGGGGAGGACGGGGAGGTAGCCTAAGCCGCCGTGCCCACGCACCAGGGGCACGACCGACGTGCGCTCTTCCCCGTGAGCTGCGCACTGGCGCCTGATCGTTGAGGTCGGTGCCTGGGAATCATCCGCACTTGGATGTCGTACGGCACGGGCGGCCGCACGACACACCCGACCGCGTGGGTCGGAACGCACAGCAGTACCAGAGAACTCGACGAGAAGGCAGGAAGGCAACAGTGCCAACCATCCAGCAGCTGGTCCGCAAGGGCCGCCAGGACAAGGTCTCCAAGAACAAGGCGCCGGCCCTCAAGGGCAGCCCTCAGCGTCGTGGCGTGTGCACTCGCGTGTACACGACGACCCCGAAGAAGCCGAACTCCGCACTGCGCAAGGTCGCTCGCGTGCGTCTGAGCTCGGGCATCGAGGTCACCGCCTACATCCCCGGTGTCGGCCACAACCTGCAGGAGCACTCGATCGTGCTCGTGCGTGGCGGTCGAGTTCGCGACCTGCCCGGTGTCCGCTACAAGGTCATCCGCGGCGCGCTGGACACCCAGGGCGTCAAGAACCGCAAGCAGGCACGTTCCCGCTACGGCGCGAAGAAGGAGAAGGGCTAATGCCTCGCAAGGGTCCCGCCACGAAGCGGCCTATCGTCAACGACCCGGTCTACGGTGCGCCCATCGTCACCCAGCTGGTCAACAAGATCCTGCTCGACGGCAAGCGCTCCACCGCTGAGCGCATCGTCTACGGCGCCCTCGAGGGATGCCGTGAGAAGACGGGCACGGATCCCGTCCAGACCCTCAAGCGTGCGCTCGACAACATTCGGCCGACCCTTGAGGTTCGCTCCCGCCGAGTCGGTGGCGCCACCTACCAGGTCCCGGTCGAGGTGAAGCCGGGGCGCAGCACGACGCTGGCCCTGCGCTGGCTCATCGGCTACTCCCGGCAGCGTCGCGAGAAGACGATGACCGAGCGCCTCATGAACGAGCTCCTCGACGCCTCGAATGGTCTCGGCGCCGCGGTGAAGAAGCGTGAGGACACCCACAAGATGGCCGAGTCGAACAAGGCTTTCGCGCACTACCGCTGGTAGTCGACCCCTACTTATCCCTTACTACGAGCTGACGGAGAACTGAGCGTGTCTACCCAGACCAGCCTCGATCTGGCCAAGGTCCGAAACATCGGGATCATGGCCCACATCGACGCGGGCAAGACCACCACCACCGAGCGGATCCTGTTCTACACAGGTATCAACTACAAGATCGGTGAGGTTCATGAGGGCGCGGCCACCATGGACTGGATGGAGCAGGAGCAGGAGCGCGGCATCACGATCACGTCCGCTGCCACCACCTGTGAGTGGAAAGACCACACCATCAACATCATCGATACGCCCGGCCACGTGGACTTCACGGTCGAGGTCGAGCGCTCGCTTCGCGTGCTCGACGGCGCTGTCACCGTGTTCGACGGAGTTGCCGGTGTCGAGCCGCAGTCCGAGACCGTGTGGCGGCAGGCCGACAAGTACAGCGTCCCCCGCATCTGCTTCGTCAACAAGCTCGACCGCACCGGCGCTGACTTCTACCGCTGCGTCGACATGATCGTCGAGCGCCTCGGCGCCATCCCACTGGTCCTTCAGCTGCCGATCGGCAACGAGGCGGACTTCATCGGGGTTGTCGACCTTGTGGGCATGCGCGCCCTCACCTGGCGCGGCGAGACCGCCAAGGGCGAGGACTACGCGATCGAGGAGATCCCCGCGGATCTCGTCGACAAGGCAGCCGAGTACCGCGAGAAGCTGCTCGAGACGCTGGCTGAGGCCGACGACGCCGTCATGGAGAAGTTCCTCGAGGGCGAGGAGCTCTCGGTCCCCGAGATCCAGGCCGCCATCCGTCGCGCGACTCTCGCCGACAAGCTCACCCCCGTCCTCACCGGCACCGCGTTCAAGAACAAGGGCGTCCAGCCCATGCTTGACGCCGTGGTGTCCTACCTCCCCTGCCCGCTGGATATTCAGGCAGTCGAGGGGCACAAGATGGGCGACGAGGAGGAGATCATCGAGCGCGCCCCGAGCGACTCGGAGCCCTTCAGTGCCCTCGCCTTCAAGATCATGACTGATCCGCACCTGGGCAAGCTCACCTACATCCGCGTCTACTCCGGTCGGCTGGAGACGGGCACCTCGGTGCTCAACAGCGTCAAGGACCGCAAGGAGCGCATCGGCAAGATCTAC
Organism: Candidatus Nanopelagicales bacterium; assembly: GCA_021741645.1. Taxonomy (GTDB): domain Bacteria; phylum Actinomycetota; class Actinomycetes; order S36-B12; family S36-B12; genus UBA10649. The sequence goes on from JAIOXK010000036.1 coordinate 2,743, forward strand.
CGGATGCACGCGAACAAGCGTGAGGAGATCGACTCGGTGGGCGCCGGTGACATCGTCGCCGTCATGGGCCTGAAGGACACCACCACGGGCGAGACCCTGTGCGATTCGGGCAAGCCGGTCGTGCTGGAGTCGATGACCTTCCCGGCTCCCGTCATCCACATCGCCATCGAGCCGAAGTCCAAGGGCGACCAGGACAAGCTCGGCATCGCGATCCAGCGTCTGGCGGAGGAGGATCCGACCTTCCACGTCCGCACGGACGAGGAGACGGGCCAGACCATCATCGGCGGCATGGGCGAGCTGCATCTTGAGGTGCTCGTCGACCGCATGAAGCGTGAGTTCAAGGTCGAGGCGAACGTCGGCAAGCCCCAGGTGGCCTACCGCGAGACGATCACCAAGAAGGTCGACAAGATCGACTACACGCACAAGAAGCAGACGGGCGGCTCCGGCCAGTTCGCCAAGGTCCAGATCGACATGGGCCCCAGCGAAGGCGCCGAGGGTGGCTACGTCTTCGAGAACAAGGTCACCGGCGGACGCATCCCGCGCGAGTACATCCCGTCCGTGGATGCCGGCTGCCAGGAGGCCATGGAGAACGGCGTGCTCGCCGGGTACCCCATGGTCGACGTCCAGGTGACCCTTCAGGACGGCGCGTACCACGACGTCGACTCCTCAGAGCTTGCCTTCAAGATCGCCGGTTCGATGGCGTTCAAGGAGGGTGCCCGCAAGGCCGGTCCGGTGATCCTCGAGCCGATGATGGCAGTCGAGGTCACCACGCCCGAGGATTTCATGGGCGACGTGATCGGTGATCTGAACTCCCGCCGCGGCCAGATTCAGGCCATGGAGGAGCGTTCAGGGGCGCGGGTCGTCAAGGCGCTGGTTCCGTTGTCCGAGATGTTCGGCTACGTGGGTGATCTCCGCAGCCGTACACAGGGCCGAGCCAGCTACAGCATGCAGTTCGACTCCTACGCACAGGTTCCTTCGAACGTGCAGACGGAGATCATCGCGAAGGCTCGCGGCGAGTAGTCGCGGATCACTGAAATACAACCGAACACGACAGAAGACCCGATCCGCGTTACCGCCGGACGGCTAACAACAAGGGAGAACTCAAGTGGCGAAGGCCAAGTTTGAGCGCACCAAGCCGCACGTCAACATCGGCACCATCGGTCACATCGACCATGGCAAGACGACCCTGACTGCTGCCATCACCAAGGTGCTGCACGATACGTACCCGGACGTGAACCCATTCACGCCATTCGACATGATCGACAAGGCTCCTGAGGAGCGTCAGCGCGGCATCACGATCTCGATCGCGCACGTCGAGTACCAGACCGAGGCGCGTCACTACGCACACGTCGACTGCCCCGGCCACGCCGACTACATCAAGAACATGATCACCGGTGCGGCCCAGATGGACGGCGCGATTCTCGTTGTCGCCGCCACCGACGGCCCGATGCCGCAGACCAAGGAGCACGTCCTCCTGGCCCGCCAGGTCGGCGTTCCCTCGATCGTCGTCGCGCTCAACAAGTGCGACATGGTCGACGACGAGGAGCTCATCGAGCTCGTCGAGATGGAGGTGCGCGAGCTCCTCTCCACGTACGAGTTCCCCGGCGACGACATCCCCGTCGTGCGCGTGGCTGCCTTCCCGGCACTGAACGGTGACGAGAAGTGGGCCGGCTCGATCCTCGAGCTCATGAACGCGGTGGACGAGTACATCCCGACCCCCGAGCGTGAGATCGACAAGCCGTTCCTCATGCCCGTCGAGGACGTCTTCACCATCACCGGTCGCGGCACCGTCGTCACCGGTCGTATCGAGCGTGGCATCGTCAAGGTCAACGAGGAGATCGACATCGTCGGCATCCGCCCGGGACCGGCCACCAAGACGATCGTCACCGGCGTCGAGATGTTCCGCAAGCTGCTCGACGAGGGCCAGGCTGGCGAGAACGTGGGCCTGCTCCTGCGTGGCACCAAGCGCGAGGACGTCGAGCGTGGGCAGGTGTGCTGCAAGCCCGGGTCCATCACCCCGCACACCGACTTCGAGGCTCAGGTCTACATCCTCTCGAAGGACGAGGGCGGCCGTCACACGCCGTTCTTCAACAACTACCGTCCGCAGTTCTACTTCCGGACCACGGACGTCACCGGCGTCGTGACCCTGCCTGACGGCAAGGAAATGGTCATGCCGGGCGACAACACCGACATGTCGGTCGAGCTGATCCAGCCGATCGCCATGGAGGACGGCCTGCGCTTCGCCATCCGTGAGGGTGGCCGCACGGTGGGCGCCGGTCGGGTCACCAAGATCCTGAAGTAGTTCCTCGGATCCCTGGAACTTCGTGGGGGGCGGCGCGACCCGCTGCCTCCCACGAAACCGGGGGCCAGCACCACCCCAAGGCATATCCAGAACGCCACCTAAGTAGCGGCACTACACGAGTAAGGACACCAGCCACCATGGCGGGACAGAAGATCCGCATCCGGCTCAAGGCCTACGACCATGAGGTCATCGACACCTCGGCGAAGAAGATCGTCGAGACGGTGACGCGCACGGGCGCAAAGGTCGCAGGCCCGGTGCCGCTGCCGACGGAGAAGAACGTCTACTGCGTCATCCGCTCGCCGCACAAGTACAAGGACAGCCGCGAGCACTTCGAGATGCGCACCCACAAGCGTCTCATCGACATCCTCGATCCGACCCCGAAGACGGTGGACTCGCTCATGCGACTCGACCTCCCCGCGGGCGTCGACATCGAAATCAAGCTCTGACCTGTAGACCACGAGGCAAGGAACACTGATGGGCACCAACGTGAAGGGCATCCTGGGCGAGAAGCTCGGCATGACTCAGATCTGGGACGAGAACAACAAGGTCGTCCCGGTTACTGTGGTCAAGGCCGGCCCCTGCGTCGTCACCCAGGTCCGCTCCCCGGAGACGGACGGCTACTCGGCCGTGCAGATCGCCTTTGGCGCGATCGATCCCCGCAAGGTCAACAAGCCCCAGGCGGGTCACTTCGCCAAGGCTGGCGTGACGCCGCGTCGTCATCTGGTCGAGATGCGAACCGAGGATGCGTCCGAGTACACCCTCGGCCAGGAGCTCGGGGTCGAGACCTTCGAGACCGGCCAGACCATCGACGTGGTGGGCACCACCAAGGGCAAGGGTTTTGCGGGTGTCATGAAGCGTCACGGCTTCCATGGCCTGCGCGCCTCCCATGGTGTGCAGCGCAAGCACCGCTCACCCGGGTCGATCGGCGGCTGCGCCACCCCGGGACGCGTGTTCAAGGGCATGAAGATGGCTGGCCGTATGGGCGGCGCACGTCAGACCACGCAGAATCTCCAGGTCGCCGGCATTGACGCCGAGCGTGGCCTGCTGCTGATCAAGGGTGCGGTTCCCGGACCCAAGGGCGGCCTCGTGTTCGTCCGCACTTCTGCGAAGGAGAACCAGGCATGACCGCCGTTGACGTTCGCACCCCCGCGGGCAAGACATCGGGCTCGGTTGAGCTGCCGGCAGAGATCTTCGACGTGCCGGTCAACGTCCCGCTGATCCATCAGGTCGTTGTCGCCCAGCTGGCCGCGGCCCGCCAGGGCACGCATGACACCAAGAACCGGTCCGAGGTTCGTGGCGGCGGCCGCAAGCCGTACAAGCAGAAGGGCACCGGCCGCGCCCGTCAGGGCTCGATCCGTGCGCCTCAGTACGCCGGGGGCGGAGTGGTGCATGGCCCCACTCCCCGTGACTACGCCCAGCGCACTCCCAAGAAGATGAAGGCTGCCGCACTTCGGGGCGCCCTGTCAGACCGGGCACGTGAGGGTCGCATTCACGTCATCACCGAGTTCGTTCCCGGTGAGACCCCGTCCACCAAGGCTGCGCTGCAGGCGATCAAGGCCCTTGAGGTCGAGGGCGCACTGCTGATCGCCATCGATCGCGAGGACGACAACTCGGCGCTGAGCCTGCGCAACGTGCCGGCCGTGCACGTCCTCTACGTAGATCAGCTCAACACCTACGACGTCCTGTGCAGCGATCAGGTGGTCTTCACCTCCGCTGCTCTCGAGGCCTTCCTCGCTGGCCCGGCAACGGGCAAGTCGGTCAAGGCCGTGGCAACCGAAAGCGAGGCCGCCGAATGAAGATCGCCGATCCCCGCGACATCCTGATCGCCCCGGTGATCTCCGAGAAGAGCTACTCGCTCCTCGACGAGAACAAGTACACCTTCCTGGTGTCGACCGACGCGAACAAGACGCAGATCAAGCTGGCCGTTCAGGACGTCTTCGGCGTCAAGGTCACCAACGTCAACACCAACAACCGCGAGGGCAAGCGAATTCGCACCCGCTTCGGCTACGGCCGTCGCGCTGCGACCAAGCGCGCCATCGTGACCGTGGCCGCGGGTGACCGCATCGACATCTTCGGAGGCCCGGTCTCCTGACCGGGTATCTGACAGGCCTTCCACTCACGAGACGGAAAGACAGCTATGGGAATCCGCAAGTACAAGCCGACAACGCCGGGGCGTCGTGGCTCCAGCGTGGCCGACTTCGTCGAGATCACCCGGTCAGAGCCGGAGAAGTCGCTCGTGCGGCCGCTGCCCAAGAAGGGCGGCCGCAATAACTCGGGCAAGATCACGACGCGGCATCAAGGTGGCGGTCACAAGCGCGCCTACCGCGTCATCGACTTCCGTCGTGCAGACAAGGACGGCGTGCCGGCCAAGGTCGCTCACATCGAGTACGACCCCAACCGCACCGCGCGCATCGCTCTTCTGCACTACGCCGATGGCGAGAAGCGCTACATCATCGCGCCGAACAAGCTCAAGCAGGGCGACCCGATCGAGACCGGCCCGACGGCCGATATCAAGCCGGGCAACAACCTGCCGCTGCGTAACATCCCGGTCGGCACCGTGATTCACGCCGTCGAGATCAAGCCAGGCGGCGGCGCGAAGATCGCTCGCTCGGCCGGTGCTTCGGTGCAGCTGGTGGCCAAGGACGGCCCGTACGCACAGCTGCGCATGCCGTCCGGTGAGATCCGCAACGTCGACCTGCGTTCACGCGCAACGGTCGGCGAGGTGGGCAACGCCGAGCAGTCCAACATCAACTGGGGCAAGGCCGGCCGTATGCGCTGGAAGGGCAAGCGCCCGACCGTTCGAGGCGTGGCCATGAACCCGGTCGATCACCCGCATGGTGGCGGCGAGGGCAAGACGTCAGGTGGCCGTCACCCGGTCAACCCGAACGGCAAGCCCGAAGGTCGCACTCGCAAGGCCAACAAGGCCAGCGACAAGTTCATCGTCCGTCGCCGCAAGTCCGGCAAGAAGCGTTAGGGATAGCAGATGCCTCGCAGCCTGAAGAAGGGCCCGTTCGTTGACGGCCACCTCATGAAGAAGGTGGACGCGCAAAACGCGGCTGGCTCGAAGAACGTGATCAAGACCTGGTCACGTCGCTCGATGATCGTTCCGGCCATGCTCGGACACACGATCGCCGTGCACGATGGGCGCAAGCACGTGCCCGTGTTCGTGTCGGAGAACATGGTCGGGCACAAGCTCGGCGAGTTCGCGCCGACGCGCACGTTCAAGGGTCACATCAAGGACGACCGCAAGGCGAAGAGGCGCTAGTCGGCGGGCCCTCGGGCACACCGCGGTCCGCTCAGGACCACCCGCACCAGCACGACACCAGACCACACAGCAGCAGACCGAAAGCAAGGGGAAAGACATGGAAGCCAGGGCCCAGGCGCGGTACGTCCGCGTCACGCCCATGAAGGCGCGCCGCGTCATTGACCTCATCAGAGGCATGAACGTGACCGACGCCCAGGCGATGCTCAAGTTCGCGCCGCAGGCAGCGAGCGAGCCCATCGGCAAGGTGCTTGACAGCGCTGTTGCCAATGCGACGAACAACCATGCGATGGATGCACGGTCGCTGGTCGTCAGCCAGGCCTATGTCGATGAGGGCCCGACGATGAAGCGCATTCGTCCCCGTGCGCAGGGTCGTGCCTACCGCATTCGCAAGCGCAGCAGCCACATCACCGTCATCGTCTCCGATGGCGCGCAAGCAGAGCAGAAGGGCTGACCGACGTGGGTCAAAAGATCAATCCGAACGGCTTCCGGCTCGGCATCACCACGGACTTCAACTCCCGTTGGTTCGCTGACAGCTCCAAGCCGGGTCAGCGCTACCGGGATTACGTCCAGGAGGACGTCCAGATCCGCAAGCTGCTCTCGACGGGCATGGAGCGTGCGGGCATCGCGAGAGTGGAGATCGAGCGGACGCGTGAGCGCGTGCGGGTCGACATCCACACCGCGCGCCCCGGCATCGTCATCGGCCGTCGTGGCGCCGAGGCCGACCGCATCCGCGGCGATCTCGAGAAGCTCACGGGCAAGCAGGTGCAGCTGAACATCCTCGAGGTCAAGAACCCCGAGATCGAGGCTCAGCTGGTGGCTCAGGGCATTGCCGAGCAGCTGTCGAGCCGCGTCTCCTTCCGTCGCGCCATGCGCAAGGGCATGCAGACGACGATGAAGAGCGGTGCCAAGGGCATCCGAGTGCAGGTCTCCGGTCGCCTGGGTGGCGCCGAGATGTCCCGCACGGAGTTCTACCGCGAGGGTCGTGTTCCGTTGCACACGCTGCGTGCGGACATCGACTACGGCTTCTACGAGGCTCGCACCACCTTCGGTCGCATCGGCGTGAAGGTGTGGATCTACAAGGGTGAGGCGCTGGGGTCCCGCGCCGAGCGTGAGGCGGCAGCAGCGCAGGCGCGCCTGTCCGGTCCCCGCTCGCGTCCGGAGCGTCCGCGCCGTCCGCGTCGTGATGACGAGGCCGTGGCCGTGGCCGCGACCGAGCAGGCTGCACAAGAGGCGACCGGCGAGGCCGTGGTTGAGCCCGTCACGGAAGCTCAGGAGGGCTAGTCATGCTGATTCCCCGCAGAGTGAAGCACCGCAAGCAGCACCACCCGACTCGTCGTGGTGTGGCCAAGGGCGGCACAGAGGTGACGTTCGGCACCTACGGTCTCCAGGCACTGGAGCCCTCCTACGTGACGAACCGGCAGATCGAGTCCGCCCGTATCGCCATCACGCGCCACATCCGCCGAGGCGGCAAGGTCTGGATCAACATCTACCCGGACCGCCCGTTGACCAAGAAGCCCGCTGAGACCCGCATGGGCTCGGGTAAGGGCTCGCCGGAGTGGTGGGTCGCCAACGTGAAGCCGGGTCGCGTCATGTTTGAGTTGTCCTACCCGGACGAGAAGGTCGCGCACGAGGCGTTGACCCGAGCAATGCACAAGCTCCCGATGAAGTGCCGGATCGTTCGGCGCGATGAGGCAGGTGAGAACTGATGTCCGCAGGCACCAAGGTCGGCGAACTGCGCAATCTCGACGATGCAGAGTTGACGTCGAAGCTGCGTGAGGCCAAGGAGGAGCTGTTCAACCTCCGATTCCAGGGCGCGACGGGTCAGCTCGAGAACCACGGCCGGCTTCGCGCGGTCCGCAAGGACATCGCTCGCATCTACACCATCCTGCGTGAGCGGGAGCTCGGCATCACGCCGGTTGACATCAACGACGGCACGGCAGGTGTCGCATGAGCGCGAATGAGGCAGGCGTGACGGACACAGCTCGTGGCTACCGCAAGACCCGCGAGGGGCTGGTGGTCAGCGACAAGATGGAGAAGACAGTCGTGGTGGCGGTCGAGGACCGCTTCAAGCATCCGCTGTACGGCAAGGTCGTCCGCCGGACGAGCAAGCTGAAGGCGCACGACGAGGCCAACACCGCAGGTGTGGGCGACCGGGTACTCCTCATGGAGACGCGCCCGACCTCTGCGACCAAGCGCTGGCGCGTGGTCGAGATCCTCGAAAAGGCCAAGTAGTCACCACCAAAGTTCCGCCAGGCTCTCGCGAGAACCGGCAGACGATCAGGAGAATGCAGTGATTCAGCAGGAGTCGCGACTTCGAGTCGCCGACAACACCGGTGCCAAGGAGGTCCTTGTCATCAGGGTCCTCGGTGGCTCGGGCCGTCGTTACGCAGGCATCGGTGATGTCGTCGTGTGCACGGTCAAGGACGCCATCCCCGGTGGCGGCGTGAAGAAGGGCGAGGTCGTCAAGGCGGTCATCGTCCGTACCAAGAAGGAGCGTCGGCGTGCCGACGGCTCCTACATTCGCTTCGACGAGAACGCTGCCGTCATCCTCAAGGGCGACGGCGAGCCTCGTGGAACGCGCATCTTCGGCCCGGTGGGTCGCGAGCTGCGCGAGAAGAAGTTCATGAAGATCATCTCGCTGGCGCCGGAGGTGCTGTAGCCATGGCTCTCAACATCCGCAAGGGCGACCTGGTCCAGGTGATCACGGGCAAGGATCGCGGCGTGAAGGGCAAGGTCATCGAGGTCTACCCCGAGGCCGACCGCATCATCGTCGAAGGCGTGAATCGCATCAAGAAGCACACCAAGGTGGGTCAGAACAGTCGTGGCGCCAAGACCGGCGGCATCGTGACGACCGAGGCACCCATCCACGTGTCCAACGTGATGATCGTTGATCCGGAGGATGGCCGTCCCACGCGCGTCGGCTACCGCAAGGAGTCGGTGGAGAAGCGCCGCAGCGACGGCTCCACCTACGAGGCGGAACGGAATGTCCGCATCTCCCGTCGCACTGGCAAAGATCTCTAGAGGGACAACTGAGGACTGACATGACTGCGACCACTGACACCACCGCTCCGCGCCTGAAGGTGCGGTACCGCGAGGAGATCTCGCCCGCCCTGCGCGAGGAGTTCTCCTTCCCGAACATCATGCAGGTGCCCGGGCTGACCAAGATCGTCGTAAACATGGGCGTGGGCGATGCCGCACGCGATTCCAAGTTGATCGAGGGCGCCATCCGCGATCTGACCGAGATCACCGGCCAGAAGCCCCAGGTGACCAAGGCCCGCAAGTCCATCGCGCAGTTCAAGCTGCGTGAGGGCCAGCCCATCGGTGCCCACGTCACGCTCCGTGGCGACCGCATGTGGGAGTTCCTCGATCGACTGCTGTCGGTCGCGCTGCCCCGCATCCGCGACTTCCGCGGTCTGTCTCCCCGGCAGTTCGATGGTCACGGCAACTACACGTTCGGTCTGAACGAGCAGTCGATGTTCCACGAGATCGACCAGGACAAGATCGATCGCGTCCGCGGCATGGACATCACCGTGGTGACCACCGCCAAGAACGATGAGGAAGGCCGCGCCCTGCTTCGCCTTCTCGGATTCCCCTTCAAGGAGGCCTGAGCCACATGGCGAAGAAAGCTCTGATTCAGAAGCAGCAGAAGACCCCGAAGTTCAAGGTCCGGGCCTACACCCGGTGCAACAAGTGCGGACGGCCCCACTCGGTCTACCGCAAGTTCGGTCTCTGTCGCGTATGCGTCCGGGAAATGGCGCATGCCGGCGAACTGCCGGGCGTCACCAAGAGCAGCTGGTAAACCACGACGCTGAAGGTCCGCACAGCGGAAACCGCAGCGAGGAAGGCCTCAGGCCAAGAACATGACAATGACTGACCCCATTGCGGACATGCTTGCGCGACTGCGCAATGCCAATTCCGCGTACCACGACACCGTGGCCATGCCGCACTCGAAGATCAAGGCGAGCATCGCCGAGATCCTCCAGCGCGAGGGCTACATCGCCAGCTGGGACGTGAAGGAGGCGGAGGTGGGCAAGACCCTCACCCTGAACCTCAAGTACGGTCCCTCTCGTGAGCGCTCCATCGCGGGCCTTCGCCGCGTCTCGAAGCCCGGCCTGCGGGTGTACGCGAAGAGCACCTCGCTTCCGCGCGTGCTCGGCGGCCTCGGCATCGCCATCCTGTCCACCTCGTCGGGTCTGCTCACGGACCGCCAGGCCGCAAAGAAGGGCGTAGGTGGGGAAGTCCTCGCCTACGTCTGGTAGGGAGGGCCGGCATGTCACGCATCGGACGCCAGCCCGTGGAGATTCCCGCGGGCGTCACCGCGACCATCACCGGTCGCGACCTCACTGTGGTCGGCCCCAAGGGCTCGCTGAGCCTGACCGTCGTCGAGCCCATCATCGTGTCCCAGGAGGACGGCGCGCTGCTCGTCACGCGTCCCGATGACGAGCGCGATTCGCGCGCCCGCCACGGCCTCACCCGCACGCTCGTGGCCAACATGGTCACCGGTGTGACGACGGGCTACGAGAAGGGCCTGGAGATCGTGGGCACGGGGTACCGTGTCGCGGCGAAGGGCACGGATCTGGAACTGCTGCTGGGCTTCAGCCACCCGGTCGTCGTCAAGGCGCCGGAGGGCATCAGCTTCGAGGTCGAGAGCCCGATCAAGTTCAAGGTCAAGGGCATCGACAAGCAGAAGGTCGGCGAGGTCGCTGCCAACATCCGCAAGATCCGCAAGCCCGAGCCCTACAAGGGCAAGGGTGTGCGGTACGAGGGCGAAGTTGTTCGCCGCAAGGCCGGAAAGGCGGGCAAGTAATGAGTTCCTTCGCCCCGAAACTGGGCACCCGCACCCGCACGAGCGTGGGGCGCGCGCGACGTCACCTGCGCGTGCGCAAGAAGGTCACGGGCACGGCAGCCCGTCCCCGGATGGTCGTCACTCGATCGGCTCGGCACATGCTGGTCCAGGTCGTCGACGACAGCCAGGGCGTGACCATCGCATCGGCGTCGACCATGGAGGCGGACCTCCGCGGTGCGAGCGACGACAAGACTGCCAAGGCTCGCAAGGTGGGCCAGCTGGTGGCCGAGCGCGCCAAGAAGGCGGGCATCGAGGCCGTTGTCTTCGACCGTGGCGGCAACAAGTACCACGGTCGGGTCGCTGCCGTTGCTGACGGTGCACGCGAAGCCGGCCTGTCCCTCTAACGACGTACGAACTTCTAGGAAGAGGTAGTCCAGATGTCAGAAACATCGCGCCGCAGTGGTGGCGGTGGCGATCGCCGGGAGCGCAAGGATCGCGCCCCTCGCGAGGAGAAGTCCACGTACGTCGAGCGGGTCGTCGCCATCAATCGTGTTGCCAAGGTCGTCAAGGGCGGTCGTCGCTTCAGCTTCACTGCCCTCGTCATCGTCGGTGACGGCGACGGCATGGTCGGTGTCGGATACGGGAAGGCCAAGGAGGTGCCGGCCGCGATCGCCAAGGGCGTCGAGGAGGCCAAGAAGCACTTCTTCCGGGTCCCCCGCATCCAGGGCACCATCCCTCACCCCATCGTGGGCGAGGCTGCCGCCGGTGTCGTCATGCTTCGTCCCGCCTCTCCCGGTACCGGCGTCATCGCCGGTGGCCCGGTGCGTGCGGTTCTGGAGTGTGCAGGCATCCACGACATCCTCAGCAAGTCGATGGGCTCGGACAACGCGATCAACGTCGTGCATGCGACGGTCGCGGCGCTCAAGGGCCTGGAATCCCCTGAGGCGGTTGCCGCGCGTCGCGGCCTGCCCATCGAGGACGTGGCTCCGGCCGCTCTGCTGCGCGCTCGCGCGGGGGTGACGTCGTAATGGCACGCCTGAAGGTGACTCAGAAGAAGTCCGAGATCGGCGGCACCAGCGGACAGCGCAACACGCTCCGCTCGCTGGGGCTCAAGCGGATCGGCGACACCGTCGTCAAGGAAGACCGTCCCGAGATCCGCGGCATGGTCAACACCGTGTCGCATCTTGTCGTAGTCGAGGAGGTCGACTGACCATGGCACTCAAGGTTCATCATCTGCGCCCAGCACCGGGCGCCAAGACCGCCAAGACCCGTAAGGGTCGTGGCGAGGCATCCAAGGGCAAGACCTCGGGTCGAGGCACCAAGGGCACGAAGGCCCGTTATCAGGTGCCTGCGAACTTCGAGGGCGGCCAGATGCCGCTGCACATGCGTCTGCCCAAGCTCAAGGGCTTCACCAACCCGGCCAAGGTCGAGTTCCAGGTGGTCAACGTCGCCGCGCTGGGGAAGCTCTTCCCCGAGGGTGGCACCGTTGGCGTTGCGGATCTCGTCGCCAAGGGGGCGGTCCGCAAGGGACAGCCCGTCAAGGTTCTTGGCCAGGGCGAGATCTCGGTCGCACTGACCGTGAGCGCGGATGCGTTCTCCGACTCCGCCCGTGACAAGATCACAGCAGCCGGTGGGTCGATCACGGTCCTCTAGTACCGTGAAGGCTCCCCTCGGGGAGTCTTGTCGACACCGCATGACTCATCACGGACCAGCAGGAGGCTAAGTGCACATCAGTGCGTTCGGGGCTGCCCTGCGTACGCCGGACCTTCGGAAGAAGATCTTCTTCACGTTGGCATTGATCGGTGTCTATCGCCTGGGTGCGGTGCTGCCGACTCCGGGAGTCGACTACGCCGCTATTCAGCGGTGTATCGATGTGGTGCAGGACAATTCGGTCTACGCGCTCATCAACCTGTTCTCCGGTGGTGCGCTCCTGCAACTGTCGGTGTTCGCGCTCGGCATCATGCCGTACATCACCGCGAGCATCATTCTTCAGCTGCTGGTCGTCGTCATTCCGCGACTGGAGACGCTGAAGAAGGACGGTCAGGCAGGTCAGGCGAAGATCACGCAGTACACCCGGTACGTCACGATCGGTCTCGCGATCCTGCAGTCCACGGCGATCCTCTCGCTTGCGCGCACCCCGGGGGCGCTCTTCAGTGGCTGCAACGAGGCAGTGATTCCGAACGACTCGGTCTGGGTGATCCTGGTCATGATCACGGTCATGACCGCCGGCACCGCCGTGATCATGTGGTTCGGCGAGCTGATCACCGAACGTGGTGTCGGCAACGGCATGTCGGTACTGATCTTCACCTCGATCATCGCGACCATTCCGGCGCAGTTCGCTTCGGTCTACGGCAGCCAGGGCATCTTCCCGTTCGGCATGACTCTCCTGGTCGGACTTGCCGTGGTCGCCTTCGTGGTGTTCGTCGAGCAGGCTCAGCGCCGCATCCCGGTGCAGTACGCCAAGCGCATGGTCGGGCGTCGAATGTACGGAGGCACGTCGACCTACATTCCGCTCAAGGTCAACATGGCTGGTGTCATCCCGGTCATCTTCGCCTCGTCCCTGCTGTTCCTGCCGGTGCTGCTGGTGCAGCTGACCGGCAGTCAGGCGGAGTGGTCGATCTGGGTCCAGCAGAATCTGGGCACGGGACAGGGCACGTGGTACTTGGCGTTCTACTTCGCGCTGATCGTGTTCTTCTGCTACTTCTACGTCTCGATCACGTTCAACCCGGTTGACGTGGCGGACAACATGAAGAAGTACGGCGGATTCATCCCCGGCATCCGTGCTGGCCGACCGACCGCGGAGTACCTCGACTACGTCCTGACTCGTCTCACGGCCCCAGGATCCATCTACCTCGGCCTGATCGCCGTGCTTCCCGTCTTCGCCTTCGGCTTCCTCGGCGTGGGAAGCAACTTCATCTTCGGCGGCACCAGCCTGCTGATCATCGTGGGTGTCGGCCTCGACACGGTCAAGCAGATCGAGGCGCAGCTTCAGCAGCGGAACTACGAGGGGTTCCTGCGCTGATGAGACTGGTCATGATGGGCCCCCCGGGGGCGGGCAAGGGCACGCAGGCAGCGGTCATCTCCGCCATGCTCGGCGTTCCGCACATCTCCACCGGCGACATCTTCCGGGCCAACGTGAGCGCGGGAACGCCGTTGGGCGTGGAGGCCAAGCGCTACATGGACGCCGGCGAGTACGTCCCTGACGGCGTGACGAATGCCATGGTTCGCGATCGCATCACCCACGATGACTGCCGGCCGGGATTCCTGCTGGACGGCTATCCGCGGACGGTCGAGCAGGTGGGCGAACTCAACGCCATGCTCGCGTCTGCATCGCAGAAGCTCGATGCGGTGCTGGAGCTCACCGTGGACCTTGACGAGGTGGTCTCCCGCCTGGTCAAGCGATCGAGTGAGCAGGGCCGCAGCGACGACACTGAGGATGTCATCCGTCGACGCCTCGAGGTGTACTTCGAGCAGACCGCCCCACTCATTGAGATGTACGAGTCTCAGGGCCTGCTCGTTCAGGTGGATGGCCTGGGCGCCATCGACGATGTCACTGGTCGCGTCACCGCGGCTCTCAACATCGAGGCCTGACTGAGTGTTCGGCCGCCGCAGCGCTATCGAGATCAAGTCCCGTACCGAGCTCGACGTCATGCGTCAGGCCGGTCTGGTGGTGGCTCGTGCGCTCAGCGCGATAGGCCTCGCTGCGAAGCCGGGTGTCACGACGGGCCAGTTGGATTCGATCGCGCGCGACGTGCTGTCCGACCACGGTGCGACGTCCTCCTTCCTCGGCTACAAGGCCCACGGCGCCGTTCCCTATCCCGGTGTGATCTGCGCATCCGTCAACGACGAGGTGGTGCACGGCATCCCGGGAGATCGCATCCTGCATGACGGAGACCTCCTCTCCGTGGACTTCGGCGCGATCATCGACGGGTGGAACGGGGATGCGGCGATCACGATCGAGGTCGGCGATGTCGCGCCCGAGCTCCGTGAGCTCAGCCGGGTCACCCGGGAATCCCTCTGGGCGGGACTGGCGCAGGCGAGGGTGGGCGCCCACCTGACCGATATCAGCCACGCCATCGAGACGACCATCGTCAGTGCCGGGGCGGACTACGGAATCGTCGAGGAGTACGGCGGTCACGGGATCGGATCCCGCATGCACATGGATCCGCACATCCTGAACTACGGATCTCCCGGACGCGGTCCGGTGCTGCGAGCAGGCATGGCGTTGGCCATCGAGCCGATGGTGGTCCTGGGATCCCCGGACGTGGGCGTGCAGGCGGACGCGTGGACGGTGTCCACGCTCGATGGTGGGCGCGCAGCCCACTGGGAGCACACGGTCGCCATCACGGACGAAGGTCCCTGGATTCTCACGGCCCTGGACGACGTGCACCTGTGATGCGGGTGCTCGTGCGGTGACACGCCTGTGGCGTCGTCCCCTCGGCTGAGAGTGCGAGTGTCGCTAGACATCCCTGGCCCGTAGCGTGTCAAGCGGCGAGGGCGTGTTGGTGCTGCCAGGCGGTGGTCTCGTCGTAGGGGACGTGGTCGCGTAGGCAGGCGTGCAGGATGCCGACCAGGCGCCTGCTGACAGCGCGGA
>JAIOXK010000037.1 GCA_021741645.1 Candidatus Nanopelagicales bacterium
GTAGGTAGGGTGACTGCATGAGTTCTCCGTCCACCACCGCCATGACGGTGGAGCATGTGGGCTTCGGCGACGCAGCCGTCGACTACCAGGTCGGATGGGACCTCCAGCGGCAGGTGCACGCCAACGTCGTCGCCGGCTCACCTGACACCGTTCTCCTGCTGGAGCACTCGCCCGTGTACACCGCGGGTCGTCGAACGGAGCCCTTCGAGCGGCCCCTGGACGGCACCCCGGTGATCGACGTCGATCGCGGCGGAAAGATCACCTGGCATGGCCCTGGTCAACTCGTCGGCTACCCGATCCTTCGACTGCCGGATCGCATGGCCGTCGTCGACCATGTGCGGCGCATCGAAGCGATGATCATCGACGTCTGCGCAGATCTCGGTGTCGACACCATGCAGGTGAAGGGGCGCAGTGGGGTCTGGGTGGCTGCAGATGATCGCGGCCCTGAGCGCAAGATCGCCGCAATCGGCGTGCGCGTCACCGAGGGCGTGACAATGCACGGCTTCGCACTCAACTGCGACAACGACTTGGCATGGTTCGATCGCATCGTCCCCTGCGGCATCACCGATGCCACCGTCACCACACTGAGCAAGGAACTCAGCCGCGATGTTCCCGTGCAGGAAGCCCTGCCCATCGTCGAGGCTCATCTGGGAAGGCTGATCCAGTGGTAGATCCCGCAGGCCGCAAGCTGCTGCGTATCGAGGCTCGCAACAGCGAGGTGCCCATCGAACGCAAGCCGGAGTGGATTCGCACCCGCATGAAGACGGGTCCGGAGTACACGCAGATCCAGGCGCTCGTGAAGTCGGAGGGTCTGCACACCGTGTGCCAGGAGGCTGGGTGCCCCAACATCTATGAGTGCTGGGAGGACCGCGAGGCCACCTTCCTCATCGGCGGTGAGCAGTGCACGCGACGCTGCGACTTCTGCCAGATCGACACCGGACGCCCAGCACCTCTGGACCGTGACGAGCCACGTCGGGTCGCCGAGTCGGTCAAGACCATGGGGCTGCGCTACGCGACCGTCACCGGAGTCGCTCGTGACGACCTTCCCGATGAAGGGGCGTGGCTCTATGCGCAGACCGTGCTGGACATTCACGAGCTCAATCCGGGCACCGGTGTCGAGGTCCTGATCCCGGACTTCTCAGGCAACCCGGAACTGCTCGGCCAGGTGTTTGCCGCCGCGCCCGAGGTCCTCGCCCACAACGTCGAGACCGTCCCGCGCATCTTCAAGCGCATTCGCCCGGCATTCACGTACGAGCGGAGCCTCGATGTGATCACTCAGGCGCGCGATGCCGGCCTCATCACCAAGAGCAACCTCATCCTCGGAATGGGCGAGGAGATCGACGAGGTCCATCAGGCCCTTCAGGACCTCGTCGACGCGGGCTGCGATCTGATCACCATCACGCAGTACCTGCGGCCCACGCCCCGTCATCACCCGGTCGAGCGGTGGGTGCGCCCCGAGGAGTTCGTCGCCTTGGCCGAGGTCGCCACCGAGCTGGGCTTCTCCGGCGTCATGAGCGGCCCCCTCGTGCGCTCCAGCTACCGCGCCGGGCGCCTGTATGAGCAGGCCATGGCCGCCAGATCCCAGACGCCTGCGTAGAGACGACCTGCACTCATCTAGGCTCTGACCCATGTTCAGCCGCATCAAGTCCACGTTCACCTCCCTCGCGCAGAACTGGCGCATGACCCAGCGCGTCTTCCGCGCCCTGCCACTTGAGGTTGGAGGCCTGTTCCTCGTCACCGCCGTCGTGGTGGCCATCCCCTTGGGCCTGTGGCTGAACTGGGTCACCGGAATCCTGCTTGCGGTGCCGTTGGGTCTGCTCGCGGCCACCTTCTGGTTCAGCCGCCGAGCCATGAGCGCTGCCTACTCCCAGATCGAGGGGCAGCCCGGCGCGGCTGCGGCCGTCATCCAGTCGCTACGCGGCAACAACTGGATGGTGACCCCCGCGGTCGCCGTGAACCGCAATCAGGACATGGTCAGCCGGGTTGTCGGTAAGCCCGGAGTGATTCTGGTATCCGAGGGCCCCGCGTCCCGCGTGGTGCCGATGCTGGCGAGCGAGCGCAAGCGCACGGCCCGATGGCTGCCCGATGTGCCGATCTACGAGATCCAGATCGGTGACGGGGATGATCAGATCGGCCTGGTGAAGCTGCAGAAGTCATTGAGCAAGCTGCCCCGCAACCTTCGCGGCGGCGAGGTGACCGAGATCCGGCGACGCCTAGAGGCACTCGGCAACGCGGCTTCCTCGATGCCGATTCCGAAGGGCCCGATGCCGACGAGCGCTCGGTCGGTGCGGAGGCAACGGGGCGCGTAGCGTGCGGGCGCCCAGGGAGAACGGGGCGCGTAGCGCGCGGAGCGCCCAAAGAAGAAGAACACCGCCGAGAGGCAGTGAATGGTCGTGAAACACGCCCTCACCCGGGCGTTTCACGACCATTCACTGCCTCTCGACGGGGGACGGCGAAAGAGGCACGCGTAGCGAAGGTCAGCGCCGCACGACGATCGAGCCGGCGGCTCGGTCATGCAGGCCACGGCCCTGGCTGTCCATCACGAGAGCCGGGATGACCAGGCAGATCAGCAGGGTGCGCAGCAGGACTCTCGGAAAGGTCACCCGGCCGCCATCCATGGCAACAACGCGCAGGCCCAGAATCCGCTGGCCGAACGATGCACCCGTGAGCCAGGTGAGGATCACGACCTCGAGGACGAAGACGATCAGGGTCGCCAGCGCATCACTGCCGCTGCCGTAGGAGCCCACTCCCACCGCGAGGAGGGCGACCACCGTGCTGGCGAACCAGTCGATCAGCAGTGCCAGGACTCGACGCAGCAGGCCAGCCGCCTCGGTTGGCGGGGTGATCGGTGTCATGGGGCCACCGTAGTCACTCGCGTCACACCGCCCCGGGATCGTTAACACCAGCGAAACAATCGGGACACGCCGTAGATACCCCTGCTGCGTACCTTCGCGGCATCGGCGGCAAACCGCCACCGGTCAGGCGGGTTTCCCCCGCGCGAGGCGACGCACCAGCGATGGTGCACGACGATCGCTCGCTCTGCGAGCAGGAGGTGTCATGTTCAACAGTTCTGACGAGGTTCTGCGGTACATCAAGGACGAGAACGTCAAGTTCGTGGATGTCCGCTTCATCGATCTCCCCGGCGTCATGCAGCACTTCAACATGCCGGTCGAGTCCTTCGATCAGGCGGTCTTCGACGATGGCCTGATGTTCGACGGCTCTTCGATCCGCGGCTTCCAGGCGATCCACGAGTCCGACATGAAGCTCATTCCGGATCCCGCAACGGCCTTCATCGATCCCTTCCGTCCGGCGAAGACGCTGGTCATGAACTTCTCGATTCGCGACCCCTTCACCAATGAGGAGTACGCACGCGACCCCCGCAACGTCGCAGCCAAGGCCGAGGCCTACCTGAAGTCCACCGGCATCGCCGACACCGTCTTCTTCGGCCCCGAGGCCGAGTTCTACGTCTTCGACGACGTGCGCTTTGAGACCAATCAGCACGAGTCGTACTACCACATCGACTCGGTCGAGGGCGCGTGGAACACCGGCCGGGTGGAGGAGGGCGGCAACCGCGGGTACAAGACGCGCTACAAGGGCGGCTACTTCCCCGTTCCCCCGGTCGATCACTTCGCCGACATCCGCGACGACATGGTGTCGACGCTGCTCAATGTCGGACTGCAGGTGGAGCGCTCGCATCACGAGGTCGGCACGGCCGGTCAGGGCGAGATCAACTACAAGTTCAACACCCTGCAGCACGCTGCCGATGAGGTCATGCTCTTCAAGTACGTCATCAAGAACATCGCATGGAAGCACGGCAAGACCGCCACGTTCATGCCCAAGCCCCTCTTCGGGGACAACGGCTCAGGCATGCACTGCCACCAGTCGCTCTGGAAGGACGGCGCACCGCTGTTCTATGACGAGAAGGGCTACGGCGGCCTCTCCGACCTCGCCCGCTGGTACATCGGTGGACTGCTCAAGCACGCTCCGTCGCTGCTGGCGTTCACCAACCCGACGGTCAACTCCTACCACCGCCTCGTGCCGGGCTACGAGGCTCCGGTGAACCTCGTGTACTCGGCGCGCAACCGGTCCGCCTGCATTCGGATTCCGGTCACGGGAAGCAACCCCAAGGCCAAGCGAGTGGAGTTCCGCGTTCCGGATCCGTCGAGCAACCCGTACCTGGCGTTCTCAGCCCAGCTCATGGCCGGTCTCGACGGCATCAAGAACAAGATCGAGCCACTCGCTCCGGTCGACAAGGACCTCTACGAGCTCCCGCCGGACGAGCAGGCCGCGATTCCCCAGGTTCCGGCGTCTCTCGAGGGCGTTCTCAATGCGCTCGAGGCAGACAACGACTACCTGCAGGCCGGCAACGTGTTCCCCGCCGACCTCATCGAGACCTGGATCGACTACAAGCGGACCAACGAGGTGGATCCGATTCGCCTCCGCCCGCATCCGCACGAGTTCGAGCTCTACTACGACATCTAGAGCGAACTGCACACCTGCTCCCTTCGCGTCGATTCGCCTCGCACGCACAGGGAAACGAAGGGCCCCCGGCGTGTGCCGGGGGCCCTTCGGCATGTCGCTGGCGCATACTGACGGGGTGCGGAGCCTCGGAGGATGGATGCTCGTGGCCATCCAGGCCGTGCTTCTGATCACCCTCGTACTGGTGCCCCGCGCCGATCCAAGCCCCGTACGTATCGCCATCGGCGGGCTCCTGATCGTCGCTGGGGTCGTTCTCGGCGTGGTCGCCGGACTTCGCCTGGGGCCGGCCCTGACGCCTACCCCTGTTCCCCACGCCGATGCGGGACTCCGGACGTCCGGCCCGTACTCCCTGATCCGCCATCCGATCTATACCGCTGTGCTCCTGGCTGCGATGGGCTTCGCCACGGCCATCGGCACCTGGTGGACCTGGCTCGTGGCCGCGCTCCTTATCCTGTTCTTCTGGAGCAAGTCGCGCTGGGAGGACTCACTGCTTCGCGAGGCCTACGGTGACGCGTGGGTGCAGTGGAGTCGGCGCACCGGCGCCTTGCTGCCTCGGTTGGCTCGATGGAATTCCGGTTCACGGGGAGGGGGATGATCGTGGCCCGCAAAGGCCGTGGCAGATCCGTCCTCGTCGTGGTGTCGGTGTTGCTAGCGGGCGTGGTCGGCTGGGCAGCCGTCACGTTCGGCGGCACGTGGTCGCGGTCCGACGGCGAGCCCATGTCGGTGATCGTGGCCACCTGGATGCGCGACAACGGGATGTCACCGATCGTCGCGCAACTGGAGGACATCTACTACTCCTACGTGGACACCGCTGAGGTCGGCGGAGCCCCCACCATCTCCGCTGATCTCGCGGCCGAGGACACCGCCGGACTCTCGGATGCCGATCTTCAGGACGAGGTCGATGCGGCCCCCGTCAACGCACCCATCGAACTGACCGAGGCCCAGCGTGCGGCCTCCGTGCCACTGCTTCTCGAACCGCGCGACATTCGGCCTACGCCCACGCCCACCGCCACGGCACTCGGTCTGCCGACCGATCTCAGCCGCCCCCACCTCACCCCACCGCCCCCCATCGTGTCCCCGGTCGACGATCCTGAACCGAAAGAGGGTGAGTGGCAGCCCGTCGCCACCCGGGTCGATGGGGTCCCGGCCATCTATGTCACGCGAGTGCGCGCCGACAACGTCCATACGAGCTACTACGCATCCGTGATGTGGATCGACACCCTGCTGACCCGCACGATGTTCATTCCCGGCTATGAGGAGCCCTCCGGGCCGAACCCGTATGACGGCGCCCTCCCGAAGGACCTGTGGCCCGACGTCCTCGCCAACATCAACGGTGGGTTCCGACTCGATGACACTCGCGGCGGCTACTACTACGACGGGACGATGGTCAAGCCTCTGGTCAAGGGCCGCGCATCGGCCGTGGTCTACCAGGACGGCACGATGACCATCGGGCGTTGGGGCCGCGACTTTGAGATGACCCCAGACGTGGCCGTCGTGCGGCAGAACCTCGACCTCATCGTCGATCGGGGCGTCTCGCAAGTGAGCAACGGTGCTGACAACGTGGTGTGGGGCGCCACCACCGACAAGGAGAGTCTCGCATGGCGTGCCGCGCTCGGGCAGCGCAAGGACGGCAGTCTGATCTATGTCGGCTCTCCCTACCTATCGGCCGAGATGCTCGCCGACGTGCTGGTGGGGGCCGGCGTACGCAGGGCGATGGTCCTCGACATGAATGACTGGTGGACGGCCGGCTTCTACTTCCGGCACAAGAAGAACGGCGACCCCGTGTGCCGCAAGCTGGATCCGGCCATCTCAGGGGACTGCAACAGGTTCCTCGTGCCGTACAAGCGCGACAGCTTCCAGTTCCTCGAGCGCGCCGAGCCACTGACCACTCCCAGCTCAGCGGCAACGACCGACGCTCCCGCGATCCTGCCCTCGTCCGTGCCTCAGACGGCGTCGTCCACGGCACCGTAGAAGAGCCGGTCGAACACCTTTCGGGCACGTCGTGTCGTGCGTCGATAGTCCTCGAGCATCTGCCCGGTGCCTTCCACCGTGTAGCCCAGGCTGAACGCGACGCCACGCAGATCGTGAACATCCATGGGCACCATGTCGCTGGCTCGCCCGCGCACCAGCATCACGGCATTGCGAATGGACGTCGCAAGACGCCAGGCAGACGCCAGCTGTCGGGCATCAGAGTCGGTGATCAGACCTGCTACGCGCGCCGCTTCCAGCGCTTCCATCGTGCGCGTTGTCCGCAGCGCCGTGACGTCGTGACCATGGCGCAGTTGCAGCAGCTGCACCACCCACTCGACATCGCTCAGTCCGCCTCGGCCAAGCTTCGTGTGCAGGGTGGGGTCCGCTCCCCGGGGAAGTCGCTCGGACTCCATGCGCGCCTTCAATCGGCGCACCTCGATGAGGTCATCATCGGTCAAGGGAGCCTGCCACCGCACCGAGTCGACCAGCGCCGTGAAGTCCTGCTGGAGGCCTTCATCGCCAGCAACGGTCTCCGCGCGCAGCAGCGCCTGCCACTCCCAGGTCGCCGACCAGCGCTCGTAGTAGGAGGCAAAGGAGTCCAGGGACCGGACCAGGGGACCCTGTCGGCCCTCGGGTCGCAGATCCGCATCAATGTCGATCGGCGGGTCGCCACTCGGGGCCATCAGCGCCTTGCGGAGCTCCGTCGCAACGGTCGATGCCACACGCTGCGCCTGCTCGTCCTCCACACCCTCCCGGGCCCGGAAGACGAACATCACGTCGATGTCACTGCCGAATCCGAGTTCACCACCGCCGAAACGCCCCATGCCCACGATGGCAAACTCCACCAGCGAGTCCGGATCGTGCTGCTGACGCACGACGGCGAGGGCGGCTTCGACGGACGCCACCGCCACATCAGTGAGAGCCGCTCCCGTCGTGTCCACCGGAGCCTTGAGGACGAGCGCATCTGCCGCGATGCGGAAGAGCTCTCGACGACGCACCGATCTGATGGCTGCCACGGCTGCCTCTGCGTCCTGCTGCCGGTCGATGACGGATCGAAGCTCCGACTGCAGCGCCTGCCGAGTACGGGGCGCCAGATCATCGTCCTCAGCCAGCATCGTGACTGTGTCCGGTGCACCCAGCAGCAGTTCGGCCGCGTACTGGCTCGTCCCGAGAATCGTCGCCATGCGCTCCGCCGCGACAGACTCATCCCGGAGCAGGCCCAGGTACCAGTGCGTGGCCCCGAGGACATCACTCACTCGCCGGAACCCCAGCAGTCCAGCATCGGGGTCGGGGGAATCGGCAAACCAGCCCAGCATCACTGGCAGCAGCGTGCGCTGAATCGCGGCCCGGCGGCTGACACCTGCGGTGAGGGCCTCGAGGTGCCGGAATGCACCCGCGGGGTCGGCGTAGCCGAGGGCCTTCAGCCGCTGCTCTGCCGCATCAGGGCTCAACCTCGCCTCGCCCGCATCCAGACGTGCCACGGCGTTCAGCAGCGGGCGGTAGAAGAGCTTCTCGTGCAGACGTCGGACCTGACGTGCATGTCCCTTCCACACGTCAAGGAGCTCGGCTACCGGATTCTGACGGTAACCCAGGGATCGGCCAAGCCGACGCAGGTCCGCATCATCGTCGGGCATGGTGTGCGTCCGACGAAGACGATGGAGCTGGATTCGATGCTCCAGCGTGCGCAGGAATCGGTACGCCTCACCGAGCGTGGATGCGTCGTCACGCCCGACGTATCCCCACGTTGCGAGCGCCTCGAGGGCCTCCAGGGTGTTGGCACTGCGGAGCATGACGTCGCTGCGTCCGTGGACCAGCTGAAGGAGCTGCACGGAGAACTCGACATCTCGCAGCCCGCCGGGACCGAGCTTGATCTCGCGTTCGGCGAGTCGGGCCGGCACGTTCTCGACCACGCGGCGCCGCATGGCCTGGGCATCCTCAACGAAGGTGGGATGGTCAGCAGCACTCCAGACGAAGGGGTGCACCGCATCGACGTAGCGCTCGCCGAGGGCAAGATCACCGGCCACCGGCCGAGCCTTGAGAAGGGCCTGGAACTCCCACGTCTGAGCCCAGCGCTCGTAGTACCCCTGATGGGACGACACGGTCCGGACCAGTGCGCCCTGCTTTCCCTCGGGCCGGAGGTTCGGGTCAACCTCCCAGATGCTTCCCTCCGGCGTCACCGCGTTGCAGGCCCGCATAAGCCCGGTCGCCAGTCGCGTCGCCACCCGAAGCGCCTCGTCCTCCCCTGCGCCCTCGCTCGCCTCGGCCACGAAGATCACGTCGACGTCACTGACGTAGTTGAGTTCGCGGGCACCGCACTTGCCCATGCCGATCACGGCGAAATGACAGGCATCCCAACCATCACCGACCTCTGACCGGGCGATGGCGATCCCCGCCTCGATGACCGCATCCGCGAGGTCGGCCAGCCATCGGCCGATGACCTCCATGGGCGCCAGTCCGCTGAGATCACGCGCGGCAATGCCCAGCAGCAGGCGCCGATAGGCAACTCGCAGAGCGTCCAGCACGTCTTCGTCATGCCCACTCGCGACCGGTGTCGGATCATCCGGATGGGCACCGACTGCCTCGAGAAGCAATGCCCGGGCGCGTCGCTGGGAAGGCGCCTCGCTCAGCGCCTCAGCATCGGCCAGCGTCTCCCATTCCTCGGGGTGCCGCTCGATGAACTCCCCCAGAGCCTCGGACATGCCGATGACCTCGATCACTCGCCGCCGCAGATCACCATCAGCCGCAAGCGACGACGTCAGTCGATGAGCCTGCTGCGCATCACACGCCTCGAGGATTCGGACAAGAAGCAGCAACGCCAGATCCGGATCAGCCGCACCGCTGAGATCCGCCAGCAGGTTCCCGTCGATGTCCGCCGCAAGGAGAGGCGCCAGCTGCTGGCTGGCCAGCAGGCGGCGTGCCAGGTCGAGATCCGACAGCCCTGCCCGGATCAGCCGGCCGGTGTCGGTGTCTATGCGTCCACTCATCTGGCCGGCGCGTCTCCCCCGACACGGTCCGACTGCAGGGTTCGCGATCGCAGCCAGACCAGCTCTCCCCATGCGCGCACCACCGGACGCCATGCCCTGATGAGATCCTGCTGACGCTCGACGACGGACGCGAGTGCCTCACTCGCGGTCACGGCGGTTCGCGGAACGTTCTCGTCCGCATCGGCAACCCAGCTCGTGAACACCTCGACATCGACCTCCGGATGCATCTGGAGTCCGTATGCCGACTCACCCAGCCGGAAGGCCTGCACCCGGCATGCTGGGTTGGTCATCAGCAGGACTGCTCCGTCCGGGAGTTCCGCCACATGGTCCAGGTGCCACTGCGCAGCGGGCACGGTGTCGCCGTTGACCGTGGCCGCCTGGGAGATCACCGGATCACCGAGGCCGTCCAGAGTGCGCAGAATCTCCGTCACCCCCACCTCCGAGGTGTCACTCGCCGTGACCACTCCACCCATGGCAGCGGCCAGCAGCTGGCCACCGAGGCAGATGCCCAGCACCGGCACGCCCGACTCCACCGCGTCACGCAGGAGTGATCGCTCCGCCTCAAGCCACGGCGCACGGTGATCGTCGTTGGCACCGATGACTCCCCCCAAGGGGACAATCGCGTCGACGCCCTCCGGCACCTGAGCCGGCACGTGCTCACCTTGATCCGCTGCGATGACATGCAGTTCCAGCCCGTCCTCCAGCAGCCACTCGCCCACGAGTGCGGGCGGGCAGGTGTCGTCGTTGCGGATCACGAGGACCACCGGACGACGGGCGCCAGAAGACATCGAGGATGCAGCGGTCATGACCGGAATCTATCGGGCCGAGCAGAGGCCGGAGGTCACAGCGAGGGCAGGTACCGGTCAAGTTCCCATGGGGTGACCTGGCGTCGGTAGTCCTCCCATTCGGCCTGCTTGTTGCGCAGGAAGAACTCGAAGACGTGCTCGCCGAGCGTCTCCGCGACGAGTTCGGACTGCTCCATCGCCTGAATGGCCTGATTCAGGCTCGCCGGCAGAGGTGCCATCCCCATGGCACGCCTCTCCGCCGACGTGAGGGCCCACACGTCGTCCTCGGCTCCGCGGGGAAGCTCGTAGCCCTCCTCGATCCCCTTCAGACCGGCGGCGAGCACAACGGCGAAGGCGAGGTACGGATTCGCGGCACTGTCCAGGGAGCGGAACTCCACGCGCGTGCTGTTTCCCTTGGTCGGCTTGTACATCGGCACCCGAATGAGCGCCGACCGATTGTTGTGGCCCCAGCAGATCCACGCCGGAGCCTCTCCGCCACCGGCCAGCCTCTTGTAAGAGTTAACCCACTGGTTGGTCACCGCCGTGAACTCCGGTGCATGCACCAGCAGGCCGGCGATGAAGGAGCGCGCAACCTTGGAGAGCTGGTACTCCGCACCCGCCTCGAAGAAGGCGTTGCGATCACCCTCGAAGAGTGAGAGGTGCGTGTGCATGCCTGAGCCCGGCTGATCGAACAACGGCTTGGGCATGAACGACGCATACATGCCCAGCTCCAGTGCCACCTCCTGGACCACGAGGCGGAAGGACATGAGGTTGTCTGCCGTGGTGAGGGCATCGGCGTAACGCAGGTCGATCTCCTGCTGGCCTGGCCCACCCTCGTGATGACTGAACTCCACAGAGATGCCCATCTGCTCCAGCATCGTGATCGCCTGCCGCCGGAAGTCGTGCGCCATGCCATGGGGCGTGTTGTCGAAGTACCCGTACGAGTCGACGGGAACCGGAACCTCGCCAGCCTTGGGCCGGCCTTCGAACAGATAGAACTCGACCTCAGGGTGGGTATAGAAGGTGAAGCCGAGGTCGGCCGCCTTGGTCAGCGTGCGCTTGAGCACATAGCGGGGATCGGCGTAGGAGGGTGATCCATCGGGCATCTGGATGTCGCAGAAGAGCCGAGCGACACCGGGGCCCTCGCTGCGCCACGGAAGGATGGAGAAGGTGGACGGATCAGGCTTGACGATCATGTCCGACTCGTAGACCCGCGTGAAGCCCTCGATGGCCGAGCCGTCAAAGCCGATTCCCTCGGCAAAGGCGCCCTCCAGTTCGGCAGGCGCGACGGCCACCGACTTCAAGGTCCCGAGCACGTCGGTGAACCACAGTCGTACGAAACGGATGTCTCGCTCCTCGATGGTGCGGAGCACGAACTCAGCCTGCTTGTCCATGCCCTCATAGTGGCCCTCGCCGTGTTACATCGGGGTTAACCGGGCAACCTTTCTGGCATCGGCTTTCATCAGGAGATGCCGGGCGAGCCGGCCGCAGTACCCTCATCCGGTGCCCACCCTGCGCCTTGCCCTCGCCCAGATGAACCCCACCGTGGGTGATCTCGCCGGAAACTCCGAGCTGATTCGAGCGGGTGTCGCGGAGGCCGCCATCGCTGGCGCTCGGCTCGTGGTGCTCCCCGAGATGGCGCTCACCGGCTATCCGGTGGAGGACCTGGCCCTGCGCCCCTCGTTCCAGGAGGCCTCTCGGGCAGCGCTGGATTCCCTCGCGTCCAGCCTCGCCGACGACGGGCACGGCGGCCTCGTGTGCCTGGTCGGGTACCTCGACCATCTCGACGACATCGGGTCCGGGCGAGCAGGCGAGCCTCGCCGGCGCCCGGTAAATGCGGCTGGCGTCCTGCATCAGGGTCGAGTCACCGCCCGGTACATCAAGCACCATCTGCCCAATTACGGGGTGTTCGACGAGGCCCGCTACTTCGTCTCCGGCGATGAGCCGGTCATCGTCGAGGTCGATGGCGTGACGGTGTCCTTGGCCATCTGCGAGGACCTGTGGCGTGAGGGAGGTCCGGTCTCCTGGACACGCGATGCCGGCGCCGATGTCCTCGCTGTGCTCAACGCGTCACCGTTCGAACGCGACAAGGATGATGTCCGACTCGAGTTGTGCCAGCGCCGCGCACGTGAGGCCGGGGCGACTCTGGCGTACTGCAACATGACCGGTGGTCAGGACGAACTCGTCTTCGATGGCGACTCGCTGGTCGTCGCACGTGACGGAACCCTGCTGGCACGAGCGGCCCAGTTCGCCACGGAACTGCTCGTCGTCGACGTCACGACCGATACGCCGAGCCCATCCCCTGGGACGGTGACGGAGCGACTGGACTCTCTCGGCGAGGTCTACGGCGCGTTGACCATGGCCGTGCACGACTACGTCGACAAGAACGGCTTTGAGTCCGTTCTGCTGGGGCTCAGTGGCGGCATTGACTCGGCCCTTGTCGCGGCCATCAGCGTCGACGCGCTCGGGCCGGATCGGGTCTTCGGCGTTGCCATGCCCAGCGTCTACTCCTCCGAGCACTCCGTGGCTGATGCCTACGACCTCGCCGAGCGCACAGGCCTGTCCATTCGGACGATCTCGATCGCCCCCATGGTGGAGGCGTACCTGTCTTCCATGGACCTCTCAGGTCTTGCCGAGGAGAACCTCCAGGCACGGGTGCGAGGAACCACGCTCATGGCCCTGTCCAATGCCGAGGGGCACCTGGTGCTCGCCACCGGCAACAAGAGCGAACTCGCTGTGGGCTACTCGACGATCTATGGCGATGCCGTAGGCGGATATGCACCCATCAAGGACGTTCCCAAGACCCTTGTCTGGGAGCTTGCGCGATGGCGGAACGCGCGGGCCGAAGCGGGTGGCCTGACGGCCCCGATTCCTCCGAACAGCATCGAGAAGGCACCCAGTGCCGAACTGCGCCCCGATCAGCGCGACAGCGACTCACTTCCGGAGTACGAGGACCTCGACCTCATGCTCGAGCGCTACATCGGCGGGGATCACAGCGCCGCCGACCTCGTCTCTGCCGGTTTCGACCCGGAGACCGTCGAGCGCATTCTTCGCCTCACCGACCTCGCGGAGTACAAGCGGCGTCAGTACCCGCCGGGGACCAAGATCTCGCTGCGTGCCTTCGGTCGTGATCGGCGACTGCCGATCACCAACCGGTGGCGTGAGGCCTCACCGCGGGACTGAACCTGGATCCTCGGACGAATCGCCCGCGTCCAGCTCCTCCGTCAGCTCGTGCGAGTACCGAAGAGTCTCCTGCGCCACGCGCACCTGGGTGGACTCCCCCGTCAGGGACTCATCATCCGACAGGAGCACCTCCTCCGGCACTGAGACAGGTAGCTCGCGACGCTCCGGAGGGGTGATCACCGGCAGCAGGAAGAACACGACAAGCCCAGCGATGATGACGATCGCTGCGGAGAT
Organism: Candidatus Nanopelagicales bacterium; assembly: GCA_021741645.1. GTDB lineage: Bacteria > Actinomycetota > Actinomycetes > S36-B12 > S36-B12 > UBA10649. Next base: position 13,637 of record JAIOXK010000037.1, read on the forward strand.
ATAGGACGTCACGTGAGCGGCGCTCAGGAAGGACTCGAAGGCTCCTTGCCGCAACGTCTCCACGAGAGGGGCCGGCATGCCGCTGGCTGCTGCCTGATCCAAGATCACGTCGGCTGCGACGACGGACTCCGAGGCCGCCGCGACGAGTTCCGGATCCACCGGCACGGGAGCCTCTTTGACCGCGGTGTCGAGGTTCGCTGCGTACTGGGTGGCGAGGACCGTCCCGACCACCGCAACGCCGAACGCCCCAGCCACCTGGCGCACGGTGTTCTGCACCGCAGATCCCGCACCGGCTCGGGCTAGTGGCAAGACGTTCTGCAGCACGGTGGATCCCGGCGCGATGACGTTTCCCATGCCGAATCCGAAGAGGAAGAAGAACACAAGAATCAGCCAGAGCTCGGTGTCCAGTTCCAGTCGCGATAGCGCGAGAAGGGCGATCGCCACCATGACGAGGCCGGTGGTCATCACCGTTCGATAGCCGAATCTCTTGACCATGGCTGCACTCCGCGGCGCCGCGAGAAGCTGGCCGACGGCGAAGGGCAGGAAGCACAGTCCCGCCTCGAGCGTGCTGTATCCGCGCAGCACCTGGAGGTAGAAGGGCAGGGAGAACGTGATGCCGGAGAGTGCGAAGAACGACAGGCTCACCGCGCTGAGGCTTACGGCGTATCCCCTGTTCTTGAACAGCGAGACGTCGAAGCTCGCGTGGTCGCTGCGTGCCTCATTCCAGATGAAGAAGGCGATCAGCGCCACGCCGATGACGATCGGAACGATCACCGACGGCGCGAACCAGTCACGCGTGGACGACGCATCGATGATGCCGTAGACGATCAGGACGAGCCCCGCGGCAGACACGACGAGGCCGACGAGGTCCAGTCGCCGGGGGTGGGGGTCGCGGGTCTCGGGAACGATGCGAAGGATGAAGAACAGCCCGATCAGGACGATGGGCACGTTGATCAAGAACACCGAGCCCCAGTCATTGCCGGTCAGCCAGCTGCTCCATGCCGGATGCTCGAGCAGGATCCCCCCGAGCACCGGTCCCAGCGCCACGGCCGCGCCCACCGCTCCGGCCCAGGCGCCGATCGCCTTGCCCCTCTCATGCGGGGGAAAGACGACCGTGATGATCGCCAGCGTGACGGGCAGTACCGCGGCCCCGCCCACGCCCATGAGCGCTCGCAGCGCGATGAGCATGGCGGGCGTATCGGAGAACGCACAGGCCGCCGAGGCGACGCCGAACACCGAGAGCCCGATCATCAGCACGCGCTTGCGTCCGATGCGGTCACCCAGAACGCCCCAGGTGAACAGCAGCGATGCGAAGACCAGGATGTAGGAGTCAATCGCCCACACGAGTTCGCTCTGGGTTGCACCCAGGTCCGCCTGAATCGTGGGCAGTGCGATGTTCAGGACGGTGTTGTCGAGGACCACCACAAGGAGGCTGACGACGAGGACCGCCAGAATGGCCCACCGACGCGGATGCCCCTCACCAGAAGTCATCCAGCCGTCATCAGTCGGGTTCACGGTCACTCCAGCCTGTGGGTGGGCGGGCATCCAAGTCGCTGCCGGGTGCCTCTCGATCGAACCGTAGCCCTTGGCGACGTTGATCCCATGCAGGGCTGACCTAGCGATCCGATCTCCGATGTGCCACAGTTATCTCGTCCGGGGACTCCGCGGGGAGCCTCGAGATTGGAGATCGACATGTCCTTCCATGCGCAGACCAAGGATCGTCGCGTCACTATGCGCGATCTTCAGGAGGCCACACTCCGCGGGGAGAAGTGGCCGATGATCACGGCCTATGACGCACTCAGCGCGCGCATCTTCGATGAGGCAGGGATCCCGGCACTGCTCGTCGGCGACTCAGCGGCCATGGTTGTCTACGGACACGACTCCACACTGCCCGTCACCATCGACGAACTGCTGCCCCTGGTGCGAGCGGTGGTGCGGGGTGCCCCCACAGCGCTCGTCATCGCCGACCTCCCGTTCGGCTCCTATCAGGCGTCAGCCGCTCAGGCCCTTGAGACCTCGGCTCGTTTCGTCAAGGAGGGCGGCGCGCACGGGGTCAAGCTCGAAGGCGGCATCGCGATGGTTCCGCAGATTGAGACGCTTGCCTCGTCTGGGATTCCGGTCATCGGTCACCTTGGCCTCACCCCTCAGTCCGTCAACTCGCTGGGTGGCTATCGCGTGCAGGGACGCGGCGAGGCCGGCGACGTGCTGCTACGCGATGCGAAGGAGTTGCAGGCAGCAGGAGCGAGCGCAATCGTGCTCGAGGCCGTTCCCGCCGAACTCGCGGCCCGCGTCACCGACATGCTCAGCGTCCCGACGATCGGCATCGGCGCCGGTGCGGCCACCGACGCTCAGGTGATCGTCTGGCAGGACCTCGTCGGAATGACCTCTGGCCCGGCCCCGAAATTCGTCAAGCGATACGCCGACGTTCACGGGGTCATGCTCGATGCCGTGACTCGTTGGGGCAATGACGTGCGCGAGGGCACCTTTCCGAGTGCCGAGCAGTCATACTCCTGACGCCTCTTCTCACAGCGTCACCTCGCGGACCAGTCGGCGGACCAGCCAGCGGACCAGTCAGACGTCGGTGATGCGCAGGCCCGCATGGGCCTTGTAGCGGCGGTTCATCGAGATGAGGTTCGCCGTCATCGCCTCGACCTGACCTGCGTTGCGAAGCCGCCCACCGTAGATGCCTCGCATGCCCGCGATCCTCGACGCCAGCGCCTGAACCGTGTCAGTGGCCTCACGGTCGTCGCCCAGGACGAGCACATCGGTGTCGATCTCGTCGACCGATTCATCTAGCAGCAGTACTGCCGAGATGTGATGGAACGCCGCCACGACCGAACTGTCCGCCAGGATGCCTGCCGCCTGCTGGGCTGCAGACCCTTCTGGCACCGGAAGGGCGAAGGCTCCCTGCTTGTCGAAACCGAGCGGGTTGACGCAGTCGATCACCACCTTGCCGGCAAGGGCCTCGCGCAAGGTCGCCAGCAGCTCGGCATGTCCGTCCCACGGCACCGCAACGATCACGATGTCCGAACCGCGCGCACACGCGTCGTTGTCAGCTCCGGTGATCCCGACAGCCATCTCGTCGGCGATCTGCTGTGCACGCTCTGCGCTACGCGAACCAATCGTGACGCGGTGTCCTGCCATCGCGAGTCGGCGCGCGAGCCCGCGTCCCTGCTCTCCTGTTCCCCCCAGCACTCCCACCGAGAGTGACGAGACATCGGGCAACTGGCGCGGGTCTGGTGCAGTCGAAGTCATAAGGCCGGATCCTTGCACAGGTCGCATGCGATCGCGCGACGGAGCAGTGCGTCATGACACGCGTAGACACTGCCCTGCACGCGCCATCGGACTCCACCAGCATTCGAAGCGTGAACGCTTTGACGTCATGCCCAAGCACGTTGTGCGCGCGCGTGCACAGCGCGTGTCATGACACGCGCGTGTCGTTACACGCGAATGGCTTTGCCTTTGACGTGCTGAACTGTCACAGTTATCCACAAGGAACCTCGCACAATGCGAGGTCCACTGACACGGGAGGCAACGTGGCGGTTGCAAAGAAGACTGCTCGCAAGGCACCGGCTCGTAAGGCCGCAGCCAAGAAGGCAGTGAAGAAGGCTCCGGCGCGCAAGGCCGCAGCCAAGAAGACGGCGAAGCGTCCTGCAAAGAAGGCCGCAGCCAAGAAGGCAGTCCGCAAGGCACCGGCCCGCAAGGCCGCAGCCAAGAAGACCGCCAAGAAGGCACCGGCCCGCAAGGCCGCAGCCAAGAAGGCTCCGGCACGCAAGACGGCAGCCAAGAAGGCAGTCCGCAAGGCACCGGCCCGCAAGGCCGCAGCCAAGAAGGCAGTCCGCAAGGCACCGGCCCGCAAGGCCGCAGTGAAGAAGGCTCCGGCACGCAAGACGGCAGCCAAGAAGGCAGTCCGCAAGGCACCGGCCCGCAAGGCCGCAGCCAAGAAGGCACCTGCACGCAAGACGGCAGCCAAGAAGGCAGTCCGCAAGGCACCGGCCCGCAAGGCCGCAGCCAAGAAGGCACCTGCACGCAAGACGGCAGC
>JAIOXK010000038.1 GCA_021741645.1 Candidatus Nanopelagicales bacterium
GGAGTTGGCCGATGCGCAGACGCGACAGGATGCTCTCGCCGTGCAACGGCTGTACTGGAACGCGCTGTTGGGGACAGAGAGGTTCCGCGACTAGCCTTCCTCCATGGGCATGCAGATCTCACCGAGTGTTCTGAACGCGGACCTCTCCCGGCTCTCCAGCGAGGTCGAGCGCATCGCGGCTGTGGCCGACTGGGTGCATCTGGATGTCATGGACAACCACTTCGTGCCCAACCTCACCTTCGGCCTGCCGGTGGTGGAGAGCCTCCTCAAGCACATCGATACGCCAGCGGACTGCCACCTGATGATCGATGACCCCGGACGATGGGCCCCGGCCTACGCCGAGGCCGGTGCGGGGAGCGTGACCTTCCATGTGGAGGCCACTCGAGCACCGGTCAAGGTGGCCAAGGAGATCCGTGCAGCCGGGGCGAGAGTCGGGGTGGCGCTCAAGCCCGCTACTTCAATCGACGCCATCGCCGAGGTCATTCGCCACGTCGACATGATTCTGGTGATGACGGTCGAGCCGGGCTTCGGCGGGCAGGCCTTCATGGAGGACATGCTTCCCAAGGTGCGTGCGGCCAGGCGCCTGGCGGATTCCTCCGATGCCGATATCTGGGTGCAGGTCGACGGCGGAGTGGGTCCGGGCACGATCGAACGGGCGGCCTTCGCTGGCGCTGACGTCTTCGTGGCCGGCTCGTCGGTCTTTCGCAGCGACGACCCGGCGGTGATGGTCGAGAAGCTGAGAGCCGAGGCAGAGAACGCCGCGCGCCCGTGAGCTCCGAAGAGTCGCCATGGTCGGCGCTGATGCGTCAGGCGGTGAACCTGGCGATGAGCCCCGACGTGGCCACCAGCAGCAATCCCCGCGTCGGATGCGTCATCGTCGATGCCGCAGGTGCGGTCGTCGGGAGCGGGTATCACCGTGGCACCGGAACCCCGCATGCTGAGGTCGTGGCCCTTGCAGAGGCGGGTGAGCGGGCTCGTGGAGCAACCGCCGTGGTGACGCTTGAACCGTGTCGGCACACAGGACGAACCGGCCCATGTGCCGATGCGCTCATCGAAGCGGGAGTCGCTCGGGTCGTATATGCCGTCGACGACCCGGGGGGCGATTCCGGGGGAGGCGCTGACGTGCTCAGGGCCGCTGGGCTGGAGGTGATCGACGGCGTGGAAGGCGACGGGGCCCGCTATGTCGCACGCGCGTGGCTGCACTCCCGGGACTTCGGGCGCCCGCTGGTCACCTTGAAGACGGCGATGAGTCTCGACGGACGTGTTGCCGATGCCACGGGCGGTCCCACGCCAATCACGGGACAGCAAGCGCAGTGCATCTCGCATGAGTGGCGGGCCCGTGTCGATGCGATTGTGGTCGGCATCGGCACCGTGCTGACGGACGATCCATCGCTGACCGCACGCCATGCCAACGGTGCACTGATGAGTCGTCAGCCCCTGCGGGTGGTGGTCGGCAATCGCGCGATCCCGGACGGTGCCCGCATTGAGGACGGGTCGGCGGAGACCCTTGTCTTCGCTGGCCGTGACCTGCACGCCTTGATGGCGTACCTGCATGCTCGCGACGTGCAGCACGTGCTGGTGGAAGGCGGCCCCACACTGGCAGCGGCGCTTCTGGAGGAGGGGCTTGTGGACGAGGTCCTGTGGTTCATCGCCCCTTCGATCCTCGGAGATGGTCCCGTTGCCTTGCCGCCCCTAGATCGCACGATCGATGTGCGAGTCCGACGCATGCGCGTCGTAGGGGAGGATGTAGTCGTGGAAGGAGTGATCGATGTTCACCGGGATCGTTGAGGAGCGAGGGGCGGTCTCCGCCGTTGAGCCGCTCACGGATGCTGCCCGTCTGACGATTAAGGGCTCCACAGTCATGGAAGGCACGAAGCCGGGGGACTCGATCGCAGTCAACGGTGTGTGCCTGACCGTCGTCGACGTGCTGGCAGAGGGATTCACCGCGGACGTCATGGCTGAGACCATCCGGCGCACCTCGCTGGCGGTGGCCGTTGCTGGAGCAGAGGTGAACCTTGAGCGCGCGGCTCGGATGGACTCGCGGATCGGTGGGCATCTCGTCCAGGGGCATGTCGATGGGGTTGGGCGAATCTCAGCTATTGAGCCGACCGAGCATTGGACGATCGTGCGCATCGATCTGCCCGATGGTCTGGCCAGGTATGTGGTGGAGAAGGGCTCGATCGCGGTTGATGGGGTGTCCCTCACGGTGGTGGATGTGGATGACTCCTCGTTCAGCGTGTCGCTCATCCCGACCACGCTCAGCGAGACGATCCTGGGGACTCGTAGAGTGGGGGACCCAGTCAATATCGAGGTCGATGCGATGGCCAAGTACGTCGAGCGGCTCATCGAGTGGAGGAACCCATGATCCCGGCGGACGAACTCTTCTCCCAAGCGGAGAAGGATGTTGCGACGCCCCAGCTCGACAACGCCACTCCCGTTGCGGACACAGCGGTCTCGAGGAGCACGGACGGCGTACGCCTTGACTCGGTCGAGGAGGCGATCGCAGCCATCGGTCGCGGCGAGTCGGTCATCGTGGTGGACGATGAGGACCGGGAGAACGAGGGCGATCTCATCTTCGCCGGATCCAAGGCCAACGCCGAGCTGACCACCTTCATGATCCGCTACACCTCGGGCTACATCTGCGTCGGGATGGATGGCAACGTTCTCGACCGACTCAACCTTCCCCCCATGACGGCAGTCAATGAGGATCGCAAGGGCACCGCGTATTCGATCAGCGTCGATGCGCGGTCAGTCGTTGGTACGGGCATCTCGGCCGAGGATCGTGCACACACGATCCGCGTTCTATCGGATACGGCGACAGAGCCTTTCGATCTGACTCGACCCGGTCATGTGATGCCCCTGCGTGCGGTGCCCGGTGGTGTTCTGCGTCGTGCCGGTCACACGGAGGCAGCCGTGGATCTGGCCCGCATGGCGGGGCTCAGCCCGTCGGGCGCGCTGTGCGAGATGGTCAATGACGACGGGACGATGATGCGGGCACCCGAGTGCCGCGCCTTCGCCGACCAGCACGGACTGCTGATGATCTCCATCGCCGACATGATTCGCTATCGCCGAGCGCACGAGTCCTTTGTCATGAAGGTGGCCGTGGCCGAATTGCCGACGGAGTTCGGTGACTTCACCGCTCATGGCTACCGGTGCGATCTCGATGGAACCGAGCACATTGCGCTCGTCAAGGGCGACATCGGCGACGGCGAGAATGTTCTGGTGCGGGTGCACTCCGAGTGCCTCACCGGCGACGTTCTGGGCTCCCTGCGCTGCGACTGCGGCCCGCAGCTCCACGCGGCTATGCGAGCGGTGTCTGACGAGGGTCGAGGCGTCATTCTCTACGTCAAGGGCCACGAGGGCCGCGGTATCGGCCTGCTGCACAAGCTGCAGGCGTACACCCTGCAGGAGAGCGGCCGTGACACCGTCGACGCCAATCTCGACCTTGGGCTGCCAGCCGACGCGCGCGATTACGGCACAGGCGCCTCGATTCTTGCTGATCTCGGTATTCGGAGCATGCGCCTCCTCACCAACAATCCAGCCAAGCGGGCCGGGCTTGAGGGCTATGGCCTCAGGATCGCCGAGCGGGTTCCGCTGACCGTCCAGAGCAACCCACACAACGAGGCGTACCTGCAGACCAAGATCACGCGGATGGGTCACGACGTCACGGGTGCGGACGGCCTGACATGAGTGGGGCGGGCAGTTCCGAGCTCCGGGCCGATGGCACGGGATTGAATGTCGTCATCGTGGCAGCGTCCTGGCATCAGGTCATCATGGAGGGCCTGATCGCCGGTGCTCAGTCGGAGTGCGATCGTGCTGGGGCACGCCACCGCCTGGTCCGAGTGCCGGGCTGCTTCGAACTCCCGGTGGTCGCTCAGGAGGTGGCCGTCGATCCGCAGGTCGACGCGGTGATCTGCCTGGGAGTCATCATTCGCGGCGGGACGCCCCACTTCGACTTCGTGGCCAAGGCCGCGACTGACGGCCTCACCCGTGTGGCGCTGGACGCACGGACTCCTGTCGGATTCGGCGTGCTCACCACCGACAACGAGCAGCAGGCGCTCGACCGCGCCGGGCTCCCTGACTCGCCAGAGGACAAGGGGACCGAGGCTGCGGCGGCTGCGCTGGTTACGGCCCGTCTGCTCAAGGACGCTCGGGGAGCGTAGGGCACGGTATCGATGTGCTCCCTGCCTGAATAGGCTGTGACCGTGAAGACCTTCGATGAGCTCTACGCGGAACTGAACAACAAGCTCACGTACCGTGAAGAGGAGTCCGGCACGACGCGGCTGGTCGATGCGGGCGTCCACGCCATCGGCAAGAAGGTGGTCGAGGAGGCCGCTGAGGTGTGGATGGCGGCCGAGCATGAGTCCAAGGAGCGCACGGCCGAGGAGATCTCCCAGCTGCTGTACCACCTGCAGTGCATGATGCTCGCCCGCGAGATCACGCTCGACGACGTCTACCGAAGGCTCTGACATGCTGCGTGTCGCCGTTCCCAACAAGGGTCAGCTCGCGGAGCCGGCTCGGAGCATGCTCATGGAGGCGGGCTATCTGCGCAGTGCCAGCACCCGCGAGCTGGTGGTCCAGGACCCGGAGAACGATGTCGAGTTCTTCTTCCTGCGCCCGCGGGACATCGCCATCTATGTCGGCGAGGGCACCCTCGACGTTGGCATCACCGGGCGCGACATGCTGCTGGACTCTCGGGCCAAGGCAGATGAGGTGGTCCCGTTGGGTTTCGCTCCCTCAACGTTCCGCCTCGCGGCGCCCAAGGGCCGCGTTGCCACCCCGGCCGACTTGGCGGGCCTGACCATTGCCACTTCCTATGCGGGCGTCCTCGAGGACTTTCTTGAGCGCGAGGGCATCTCGGCTCGAGTGGTCAATCTGGATGGGGCCGTGGAGAACGCAGTCGCACTCGGAGTCGCCGATGCTGTCGCCGATGTGGTCGCCACCGGCACGACTCTGCGCAAGGCGGGCCTCGAACTCGTCGGCGACCCGATTCTCGTGTCCGAGGCCCTCGTCATCCGTCGCACGGGGGCACCGGAGATGCCGGCCGTCGAGACGTTCCTGCGTCGACTGCACAGCGTCATGGTGGCGCGCTCGTACGTGCTCGTCGACTATGACATCCGAATCGAGCACCTCGACCGTGCGTGCGAGATGACGCCGGGCATCGAGTCGCCCACGATCTCTGCCCTTCAGGATCCCGCGTGGTCAGCGGTCCGAGCGATGGTTCCGGCTGCGGATGTGCATCGGATCATGGACGAGCTGTATGAACTCGGTGCGCGGGGCATTCTCGTCACCGACATCCACGCCTGCCGTCTGTGACCGACACCGGCGCGTTCAGGTGATCCGGCGCGTTCAGGTGATTGAGACCCCGCGTCGCAACGGCGAGACGGTCAGCGTCTGCAGGAGTGCCACGAGACCCAGGAGAACGTAGAGCGTGGACCACGAGGTCCCGGCATCGAGAAGGGCTCCGGCGACGAAGGGTCCGATGGAGGCGGCCAGGTAGGTGACGAAGAGCGCCATGGCTGTCAACCGTGCAGACGAGTGCATGTCATGGGCGAACTCGCTGAGCAGGGCCAGGCCCATGGCGAATCCTGCGCCGAGTGCGAAGCCCATGATCACGACGGCTGCGATGACGGCATCGCCGTCGAGGAAGCCAATGCTCATGAGTCCGACTCCGACCACGATCACCGACAGGGTGTAGATGGTTCGGCGTGCGTGCACTCGCTCCACCAGCGCGGGCATCGTCAGCGCGGCGACCACCTGGCTCACGGTGAATGCGCCGAACAGGAATCCCGCATCTGCCTGCGTCCAGCCTCGGTCCACGAAGGATGGCGCCAGCCATGCGACGAGCGTGTAGAAGACGATCGAGTTGAGAGTCAGGAAGCCCGTGATGGCCCAGGCCGGTCGGCTGCGCCAGGGCATGTCCCGCAACTGGGTCACGGGGGGAGTGGTGCCTGTGGGCGCGTCTCGCGTCCCCTCGACCACAGCCCAGACCACGAGTCCCACCAGCGCTGGCAGGGCCCAGAAGGCGAGGGCGGCCTGCCACGAGCCGAAGAGTTCAGCGAGGGGCACGGTGAGGGCGGCACCCGCGGCCGCACTGATCATCATGGCGCCCGTCCAGATCCCCGTCGCCCGGCCCATACGGGTAGGCAGCTGCCCGCGGACGATGCTGGGCACGAGTCCCATCGCTAGGGCGATGGCCGTTCCGACAAGCAGGGCCGACGCCGTGAGCACGATGGGCTGCCCGGCGAAGACACGTGAGCCAAGTGCCACCACGAGTATGGCCAGGGCCAGCGCGACAGTTCGCCTCCTGCCGATCGTCCCAGCGATCCGGGGCACCGCGAGCGCGAACAGGCCCATGCAGATCACCGGAATCGTCGTGATCGTCCCGATGGCCGCGTTGGACCAACCTGTCGCGGCCTGGATCTCGACCTCGAGCGTGGGAATGCTGGTCAGGCCGATCCGCAGGTTGACGGCGACCATCACCAGCGTGAGGTAGACGGTGAAGGGGCGCCGGGAATGGGGGGAAGTCACCGGCTGAGTCTGCCCCCTAGGCTCGGTTCATGCGGGAAGACACCGATATCGGCGTGGCGGGAGACGGAAGACGCTTGGCGGCTGCCGCATTTCCCGATGACGATGGCACGGCCGATCCGGCGCTTCGAGCACTGATGCGCGATGCGCGGTCCACCCAGGATCTGATCGCCATTGCGCGCTCGCTTCGTGACGTCAGACTCCTGGCGACCGTTGTTGCTGTTCTCGATTCCGTCGGTGACGACGGTGCCGAGAAGGACAGCCACATGGCCGTGGTGTCGATGGTCAACGATGCCGGTGACAAGGGCCTGCTCGCCTTCACCGGCGTCGACAGCCTGTCGGAGTGGAACCCCGAGGCCCGTCCAGTGCCCGCCTGGGGGCGAGATGTCGCTCGCGGCGCCGTGGACGACGGCGCATCGGCCGTCATCATCGATGTTGCGGGCCCGCAGCGAATCGTGCTGGAGGGCCCGCTGCTGGACGTCCTTGCCGACCAACTCGACCTGACGCAACTGGATGCCCGGGTGCAGGCTGCACTGGCCCCGCTCACCGCAGATGGCTGGCTGGATGCCCACGTGGTCGATGTCCGAGAGGAGCGGGCCGAGATCGATGTCGTGGTGCGACTGGTGGCGGTGGGGGGTGGCCACCCGGACGGGCGACTTCTGACCGACCTTGCCCAGCAGGCGGCCGGGATCCTCGGCAGCCGGCCTGAGTTCCAGAAGTTGGCCCCCGGGGGAATCGGGGTGGCCGTGGGCTAGAGGACGGGGCCGGTGAGGTCCTCGCCCGGCCCCATGCCGGGCGCATCCGGGTGCAGGGAGGCCTCGCGGAAGGCCCGCTGGAGGGCCTGCAGCCCGTCCCGAAGGGGCGCGGCGTGCATGCTGCCGAGCTGAGGAGCAGCCGCCGTGACGAGTCCGGCGAGGGCGGTGATCAGGATGCGCGCCTCAGCAAGGTCGGCGGGAGGCGCTGGCCGATCGTCCGACGAGTCCGCGAGGCCGCACGCGACTGCTCCGGCCGACATCAGATGCATGGCCACCGTGAGGACCACCTCCACCGCAGGCACGTCGGCGATGTCGAGGCGCTCGTCGATGGGGGGCAGGCTGTCCGGGGGAAGCGTCATGGCTGGTACCCTTCCACCTGACTGACCTGGGTCGTGCATCCGGGTCGCGCAAGCGGAGACCTCACTCCCACCTGCTGGCCGCTCGACGTGCTCGCCACGTGAAGCCACTCAGGTCCAGCGCAGAGCCCTCTGGGGGCCTCTGCCGACGAGGCCTTCGTGCGCGCTGCGCCGAGGGCCTTCTGCCTTTTCGGACGCGGGTCGCCACGAGAACGAGCAGCGAGGAGGCGCCATCAGCGTCGAAACCCGGATCAATGACCGTATCCGCGTGCCCGAGGTCCGACTTGTCGGTCCGAATGGCGAGCAGGTCGGAGTCGTTCGCATTGAGGACGCACTGCGCCTGGCCCTGGAGTCCGATCTCGATCTCGTCGAGGTGGCCCCGCTGGCCAAGCCCCCGGTCTGCAAGCTGATGGACTTCGGCAAGTTCAAGTACGAGGCGGCGCTCAAGGAGCGCGAATCGCGCAAGAACCAGACGCACACGGTCATCAAGGAGATGAAGCTCCGCCCGAAGATCGATCAGCACGACTACGAGACCAAGAAGGGTCACGTCGAGCGGTTCCTCAAGGGCGGCGACAAGGTGAAGATCACGATCATGTTCCGCGGTCGTGAGCAGAGCCGCCCCGAGCTGGGCCTGCGTCTGCTGGCCAAGTTGGCGGAGGACGTCACCGAGTTGGGCTTCGTCGAGGCGACGCCCAAGCAGGACGGCCGCAACATGATCATGGTCCTCGCGCCGCACCGCAAGAAGTCAGACGTCGCAAAGGACGCCGCGAAGGTTCGATCAGCTGCCGATGAGCAGGCCGCTGAGAGCGCCTGAGCACTTAGACCACCCCGGTCCCCAGGGCCGGTCCGCACTCCGAACAACGAGGAAGGCACCATGCCGAAGCAGAAGACGCACAGTGGCGCGAAGAAGCGCTTCAAGGTGACGGGCTCGGGCAAGATCACCCACGAGCAGACCAACCGCCGCCACCTGCTGGAGGTCAAGTCCAGCAAGCGCAAGCGCAGGCTCGAGGCCGACAAGGTCCTCGCGCCCGGCGATGCGAAGAAGGTCAAGAAGCTGCTCGGGCACTGACCCGAGGCGACACCTCACCGGGTCACCTGACCCGACCCGGCCACCGTGCAGCGCCCTGAGGCGCTGGCAGTAGCCACCCACTGACTGACCCACCGAATCACAGGAGAACGACATGGCACGCGTCAAGCGCGCAGTGAATGCGCAGAAGAAGCGCCGGGAGATGCTCGAGCGGGCATCCGGCTACCGCGGACAGCGCTCGCGGCTGTACCGCAAGGCCAAGGAGCAGGTCACCCACTCGCTCGTCTACGCCTACGCGGACCGTCGCACCCGCAAGGGAGACTTCCGTCGGCTCTGGATCCAGCGCATCAATGCCGGCTGCCGCGCCCACGGCATGACCTACAACCGCTTCATCCAGGGCCTCAAGGCCGCGGGTGTCGAGGTGGATCGCCGCATGCTGGCGGAGCTCGCCGTGAATGACGCTCCGGCCTTCGCGGCGCTCGTGGAGGTCTCACGCGCCAACCTGCCGACCACTGCTGCCTAGGCAGCAGTGCATCGGCCTGCGTGACGAGACGAGATGGGCTCAGCGCCGCACCTGACGTCGAGTTCCTCCGACCGTGCCAAGGCGGCCCGCGCGCTGCACTCGCGCGCTGGGCGTCGCAAGGCAGGTCGCTTCCTCGTTGAGGGTCCGCAGGCTCTGGCAAGTGCTCTCGATGCGGGCGTCGTCATCCATGAACTGTTCGTGGATGACGACGCCCGCATCCATTTCTCCGAGATCATTGATCGGGCGGAGAGCGGTGGCGCGCGAGTCGTTGGGGCCGACCCGCACGTGCTGGCGTCGATGGGGGAGACCGACCACCCGCAGGGCCTGCTCGCTGTGTGCGACCTGCTGACTCCACCACCGTTGGACGAAGTGTTCTCGGTCGTCGCCCCGATCCTGATTCTCGATCGCATCTCCGACCCGGGGAATCTCGGAACCATCCTGCGCACGGCAGAGGCCGTCGGAGTGGCGGGTGTCCTTCTCACCCCGGAGTGTGCGGACATTCACAACGGCAAGGTCGTGCGCTCCACCACCGGGTCGCTGTTCAGGGTTCCGGTGGTTCCGGACGTGCCTATGTCGGTCATCATCGAGGCGGTCCACTCCCGTGGCCGGGCGCTGGCGGTAGCGACAGGTGACGCAGACGAGGGCCTGTTCGAGGCGGTCGACTCGCGCATGGTCTGCCCCCGCACCTGCTGGGTCATCGGATCGGAGGCCCACGGTGTCTCCGAGGAGGCCCGTCAGGCGGCTGATATCGCCGTGCGCATTCCGATGGCGCCCACGGCAGAGTCACTGAATGCGGCGGTGTCGGCCTCGGTGATCCTCTACGTTCTGGCCCACGGCGCCCGGAGCGGCGCTTTCGGCCCCAACGGGTTCAGGTGACAGACTGTGGCCATGAATCCGGCGGATTACGTGACGCTGCCTGCCTTCCAGGAGACGGGCTATGTCGTCCTCGATGCGTACGACCAGGCTCAGGACCCTCGCGAGTGGGAGGACCTCACCTTCGTCGACTGGAAGTCCTCGGGAGACACCCGGTTCGCCCCACTGGCCAGCGCCTATGGCGACATGGAGTGCAACGGCTTCTGGAATCACACGCCGGCCAAGACGGACAAGGACGGCGTCTGGGTGCCGGAGAATGTGGCTGTCGCGCCGCGGCTCGTGGCACGCGCGCAGGAGCCAGGCGCGAACATCGGCCGCTGCCGGGTTATCGAACTGCAGCCCAACTCCTACGGCGAGACCCTCTACAACCTGCATCGTGACGACAACAATCGCCTGAATCCTGAGGGCACCGGCTGGATCGTCCGAGCCTTCTTCAACCTGACCGACGATCCCGACACCGTCATGGTCCTGCGTGAGGACCGCGACGACCCCTCGACCGAGACTCGGATCGCCCTGCCAGCCGGCACGCAGGCGATCATCGACACGCAGCGCCTGTGGCATGCGGTATGGCATCCCAGCGATAAGCCGCGCTACTGCCTCATCACCTCGTACGAGAGCGGCCCTGAACTGGACGCCTACATCACGACTAAGAATGGCGTCAGCCGCATCCCGTCTGCCCCGATCGATGCCGCGGTACTGGCTGAGGGGGAGGCACTCGCGGCAAGCAAGCGGGAGGCTCGTGCGGCGGCTCTCGCGGCTCAGGGCGCTGATCCCACCTTCGGCGATGGCAGTCTCAGCGCAGGCGCATCCATGGAGACATACTCCGAGGCCTGAGCATCGCGCAGTTGCCTCACCGACCAGTCTCACGAGAGGAATCACGAGTGACCACTACGGCCGAGACGGCCTCCATGGGCCATGGGTCCGTGCCCTACGACGCTGTCCTGGACGAGCTCGAGGCCGAGGCGATCCACATCTATCGTGAGACCGCAGCCGCCTTCAAGAATCCAGTGCTGCTCTACAGCATCGGCAAGGACTCATCGGTTCTCCTGCATCTGGCGGTCAAGGCCTTTGCGCCGGCCCCGATTCCGTTCCCGCTGATGCACATCGACACCGGCTGGAAGTTCCGCGAGATGATCGAGTTCCGTGATCGACGGGCTGCGGAGCTCGGACTGGACCTGCGGATCGCCCAGAATCTCGAGGCGATCGAGGAGGGAGTCACTCCGTTCAGTCACGGCACTCACGAGTACACCCGCCTGATGAAGACGGTGGCCCTGCGCGAGGGCATCGATAGGTATGGGTTTGATGCTGCCGTCGGCGGTGCGCGGCGCGACGAGGAGCGAAGCCGAGCGAAGGAGCGCATCTTCAGCCTGCGTGAACCAGGTCACCAGTGGGATCCCCGCAAGCAGCGGCCAGAGTTCTGGCGCACGGCCAACACCCAGTTGGCGCCCGGGCAGTCCATGCGCGTCTTCCCGCTGTCCAACTGGACCGAGCTGGATGTGTGGAAGTACATCCAGCGCGAGAACATCCCGATCCCTGACCTCTACTTCGCCAAGCCGCGTCCGGTGGTCGAGCGCGATGGCATGTGGATCATGGTCGACGACGACCGCCTGCCCCTGCGCGAGGGGGAGGAGCCGCAGATGCGTTCGGTGCGTTTCCGCACCCTGGGCTGCTACCCGCTGTCGGGCGCCGTCGAGTCGACGGCCGACACCATGGAACAGCTGGTGGCGGAGATGGCAGGGTCGAAGTACTCCGAGCGCTCGGGCCGGATGATCGATGGCGAGAGTGGTTCGGAGTCCATGGAGGGCAAGAAGAAGGAGGGCTACTTCTAGTGGCCAGCAACAGTTCCCTGACCCCTGTGCTTCATCTGGTCACCTGTGGATCCGTCGATGACGGCAAGTCCACGCTCATCGGCCGACTCCTGTCGGAGACCAACTCCGTGCCGATCGACACGCTCGAGTACGCCAAGCGCACGCGTCGTGGTGGGTCGACGATCCCGGTCGGCGAGATCGACTACTCACTTCTCACCGACGGCCTTGAGGCCGAGCGCGAGCAGGGCATCACGATCGACGTGGCCTACCGGCACATGAACCTGCCTAACGGTCGGCGCGTTCTGGTGGCGGATTCACCTGGACATGAGCAGTACACGCGCAACATGGCCGTGGCAGCGTCCAATGGCGACGTCTCGATCCTCATGGTCGATGCTGCTCGGGGCGTGCGTCCGCAGACGCATCGTCACCTGACGATCAGCGCGCTGATGGGCGTCAAGACGGTCATCGTTGCGGTCAACAAGATGGACCTCGTCGGCTACGAGCATGCGACCTTCGAGGAGATCGTCGGGACGGTGCGTGTCACCGCGGCCCGCCTCAATGTCCCAGAGGTGATCGCGGTGCCGGTCAGCGCCTTTGTCGGCGACAACATCACCGAGCCGAGCACGAACATGCCCTGGTACACCGGCCCCACACTTCTGAAGGCACTGGAGGACTGGGAGCCGATCGAGTCCGGTCAGGACGAGCCGTTCCGGTTCCCCGTGCAGTTCATCGTCCGGGCCGAGGGGAACTTCCGCGGCTACGCCGGAACCGTCGTGTCCGGCCAGGTATCGCCTGGTGACGACGTCATCATCGCCGACTCAGGACGCACCGCCAAGGTCGACCGGATCGTCACCTACGACCTCCACGTCGACGGTCACATCGCCGAGCTGGACGTGGCTGAAGAGGGTGCCGCTGTCACCATCACCTTGGATCACGAGGTCGATGTCACGCGCGGCGACGTCATCAGTGCGGGTGCGGGTGAGCTGCTCCAGCCCTCGGATCGTTTCGCAGCGGACATGGTGTGGCTGGGAGAGGAGCCGTTGGCTCACGGGCGCTCATACCTGCTGGTGTCCGGCTCTCGGTCCGTCCCGGCGACCGTGACCAATGTCCGCCACCGTCTCGATGTGGTGACCGGACACGAGCATGCGGCCCGCCTCCTTTCGATGAACGACATCGGTCGCGTTGAAGTGGCGACCGACAAGCCCATCCCGATGGACCCCTATTCGCTGTGCCGCGACACCGGCGGATTCCTGCTCGTGGACCGCGTCACCGCCGACACTGTGGCGGCGGGGATGGTGCGCCATGCCATGCGACGCTCCACCAACGTGGTGCGGCATGACTACGTGGTCGACGAGGACGCCCGACGCCTCTTGATGGGGCACGATGCGAAGGTCGTCTGGCTCACGGGCCTGTCTGGCGCGGGCAAGTCGACGATCGCGGACGCGGCTGTGCGCAAGCTCCACGCCCTCGGTGTGCATACCTACGTCCTCGATGGCGACAACGTGCGGCATGGGCTGAACAAGGATCTCGGCTTCACGGCCGAGGATCGCGCCGAGAACGTTCGTCGGGTGGCTGAGGTCAGCAAGCTCATGGTGGATGCAGGACTCGTCGTCTTCGTTGCTCTCGTGTCACCGTTCATTGGTGATCGCCGCGCGGCTCGGGAGATCTTCGGTCCCGACCAGTTCATCGAGGTGTACGTCGACACGCCGCTGGATGTAGTGAGCGAACGCGACACGAAGGGCCTGTACGCCAAGGCGGCGGCCGGAAACCTTCCCAACCTCACCGGTGTGGGTCAGGAGTACGAAGCCCCAGAGGCGCCCGAGCTCATCCTTCACGGGGTGGGCGATCTTGAGGCGTCCGTGGATGAGCTTGTCCGAGTGGTCTTGGGGGAGTAGGCGTGTCCGGTCCCAATACCTCGTTCGACCCGAAGCAGGTTGCCAGTCTCAACGCCGAGGCAGTCGAGGCGATGGTCGCTGCTGCCCTGGCCGCAATTGCGGACGCGGGGGACCTCTCTGCGCTGAAGGAGGTCCGGCTCGCTCATGCCGGTGACCGATCTCCGCTGGCTCTCGCCAACCGAGAGATCGGCGCGCTCCCGCCTGCGGCCAAGGCTGAAGCGGGCAAGCGCGTAGGTCAGGCACGAG
This sequence comes from Candidatus Nanopelagicales bacterium, assembly GCA_021741645.1. GTDB lineage: Bacteria > Actinomycetota > Actinomycetes > S36-B12 > S36-B12 > UBA10649. Next base: position 14,012 of record JAIOXK010000038.1, read on the forward strand.
GTGCGATCAAGCAGGCGCTCGACGCCCGTCAGGTGGAGTTGGAGACCGAGCGCGACGAACGAGTGCTCGTCGAGGAAGCCGTGGATGTCACGCTTCCGTACGATCGGAGTGCGCGTGGGGCCCGACACCCGCTGACCACGCTCATGGAGCGTGTGGCAGACGTCTTCGTCGCGATGGGCTACGAGATCGCCGAGGGCCCTGAGGTCGAGGCCGAGTGGGTCAACTTCGACGCACTGAATGTCCCGCCAGACCATCCCGCTCGCACGATGCAGGACACCTTCTACGTCGGCTCTCCCGACAGCGGCGTCGTGCTGCGCACGCAGACCTCGCCGATTCAGATCCGGGCAATGCTGGATCGGGACCTCCCCGTCTACGTGATTGCCCCGGGCCGGGTGTACCGGACTGACGAGCTCGACGCGACGCACACTCCGGTGTTCCACCAGATCGAGGGACTCGCGGTCGATCGCGGCATCACGATGGGCGACCTCCGTGGAACTCTCGATCACTTCGCGGAGTCGATGTTCGGCGAGGGGATTCGCACACGGATGCGGCCGTCCTACTTTCCCTTCACTGAGCCGAGTGCGGAGGTGGACCTGGAGTGCTTTGTCTGCCGTGGTGAGTCTGTGGGCAACCCCGAGCGCCCCTGTCGCACCTGTGGCAGTGAGGGCTGGATCGAGTGGGGTGGCTGCGGCATGGTCAACCCGCGGGTCCTGCAGTCAGTGGGCATCGATCCGACCGTCTACCGCGGCTTCGCCTTCGGCATGGGAGTGGAGCGAACGCTGATGTTCCGCAATGGAGTGAGCGATATGCGCGACATGGTCGAGGGCGATGTGCGCTTCTCCCTGGCGTTCGGGGTGGAGGCCTGATGCGCGCGCCGCTGTCGTGGCTGCGGGAGATGGTCGACATCCCCGCCGACCAGACCGGTCGCGATGTCGCCGAACGGTTAATCCGCGCAGGGCTCGAGGTCGAGACCGTCGAGGAGATCGGGGCGGGCCTGAACGGTCCGCTTGTGGTCGGACGTGTGCTGGAGATCGAGGAGCTCACCGACTTCAAGAAGCCGATTCGCTTCTGCCAGGTCGATGTCGGCGAAGACGGTGGAGGAGTCCGCGGCATCATCTGCGGAGCGCGGAACTTCACCGCGGATGACCTTGTTGTCGTGGCGCTGCCGGGAACGGTCCTGCCGGGTGGCTTCGAGATCGCCTCGCGCGAGACTTACGGGCGCCTTTCTGACGGGATGATCTGCTCCGAGCGTGAGATGGGCCTCGGCGAGGATCACGACGGCATCATGGTCCTGCCAGCAGGCACAGCCGTAGCTGGTGCGGATGCCAAGCCGCTCATCGGCATCGGCGACGAGGTGCTCGACATCGCGATCACGCCGGATCGTGGCTATGCGCTGTCGATTCGCGGCATCGCTCGCGAGGTCGCGATCGCCTACGGCTCGGCCTTTGCAGACCCGGGTCTGGTTCTCGCTGATCTTCCCGCGCCCCAGGCTGATCGCGCTCCGGCCGAGTGCGCGACCGAGGCTCCCGAGGCCTGCGATCTGTTCACCCTTCGCACCGTTGTGGGATTCGATCCTGCTTCGCCATCGCCGTTGTGGATGAAGCAGCGCCTGTCGGCAAGTGGAATGCGCCCTGTCTCACTCGCGGTTGATGTGACCAACTACGTGATGCTTGAGCTCGGTCAGCCGTTGCACGCCTTCGACCTCGACAAGCTGCAGGGCCCGGTGCGTGCCGGACGTGTACCGGCGGGCACGAAGTTCGAGACTCTCGACCATGTCACGCGTGAGCTGTCGGACGACGACCTCGCGATCCTCGATGATCGCGGGCCCATCGGCCTGGCGGGCGTCATGGGTGGCCTTGAGTCGGAGATCGACGACGACACGACGAATATCGCCCTCGAGGCTGCGCACTTCACCGCACCGGGCATCGCACGCTGCTCGCGTCGGCACAAGCTCTCGAGTGAGGCTTCTCGTCGATTCGAACGTGGAGTCGATCGTGACCTTGCTCCGTATGCCTCGGCGCGTGCGACAGCGCTCCTCCTTGAGCATGGTGGTGGGCACTACGTCGGCATGACGGCGGTCGAAGCCCCGCATGAGGCCACCGTCATCGACCTTCCGGTGAACGAGCCGGGCGATGTCGCCGGTATGGAGATCCCGGGCGTGATGGTCGTGCGCATTCTGCAGGCCGTCGGATGCACGATGGCGGATGACACCGCTGAGGTGCTCGCCGTGACGCCCCCGTCCTGGCGCCCCGATCTCACCGATCCCATCGACCTCGTCGAGGAAGTCATTCGACTCATCGGCTACGACGAACTGCCGTCCACGATTCCTGCCGCGCCCTTGGGGCGAGGCATGACGCGTGAACAGCGGATTCGCCGTCGGGTGGGCATGGTGCTGGCGTCGCGCGGATTGGTCGAGGTGCTGTCCTACCCGTTCGTCGGTGATGCCGAGCTCGATGCTCTGCGCATTCCCGCGGACGATTCTCGGCGGCTCACACCGACTCTCGCGAACCCCATGTCTGATGAGCAACCGCACCTGCGTGGTTCGCTGCTCCCCGGCCTGGTCGCGGCAGCACGTCGCAACATCGGTCGTGGCACCTCGGATCTGGCGCTCTTCGAGCTTGGCTCGGTGTTCATGGGCCAGGTGGCCGAAGAAACCGAGCTGCGGCCGACCGTTGACCGCCGGCCCTCCGATCAGGAGTGGAGCGACCTCAACGCGCTTCTCCCGCACCAGCCCACGCAGGTGGCGGCCTTCCTCGCCGGCAACCGCGCGCCTCAGGGGTGGTGGGGCTCACCAGAGCCGACCACGTGGGCTGATGCCGTGGCCGTAGCCCACGATGTCGCCGATGCCTGCGGCGTCAACCTCGAGGTTCGTCGCGGTGATGACCCGTCGTTCCATCCGGGTCGTTGCGCGGCTCTCGTGGTCGACGGCACCCCCATCGGGTTCGCCGGTGAACTGCATCCACGTGTCATTGAGGCCACAGGCATCCCGGAGCGTTCAGTGGCGATGTGGATGGATCTCGATGCGGTCATCTCGGCAGCACCCGATGTGCGCCCGGCTCCGCAGGTCGGCACCCAGCCGCTCGCGAAGGAGGACATCGCACTCGTTGTCGCCAGCGATGTCTCGGCGGCAGAGGTCGAGCAAGCAGTGCGCGCGGGAGGGGGCGACCTTCTGGAGTCCGTCCGGTTGTTCGATGTCTACGAAGGGCCGCAGGTGCCCGAGGGCAAGAAGTCCCTCGCTTTCGCGCTGCGGTTCCGTGCTCCTGATCGGACGCTGTCAGCCGAGGAGATCGCGGCTGCTCGCGAGGGAGTCCTTGAGTCTGCCC
>JAIOXK010000039.1 GCA_021741645.1 Candidatus Nanopelagicales bacterium
CGGCCTGGGAGGACGACCGATTCCGGGTCCCGCGCATCCTGGACGAGGAGTAGTCGATGGCGACGATGGATGGCGACCTCGTTCGCCAGGACGCGAGCGTGCTCGCCCAGGCCATGGTCGAGGGCGAGGTCTCGTCTGAGGAGATCACGCGTGCGCATCTGGATCGGATTGCGTCTGTCGACGATCGAGTTCACGCCTTCCTTCATGTCCTGAGCGACGATGCCATCTCCTCGGCTCGGGAGGTGGATCGTCGGCGCGCTGCGGGGGAGCGACTTGGCCCGCTTGCGGGGGTGCCCTTGGCGTTGAAGGACGTCCTCACCATGACTGGCGTGCCCACGACGTGCGGCTCACGCGTGCTGGAGGGATGGCGCCCGCCCTACGACTCCACGGTGGTGGAACGACTCCGCTCGGCGGACATCGTCATTCTGGGCAAGACGAATATGGATGAATTCGCGATGGGCTCGTCTACCGAGCATTCGGCGTACGGTCCGACCCACAATCCGTGGGACCTGGAGCGGATCCCGGGAGGTTCCGGGGGTGGTTCCGCAGCTGCCCTGGCTGCCTTCGAGGCTCCCTTGGCCATCGGCACCGACACCGGCGGCTCGATCAGGCAGCCTGCCGCAGTGACCGGCACGGTGGGCGTCAAGCCGACCTACGGCGGAGTGTCCCGGTACGGGCTGGTTGCCTTGGCCTCCTCCCTCGACCAGCCGGGCCCGTGTGCACGAACGGTCATGGATACCGCCCTGCTGCACGCGGTCATCGCCGGCCATGATCCTCGGGACTCGACCTCCATTCGTGCCGAGGTGCCGGACGTCGTCGGCGCCGCTCGCGCGGCGGATGTGCGGGGCATGCGCATCGGCCTGGTCAGGGAACTCGGTGGCGAGGGATATCAGGCAGGGGTCCGGCAGAGGTTCGAGGAATCGGTGGCCATCCTCACGGATCTGGGCGCCGAGGTCGTCGAGGTGTCCTGTCCCAACTTCGAATACGCCCTCGCTGCGTACTACCTGATCCTTCCCTCGGAGGCCTCGAGCAATCTGGCCCGGTTCGATGGCATGCGCTACGGCCTTCGCGAGGGTGATGACGGTTCGCGCTCGGTCGAGGAGGTCATGGCCCTCACGCGCGAGGCGGGCTTCGGTGCCGAGGTGAAGCGACGCATCATGATCGGCACGTATGCGCTTTCCAGCGGCTACTACGACGCCTATTACGGCTCGGCCCAGAAGGTGCGCACCCTGATCACGCGGGACTTCACCGCTGCCTTTGAGGACGTCGACGTACTGGTGTCGCCGACAGCCCCCACCACGGCGTTCAAAATCGGTGACAAGGTGGACGACCCGCTGGCGATGTACCTGAACGACATCGCGACGATCCCGGTGAATCTTGCGGGCAACGCGGCTATGTCCCTTCCCATCGGGCTGGCGCCGGAGGACGGCCTGCCCGTGGGTCTGCAGATCATGGCCCCGCCGATGGCCGACGATCGCCTGTATCGCGTGGGCGGCGCACTTGAAGCCGCGCTTGTGGACCGCTGGGGACACCAGCTCATCGAGGAGGCACCGCAGCTGTGACCACCACCCACGACACCATTCCGTTCGAGCAGGCGCTCGAGAAGTTCGATCCAGTGCTGGGCCTCGAGACGCACGTCGAACTTGGCACTGCCTCCAAGATGTTCTGCTCGTGCCCCACGGAGTTCGGGGCAGCGGCCAACACGCAGGTGTGTCCGGTGTGCCTGGGCCTGCCTGGATCCATGCCGGTGGTCAACGCAATGGCGGTCGAGTCCACGATCCGCATGGGACTTGCCCTCAACTGCAGCATCGCCGAGTGGTGTCGGTTCGCCCGGAAGAACTACTTCTATCCGGACATGCCCAAGGACTATCAGGTCAGCCAGTACGACGAGCCGCTCTGCTTCGACGGCTACCTCGACGTCACGGTCGAGACCGACGACGGTCCTCGGGAGTTCCGGGTCGAGATCGAGCGTGTGCACATGGAGGAGGACACCGGCAAGCTCACGCATGCAGGCGGTGCCACGGGCCGCATCCATGGAGCCGACTACTCGCTCGTCGACTACAACCGCGCCGGCATTCCCCTGATCGAGATCGTGACCAAGCCGATCGAGGGAACCGGTTCGCTGGCACCCCTGGTCGCACGTGCCTACGTCACTGAGCTACGCGACCTCATGCGCGGGCTTGGCGTCTCCGATGTCCGGATGGAGGAGGGCTCACTGCGATGCGACGTCAACGTGTCGCTGGCACCTCCCGGCGATCCGTGGGGAACCCGCAGCGAGACGAAGAACGTGAACTCGCTGCGCTCCGTTGAGCGAGCCGTGCACTCGGAGATCGAGCGGCAGGCTGCCGTTCTTTCCTCCGGCGGTCGAGTAATCCAGGAGACACGGCACTTCCATGAGGACACCGGGCGTTCGACCTCGGGGCGCTCGAAGGAGCAGGCGGAGGACTACCGCTATTTCCCGGAGCCGGACCTGGTCCCGGTCGCACCGTCGCGCGAATGGGTGGAGGAGCTCCGAGCGACCTTGCCCGAGCCGCCATCGGTCAAGCGGGCGCGCCTCCGCGCTGAGTGGGGCGTCTCCGATCACGACTTCCAGACGCTCATCAACGCGGGTGCCCTGCTGCTCGTCGAGGAGACGATCGCCGCGGGAGTCGACCAGGCCGCGGCCCGCAAGTGGTGGTCGGGCGAGCTGACGCGCATCGCGAATGATCGAGGCCTCGAATTGGACTCCCTCGGAGTCACGCCGGACGACATCAAGCGGGTGGAGGAGCTCCTGGCCGAGGGGAGCCTCAACGACAAGCTTGCCCGGCAGGTGTTCGACGGTGTCATCGCCGGCGAGGGCACCGTCGATGAGATCGTCGCCTCCCGTGGTCTGGGTGTCGTCAGCGACGACTCTGCCCTGCTCACCGCGATCGACGCTGCGCTGGCCGAGCAGCCCGACGTGGCGGAGAAGATCAAGGGTGGCAAGGTGCAGGCGGCCGGAGCCATCGTGGGTGCGGTCATGAAGGCCACCCGCGGTCAGGCCGACGCGGCCAAGGTGCGCAGTCTGCTGCTGGAGCGTCTCGGCGTCGAGGGCTGACAATGCTGGGAGCGATGCTGCCCGGTGATGTCACTCCTGACCGGCCGGCCATCCCGATCGTGTCGTCCTTGGACGAGGTGGCGTTCTATGTCCCGCCCTACATGGGTCCGACGTCGAGTCTCGAGATCATGCGAGAGATGCCTGCCCTCCAGGTCGTGCAGTTGCTCACCGCGGGGTTCGACAGCGTTCTGCCGCACCTGCCCCCGGGCGTGACCTTGTGCAACGCCGCAGGCGTCCATGACGCGAGCACTGCCGAGTTGGCGGTAGGCCTGCTCATCGCCTCCCTCCGTGGCCTGGACGAGTTCGCTCGGGCAATGCCGACGGGCGCGTGGCTGGCCGGTCGCCGTCCTGCCCTGGCCGACCGCCGGGTGATCGTCGTAGGGGCTGGGGGAGTGGGCCGGGCGATCCAGGCTCGACTCGAGCCATTCGAGGTGGACGTGGTGCTGGTGGGACGTGAGGCGAGGCAGGGTGTGCAGGGAGTCGATGCACTGCCGCGGCTCGTGGCTGACGCAGATGCGGTCGTGCTTGCCGTGCCGCTCTCGGCTGAGACACGGCATCTGGTCGACGCGGAACTGCTCTCTCGGATGCCCGACGGATGCGTGGTCGTCAACGTTGCCCGCGGACCCGTGGTCGACACCGAGGCTCTGGCCGACGAGGTGATCGACGGTCGGCTGAAGGCGGCGCTGGACGTGACCGACCCCGAGCCACTGCCCGCCGACCATCGACTCTGGCGCGCGACCGGCGCTCTGATCAGCCCGCACGTGGGCGGCAACACGACAGCCTTCCTGCCCCGGGCCCGTCGTCTGGTCGAGGAACAGCTCGTGAGATTCGCCGACGGCCGGGAGCTCAGGGCAGTCGTGTCACGCCCACGTGCGCGCTGATCGGCAGGACACCGGGCGGGAGCCCGACGCCCCCCGTAGAGTGAGAGCGTCTAGCCGCGCTTATCGAAGAGGACTCTTCATGCCGATGTATCGCTCTCGTACCTCTACGCATGGCCGCAACATGGCTGGGGCCCGCGCGCTCTGGCGTGCGACCGGAGTCAAGGACGGCGACTTCGGCAAACCGATTATCGCGGTGGTCAACTCGTTCACCCAGTTCGTGCCAGGCCACGTGCACCTGAAGGATCTTGGTCAACTGGTCGCTCGAGAGATCGAAGAGGCTGGTGGCATCGCGAAGGAGTTCAACACCATCGCCATCGACGATGGCATCGCCATGGGTCACGGCGGAATGCTCTACTCGCTGCCCAGCAGAGACCTGATTGCAGACTCTGTCGAATACATGGTCAACGGCCACACGGCCGATGCCATGGTCTGCATCTCGAATTGCGACAAGATCACCCCCGGCATGCTCCTGGCCGCCATGCGTCTGAACATCCCGACCATCTTCGTGTCAGGTGGCCCTATGGAGGCGGGCAAGGTCATCTGGAACGGCACCGAGCGGAGTGTCGACCTAGTCGACGCAATGGTCGAGGCCGCGGACTCCAAGAACTCCGACGAGCAGGTCGAGGCGATGGAGCGGTCGGCCTGTCCCACGTGCGGCTCGTGCTCTGGGATGTTCACGGCGAACTCCATGAACTGCCTGACGGAGGCGTTCGGACTGTCCCTTCCGGGTAACGGATCCGTGCTCGCCACGCATGCAGATCGTCGCAGGCTCTTCGAGCAGGCCGGTCGGCTCATCGTCGACATCGCCAAGCGCTACTACGAGAAAGATGACGACTCCGTTCTTCCGCGCTCCATCGCCACCTTCGATGCCTTCGAGAATGCGATGTCCCTCGACATCGCCATGGGCGGCTCCACCAACACCGTCCTGCACTTGTTGGCGGCGGCTCAGGAGGCCGGTGTGCCGTTCACCATGGCCGACATCGATCGGCTGTCGCATCAGGTTCCCAATCTCTGCAAGGTCGCACCATCGACCCCGCTCGTCCATCTGGAGGACGTCCATCGTGCAGGTGGTGTGATGCGAATCCTCGGTGAGCTCGATCGAGCGGGCCTGCTGCACGGCGACCTGCCGACGGTGCACTCGCCGACGATGCGTGACGCGCTGGCCCAGTGGGACATCGCGCAGACCTCGGCTCCTGATGTCCTGGACTTCTACCGTGCAGCTCCGGGGGGAGTGCCCACGCAGGTCGCGTTCTCCCAGGATCGCCGCTATGAGTCCGTCGACACCGATGCGGCGGAGGGCGTGATCCGAGATCGCGAGCATGCCTTCTCCCAGGACGGCGGCCTCGCAGTCCTGTTCGGCAACCTGGCCGAGAACGGATGCATCGTCAAGACCGCCGGCGTGGCGGAGGAGCTGCTGACCTTCTCTGGGCCCGCACGTGTCTTCGAGTCCCAGGAAGCCGCGGTGGAGGGCATTCTCAACGGTCGCGTCGACGCTGGCGACTGTGTCGTCATTCGATACGAGGGCCCTCGGGGCGGACCGGGCATGCAGGAGATGCTGTATCCGACCTCGTACATCAAGGCCAAGGGGCTGGGCAAGGCGTGCGCCCTGGTGACCGACGGCCGCTTCTCCGGTGGGACCTCGGGCCTGTCCATCGGTCACGTCTCCCCTGAGGCGGCTGGTGGGGGTGCGATCGCCCTCGTCGAGGAGGGCGACACGATCGTGATCGACATCCCCCAGCGCAGGATCAATATCGACGTGTCCGAGGACGAGCTGGACCGCCGACGCGCGGCCATGATCGAACGCGGACCGTCAGCCTTTACTCCCACGAATCGCGAGCGCGAGGTGTCGACAGCACTACGGGCATATGCAGCCATGGTGACCTCGGCGGATACCGGCGCTGTGAGGGATCTTTCGCTGCTGGACTAGATCGGAACTCGAATGTTCATGACATCGGGGGCCGACAAGAGTGGAGTGTGAGAGATGAAGTTGGCGCGTGTGGGTGACGTGGGACGAGAGCGTCCGACGGTCCTGGGAACGGACGGCCTCTATCGGGATGTCTCATCCCTGGTCGGTGATTTCACTCCGGAGTTCTTCGCCTCGAATGGCATGGCGACCCTTCGCGAGGCGAATCTATCGACTCTCCCGGTCGTCGAGGGGCGACTCGGCCCACCCATCGCGCGTCCGAGCTACCTCCTGTGCGTCGGCCTGAACTATGTGGATCATGCCAACGAGTCGAACATGAAGGTTCCGGATGAGCCCGTGCTGTTCACGAAGCATCCGAACTGCCTCGTGGGGCCGACGGACGATGTCCACTTCCCACGAGGCGGCACCCGAGTTGACTACGAGGTCGAGCTCGCCGTCGTGATCGGACGCCGGTGTCGGTACCTGGAGTCCCCGGAGCAGGCGCTGGAGCACATCGCCGGGTTCACGATCAGCAACGACGTTTCCGAGCGAGCCTTCCAGTTGGAGCGCGGCGGGGGGCAGTGGGTCAAGGGCAAGTCATGCGAGACCTTCAACCCGTGCGGACCGTGGCTTGTGACACCAGACGAGGTGGACCTGGATGCGGGTCTGGACCTGTGGCTGGACGTCAACGGAGAACGCCGCCAGACCGGGTCGACGCGCGACATGATCTTCGATGTTGCCACGATCCTGCATCATGTCAGCCAGTTCGTCGTGCTCGAGCCGGGCGACCTGGTGAACACCGGAACTCCCCCGGGAGTGGCAATGGGCATGCCGAATCCCCAGTACCTCAAGGTCGGCGACACGATGACGCTCGGAATCAGCGGCCTGGGCGAGCAGCGTCAGGTGCTCGTCTCCGCGTAGGAGTCCCAGTCGCCACCGCTGAGGATGCCGCCCTCGATCACGATCGACTGCCCGGTGATGTAGCTCGATGCGGGCGTGGCAAGGAATACGACCGCGCCCACGAGCTCCTGCGGGTGGGCCAGTCGCCCGATCGGCGTGGTGTCCTCAAACCAACGCGAGCGGTGCTCCTCACCCCAGAGCGGCTTGGTGAACTCAGTCTGCACGACGGACGGCTCGATGCAGTTCACTCGGATGCCGTCTGCGATCCACTCCCGCGCGAAACTGCGCGTCATTCCGGAGACGGCAGCCTTCGTGGCCGCGTAGACCGAGATGGTGTTGAAGCTGTAACGCGCGCTGAGTGAGCTCAGGTTCACGATGGCGCCATGGGCAGATGCCTTCAGATGCGGATGAGCGGCTTGGCTGAGGAGGAAGACGGCTCGCATGTTGACGGCCGTGATGGCGTCGAAGTCGTCTACGGACACGTCGAGGATCGGCTTGCGCCGATTGATTCCCGCTCCGTTGACGAGGACATCCAGCCCGCCCATGGTGGAGGCTGCCGAGTCGATCAGCCTGGCGCACTCCTGAGCAATCGAGATGTCCGCGGCGAAGGTGTGTGCGGTACCTCCCATCTCTTCGATGGCAGCCTGGACAGGCTTGACTCGGTCGTGGCTCACGTCGTGTAGCGCAACGGTGGCACCGAGTTGGGCAAACGCCTCAGCGAGGACGGAGCCGATGGCCCCACCGGCTCCGGTGAGCAGCACTCGCATGCCGTCCATGCGGAACAGGTCCGGTACCGGTGGAAGAGAGGGAGCTGGGCGCATCAGGTTCCTTTCCTGGGGTGACGTGTCACCGAGGGGTGAGATCGTGAACGGTGAATGATCGTGGTGGAACGTGAATCTGCGCGCGGACCACGCCAGTGAAGGTCACCGTCTGCTCTGTGTCCGTCCAGTTTGCCACCAGTGCCCGATGGCCGTCTTCGCTGCTGATGACCAGCGCATCGACCTCCTCGGGGCGGCTTGCCGTCGTCTCGTGGGCGTCGCATGTGCCCGCGACAGCGCTCAGGACCTCCCAGACCGGGAAACGCTCCCCGGGTGTGAAGGGGAAGTTCTCCGGATCGGGTGATGGGTGGGCTCCGGCCGCGATGCCTTTCCATCCGAAGGCCTCAAAGTACGTGGCGGTGCCCACTGTCCCGGGTGCTGACAGGTACTTCAGGCTCATGGCGGCCCAGCACGCGGCAAACCAGGAGCGCTGGCGCGCATCCACGTCGCTAGGCAGGGGAGTGTTGCTGACGTCCGACTCTGGGTCAGTGGCATTCGGATTGAATCGAGGTCTCAGGGTGATGGGACAGACACAGATGGGCACCGACCGGGAGATCCGCGCTGCGTTCTCTGCGATCACCCGTTGCGTCGCGGCATTCTGGATCAGGGTGCGGTCGTCGAACGAGTGGACCTGCGGATTCAAGGAGAAGTTCACCGCGTCGAAGCCGCCTTCGCTGGGCGTCTCCCTGTTGAGCTCGGTGAAGTAGAGGTCAGTCCCTCCGGTGAGCATCCAGTCGGCGCTGAGCTCGCCGAGGGCTGTGCGAGCGGCCGAACACCAGGCATCCGGTGTCACCTTTGACGAAGCGCTGAAGACGTACCAGCGCTCGATGGTCGCAGCGGAGTCGTGGTCGAGGGCAGCGAAAACCCCGAGATCCGTCGGGCTCTCGCACGTCGTTGCCACGTGAAGTCTCGAGCCGATCGAGCGCGCTGCGCCGGCGGCACGCTGGACGTCCGTGATCGCCTCCGGAGAACGGGGATCGATGACGACATGCAGGTGGGCAAGAGACAGCTCCGCGAGTTCGGCAATCTGGGGAGAATCGAGATCGGATGGGGAGATGGCGACGCCCAAGGATGGCAACCTCGAGGTAGTCGGCGACACCTGAATGTCGTGCCCGCCGTGATGGTGCGGGACATCAGGATCTGAGGTGGTCGTGATCGCCACCCGCAGTGACTGATCGATGGTGTCGCCGGGGTTGACCGTGACGGGAAAGGGTCGGGAGATGGGCGTGCAGTAGGTCTTGAAGGAGGCGTCGCTCCAATTCCGATGATCCTCCATCTCGAACGTGTCGCCCTCGAAGGAGATGCGAACAAGCATGTCGGCTGCAGGCTCGTGCGCTATCGATCGGATATCGAGGAAGGGCTGCGTGGGAGAGATGTCCTCCGGCAGGTGCGCGCACGTCACCGATCCATCCACGTGATGAACGGTGCAGGGAGCGCCCGCAGCGCTCAGGGGGTGCAGGACGCACAAGCCGAGGCGATTGCGGAGGAAGGCCGCTGAGGTGGTGGCGGTGAATCGCACGTCCATGTCCCTCTCGGAGATCCGTGCCTCGACGCTCCAACGCAGATGCTCGGCATCGAAGGAACCGGCGCCTTCAGCCCGCAAGGCGATCGCCTGATCGGTCTCTGTGATCGAGTGCTGCGTGATGCGGAAAGGCCGGCTTGTCCAATTGCGATCCTGAAAGACGGGATAGATGCGGCGAACGACCTCCATGCCCGCCCACCGGATGTCGCGCAGATCCGCGCCGTCGATCGTCACGGCGAGCGCGCCACGCGTGACCGTCTGGCGTTGGCTCACAAGCGGCTGCCGACAATGTAGGGCTCGCCGGTCTCGAGCGACTCGTAGGCGCCGAGGGTGAGGTCCAGCACGTGAAGAGTGTCAGCGCCACTGGTCTCAGGAGTGCGCCCCGTGTCGAGGCATTCGATCCAGTGGCGTTGAACGTTCACCACGCTGTCCTGGATGCAGTCCCACGGTTGGGATGCCCAATCGTGGGCGGGGATGACGAGATCCTCCTCAGTCACTCCGGTGGGGCTCACCACCTGCAGGTGATAGTCCGGCCCCAGCGTCACCGTTCCCTCCGTTCCCTCGATGGTCACGAAGGTCTGCGGGTAGGTGCTGTGATCGGACCGGCTCTCGTAGCTCGTGTCGACGATGCAGGTTGCGTCGGGGAGCTTGAGAAGGATCGTCGCCGCGTCCTCGCCGCGGATCTCGGGATTGACCCGGATGGCCTCGGTGAACAGACGCGTGGGCTCACCGAGGAAGAAGCGTGTCAGGTCGAACTGGTGCACCGAGACGTCGGCGATAATCATGCGCTCGGCATCCTTGCACCACGGTTGATTGGCGTAGACGTCGAAGTCTGATCGGAAGCTGATGCGGGCGAAGAAGGGTCGGCCGATGGCTCCGCTGTCCACGACCTGCTTGACCCGTCGCATCGGGTACTGGAAGCGGAAGTTCTCATGAACCATGAAGGGGAGTCCTCGTGAGTCCATGGCGCTGACCATGGCCTTGGCATCGTTCATGTCCCAGGCGAGCGGCTTCTGGCAGATGGCTGCGACGCCAGCCTCGGCGGCGAGTTCGACCATCATGCGGTGAGTGGGTGGAGTGGTGACGATGTCTACGAAGTCGAGCTCCTGCTCCTTCAGGAGCAGCGCAGCGTCGGTGTACGCCTTGCCTCCGAACGTTGCTGCTGCTGCCTCGGTGCACGTCTGGTCGATGTCGCACGTGGCCACCAACTCGACCTCGGGCATGTCTGCCCACGCGTTCAGGTGGTTCTGGGCGAAGAAGCCGCATCCGATCACGGCAAAGCGATACGGACGTCTCACGTCTCGACCTCACGTGCCGGATCGAGGATCCATTCGCTCCAGGAGCCGACGTACATGCGAGCGCCTGACAGGCCTGCGATCTCCATGGCCAGCACATTCTGGGCAGCGGTGACGCCGGAGCCGCAGTAGAAGATGACGTCGCTGGAATCGTTGGTGCCGATCAGGGACGAGTAGTGCGCGCGAAGCTCTTCCGGGGATCGAAAGGTGCCATCGCTGTTCATGGTCTCGGCCCGATCCGCGAGGCCGGCACCCTTGATGTGTCCTCGAACCGGGTCGTAGTACTTCCCCTGGCCGTGGTACCCCTCGGCGCCACGCGAGTCGAAGACCCTCGTGGGGAGTTCCGTTCGGGCGATGTCCACCTCATCCACCTCTGCCAGCAAGGCCGGGCGCAGATGAGCGGTGAAACTGTCAGACGCGGCGGGGGTGCGCGGGTCGCCCGACTCGAGGTCCAGCCCGGCGGAGATCCATGCCGGCCAGCCGCCGTCCAGCACAGCGACATCGTCATGACCTAGCCAGCGGAGCATGACCCATGCCCTCGACGCCGCCATCAGCCCCCGGTCGGCGTCGTAGACGACCACCTGTGATTGGGGTGTGATGCCCCAGACGCGCACGGTCGCCTCGAACTCCTCCGGGCTGGGGAACGGTCGACGTCCTGTGCGGCCTTCAATGATGGGGCCTGCGAGTTCGCGCGCCAGATCGGCGCGAAGTGCGCCGGGGATGCGACTCTCAGCGAAGGCGCGATCACCCCATGACTCGTCGTCGAGGTTGAAGCGCGCGTCCAGCACGACAAGGTCGGGATGACTGCGCATGAGGTCGTTGAGTTCTGACGGAGAGATGATGGTGCGATGGCTCACGGGGTTCCTCTTCTGATGTGGCGGTTGCTCTGATCGTCATCCCCTGTGTTCCTAGACTACGGAGATGACCACGCCCTCGCAGTCGAAGCCGCGCAGTTTCCTCGTCACCGATGGGCCCGAGCGCTCGCCGAATCGAGGAATGCTCAGGGCGTTGGGCATGGACGATGCCGACATGCGCAAGTCGCAGATCGGCATCGCCAACAGCTACAACCGCATCACTCCCTGCAACATGTCCCTGCGTGATGTGGCGACCGGAGTCGCGCAGGGCGTGGAGGGCAACGGCGGGTTTCCCATGGAGTTCGGCACCATCACGGTGTCCGATGTCATCTCGATGGGCCATGAGGGGATGCATTTCTCGCTGGTGTCCAGAGAGGTGATTGCTGATTCCGTCGAGACGGTCATGCAGGCCGAGCGGCTCGACGGCCTGGTGGCACTCGCGGGGTGCGACAAGTCCATTCCCGCGATGATGATGGCGGCCGGGCGCCTCGATGTGGCCGCGGTGGTGCTCTACGCAGGTTCGCTGCTGCCAGGGCATGTGCGGCTCTCCGATGGAGTCGAGCACACGGTCAATATCGTGACGTCATTCGAGGCAGTAGGTGCGCGGGCCCGAGGCCTCATGAGCGACGAGGATGTCGATCGAATCGAGCGGGCTGTGTGCCCCAGCGCGGGTACCTGCGGGGGGATGTACACGGCGAACACGATGGCGAGCGCAGCGGAGGCCATGGGCCTGTCGCTTCCCGGTTCGTCATCGCCGCCGGCCGTGGATGCCAGGCGCGACACGCTGGCCCGTCGAAGCGGGGCTGCAGTCGTCGATCTGATCGAGGCCGGGATCACGGCCCGCGACATCATCACGAAGGAGTCCTTGGAGAACGCGATTGCGGTCGTCATGGCCCTCGGCGGCTCCACGAATGCCGTTCTTCACCTTCCGGCGATCGCCCATGAGTGCGGTATCGAGCTCGGCCTTGAGGACTTCCATCGGATCGGGCAGCGCGTTCCGCACATTGCCGACCTGAAGCCCTTCGGCGAGTACCTGATGTACGACCTGGACCATGTGGGTGGGGTGCCAGTGGTGATGAAGGCCCTCCTGGACGAGGGCCTCCTGCACGGTGACTGCCTCACCGTGACAGGACGGACGGTTGCCGAGAATCTTGCCGAACTAGCCCCGCCCGCTCCCGATGGCGAGGTGGTGCGATCCCTGAGCGCGCCGTTGGGCGCCACCGGCGGAATCACGATTCTCTCCGGATCGCTGAGTCCCGAGGGAGCGGTGGTCAAGAATGCCGGCGTCCCGGTCGACGTGTTCGAGGGGGAGGCGCGGGTCTTCGAACGAGAGCAGGCGGCCATGGATGCCTTGGCCAGCGGCGTCATCCAGGCGGGAGACGTCGTCGTGATTCGCTACGAGGGCCCCAAGGGTGGCCCGGGCATGCGCGAGATGCTCATGATCACCGGTGCCATCAAGGGTGCCGGGATGGGCAAGGACGTCCTGCTCATCACCGACGGACGCTTCTCTGGCGGCACCACAGGGCTCTGCGTGGGGCACGTGGCGCCCGAGGCGGTCGACGGTGGCCCCATCGGGCTCGTCAAGGATGGTGATCGGGTCCGCATCGACATCGGCGCCCGGACGCTGGACCTGCTCGTGAGCGATGAGGAGCTCGCCACGCGGCGTGCGGACTTCGTCGCCCTGCCACCTCGGTACACCAGGGGTGTCCTGGCCAAGTACGCCAAGCTCGTTGGCTCGGCATCCAAGGGCGCGGTCTGCGACTGATTCCTGGCACCCCGGATGTCATGTGACGCCAGTCACGGAGGTCACGGGAGGTTCAGGGGTTCCCTCCCACCGGTCACATTGGTAGCATCAGCGCCGTGGCACGAATTCTCGTAGTAGACAGGCGCGTGGGCTGACGCTCGTCACCCGCGCGCACCCTCCGTCTCCCGAACTCGGGTCGGAGGGTTTTTTCTTGGCAGCACTGCAGCGAGGCACGCACGGACGAAGAGATCACGGCACGCACGGACGGAAAAGAGGACACGAACACCATGGGCGAGAAGATCACAGGTGCGCAGAGCCTGGTCAGGTCCCTGGAGGCGCAGGGGGTCACCGATGTCTTCGGTATTCCCGGGGGCGCCATCCTTCCCCTGTATGACCCTCTGTTCGATTCCACGATCCGTCACATTCTCGTGCGACACGAGCAGGGCGCCGGTCACGCGGCAGAGGGGTACGCGGCGGCATCGGGGCGTGTCGGGGTCTGCATGGCCACCAGCGGCCCTGGCGCGACCAACCTCGTGACTCCGATTGCCGACGCCAACATGGACTCGGTCCCCATCGTGGCCATCACCGGTCAGGTGCCGAGCGGTGCCATCGGCACGGATGCCTTCCAGGAGGCCGACATCCGCGGCATCACGATGCCGATCACCAAGCACAACTTCCTCGTCACGAATCCCGATGACATCCCTCGTGCGGTGGCCGAGGCCTTCCACATTGCGAGCACTGGCCGTCCGGGTCCGGTTCTCGTCGACGTCTCCAAGGATGCACTGCAGGCTGAGACCGAGTTCTCCTGGCCGGTGCAGATGGACCTGCCCGGCTACCACCCGGTGACGAAGCCGCACTCCAAGCAGATTCGCGAGGCGGCCCGGATGATCCTTGGCTCGAGGCAGCCGGTCCTCTACGTGGGTGGCGGAGTCATTCGGTCGGGTGCGTCTGCGTCCCTGCGCAAGCTGGCCGACATCACCGGAATCCCGGTGGTCACGACCCTCATGGCTCGTGGTGCCTTCCCTGACTCCCACCCCCAGCATCTCGGAATGCCAGGCATGCACGGGACGGTCGCGGCAGTGGGGGCGCTCCAGCAGTCTGACCTCCTCATCACGCTCGGGGCCCGCTTCGACGACCGTGTGACAGGCAAGCTCTCGACCTTCGCCCCTCACGCCGCCGTCATCCACGCAGACATCGACCCTGCCGAGATCGGCAAGAACCGCGAAGCGGACGTGCCGATTGTCGGCGATCTGGCCGAGACCCTGCCCGAGCTCATCGCCGCGATTGAAGCGGAGCAGGTCGGCGGTGCGGTGGGGGACTACGAGGGCTGGTGGGTCACCCTCAACCGACTGCGCGACACCTACCCGCTCGGTTACGACACCTATGACGACGGCACGCTGTCGCCGCAGTACGTGATCCAGCGTCTCGGGCTCATCAGTGGGCCTGAGTCCATCTTCACTGCAGGCGTCGGGCAGCACCAGATGTGGGCGGCTCAGTTCATCGGCTACGAGCACCCGAACACCTGGTTGAACTCTGGCGGCCTCGGCACCATGGGGTACGCCATCCCGGCGGCTATGGGCGCCAAGGTTGCGCGCCCGGACGCCACCGTGTGGGCGGTTGATGGCGACGGCTGCTTCCAGATGACCAATCAGGAGCTGGCCACGTGCACGATCAACGACATTCCCATCAAGGTCGCCCTCATCAACAACGGCAACCTGGGAATGGTCCGGCAGTGGCAGACGCTCTTCTACAACGAGCGCTACTCGAACACGAACCTGGACTCGTTCCGGGTTCCGGACTTCGTCAAGCTGGCCGAGGCCTACGGGGCCTATGGGCTGCGCTGCGAGTCTCCGGAGCAGGTCGACGCCGTGATCGAGAAGGCGATGGCGATCGACGATGCGCCGGTGCTGATCGACTTCGTGGTCCACAAGGACGCCATGGTCTGGCCGATGGTGGCCGCCGGAACCAGCAACGACGACATCATGGTCGCGCGTGAGATGGCGCCTGACTGGAGCGGAGAGGACGACTGATGTCACGACACACCCTGTCCGTGCTGGTCGAGGACAAGCCCGGAGTCCTTGCCCGCGTGGCGAGCCTGTTCTCGCGCCGCGGATTCAATATCGAGTCACTGGCCGTCGGGCCGACGGAGCTGCCGGAGATCTCGCGCATCACGATCGTCGTGAATGTCGAAGGCCTTCCGCTGGAGCAGGTGACCAAGCAGCTGAACAAGCTGATCAACGTCATCAAGATCGTCGAACTCGATCCGGATGCCTCGGTCCAGCGCGAGATCATGCTCGTCAAAGTCAGGTCGGACACCGACACCCGCTCGCACATTCTGGAGACGGCGCAGCTGTTCCGAGCCAAGGTGGTTGACGTGGCACCGGAGGCGATCACCATCGAGGCCACGGGCAAGGTCGACAAGCTGCAGGCACTGCTGAAGGTCCTTGAGCCGTACGGCATCAAGGAACTCGTGAAGTCCGGCATGGTCGCGGTCGGCCGCGGTCCCCGTTCGATCAGTGACCGTGCCATTCGCTCAATCGACCGAACGGCCTGAACGGCCCCTCGGCGCTTGCCCACCCCCAACCGATAGCCTTCACCCGCATATTCGACTCATAAGAGGAGTGCCCGACGTGGCTGAGCTGTTCTACGACGACGACGCTGATCTGTCCATCATTCAAAATCGCGTGGTCGCGATCATGGGTTTCGGCAGCCAAGGGCACGCCCATGCCATGTCCCTCCGTGACTCGGGCGTGGATGTGCGAGTGGGCCTGCAGGAGGGCTCCAAGAGCCGCGCGAAGGCCGAAGAGGCTGGACTGCGCGTCGTGGACCCTGCCACAGCCGCTGCTGAGGCGGACGTCATCATGATCCTGGTGCCGGATCCGGTTCAGGAGATGCTCTACAAGGAGTCGATCGAGCCGAACCTGCAGCCCGGTGACGCGCTGTTCTTCGCCCATGGCTTCAACATCCGCTACGGCTACATCACTCCGCCGGCCTCCGTTGATGTGTGCATGGTCGCCCCGAAGGGTCCCGGACACCTCGTGCGGCGCGAGTACGTCGCCGGGCGCGGCGTTCCGGCGATCGTGGCGGTCGAGCAGGATGCCACCGGTCAGGCGTGGCCCCTCGCCCTCTCGTATGCCAAGGCCATTGGCGCACTGCGTGCGGGCGGCATCAAGACCACGTTCACGGAGGAGACCGAGACGGACCTCTTCGGTGAGCAGGCTGTGCTGTGCGGTGGCGCCTCGCAGCTGGTGATGTACGGCTTCGAGACCCTCGTGGAGGCTGGCTACCAGCCCGAGGTCGCCTACTTCGAGTGCCTCCACGAGCTCAAGCTCATCGTCGACCTCATGTACGAAGGCGGCATTGCCAAGCAGCGCTGGAGCGTCTCCGACACGGCGGAGTACGGCGACTACGTCTCAGGCCCCCGCGTCATCGATGCCAACGTCAAGGCCAACATGCAGGCCGTTCTCGCGGACATCCAGAACGGGGCATTCGCCAAGCGCTTTGTCGACGACCAGCGTGCGGGCGCGCCCGAATTCAAGGCGCTTCGGGCCAAGGGCGAGCAGCATCCCATTGAGCAGGTCGGTCGCGAGCTTCGCGGGCTCATGAGCTGGGTCGACACCAAGGGCGACGACTACGTGGAGGGCACGGCTGCTCGCTGAGCGGTGCGCAGGCGGTCTCCGCTGGTGATGCGGCGACCACGACTCGGCACCACAATTCAGGCATGACCTCAGGCCGCAGGACCGACACGAAAGTGTGCTGGTCCTGCGGCCGAGTCATGTCGTGGCGCAAGTCGTGGGACCGGAATTGGGATGAGGTCCGCTACTGCTCGAAAGCCTGCAGGCGTCGTCGGGTCTCGAGCGCGGATCGCGCGCTGGAGGCGGCCATCGTGGACCTGCTGGACCAGCGAGGTGGCACCATCTGCCCCACCGAGGCGATCCACCTGGTGTCATCCGACGTGGATGAGCCGGCACGGACCGAACAGGCACTGTCCGAGCCGGCACGTCG
>JAIOXK010000040.1 GCA_021741645.1 Candidatus Nanopelagicales bacterium
CTTCCACAACGGCGGTCGCATCGCCTTCGGCCCCGATGGCCTGCTCTACGTGGCTACAGGCGATGCCGGAGACGAGAATGCCGCCCAGGATCAGTCCAGCCTGGCGGGCAAGGTGCTCCGCATCACCCCCGAGGGCGGGATCCCGGACGACAATCCCTACCCCGGATCACCGGTCTTCAGCTTGGGGCATCGAAACGTGCAAGGCCTGGCCTTCGACGCCACGGGTCGCCTGTGGGCCAGCGAGTTCGGGTCCAAGGATGCCGACGAGTTGAACCTGCTGCGCCCCGGCGGCAACTACGGCTGGCCGCTCGTGGAAGGGTGGGGCACACAGCCGGAATTCATCAATCCCATCACCACGTGGGAGCCGACATCGACGGCTTCGCCCTCAGGGATCGCCGTTCGAGACGGCGCGGTCTACGTCGCCTCCCTTCGCGGGGAGAAGTTGTGGCGTGTGCCCCTGTCGGGCCGGAATCGGTATCGCGCCCAAGCCGTCCCCCTTGGCGATCTGGGTCGACTTCGAACCGTGGCAACCACTCCTGACGGCCGGAGCATGTGGGTCACCACGAGCAACCGCGATGGGCGAGGAGACCCGAGGCGTGACGACGATCGCATCATCGTTGTGCGCTGAGCAGCGCATTCGGACACACAGGTACCTACCGGAGGGTTGACTAGGCCCATGACCTCAACCGCCACAGCGCAACGCTGGACCGCCGCTGACATGCCCGATCTCACCGGTCGCACCGCGATCGTGACGGGAGCCACCTCGGGCATCGGACTGGTCACGGCCCGACAGCTCGCCGCCCATGGCGCGATGACCACGCTCGCTGTGCGCGACACGGCTCGAGGCGAGCAGGTGGCCGAGATGCTTCGAACTGCTCACCCAGGCTCCCTCGTCGACGTGCTGGAGCTGGACCTCGCGGACCTGTCCTCAGTCCGGGCGTTCGCTGAACGCTGGTCACTCGCCCATCCGGAGGGGTTGGATCTGCTGATCAACAATGCGGGCGTCATGGCCATTCCCCGCCGGGAGTCGGCGGATGGCTTCGAGATGCAACTGGCGACCAATCACCTCGGGCACTTCGCACTGACCGGGCTCCTGCTCCCTGCCCTTGTTGCTCGACCGCGCTCGCGGGTGGTGACCGTCTCATCCGGGGCACATCGCATGGGCCGCATGGACTTTGAGGACCTTCAGGGATCCCGTCGGTACAACGCATGGCGCGCCTATGGCCAGAGCAAGCTCGCCAATCTGCTGTTCACAGCCGAACTCCAGCGACGGTTCGACCTCAACGGCATCGCCAGCGTGGCGGCCGCCGCGCATCCGGGCTACACCGCTACGAACCTGCAGTCCGTCGGGGCCAAGATGAACGGCCGAGCGTGGCTCGAGGCGCCCATCGGCCTGCTCAACTCACTTGTGGGCCAGTCACCGGAGATGGGCGCCCTGCCCACCCTCTTCGCCGCCACCGCACCCGGACTGCCTGGCGACTCGTACATCGGACCCGACTCCGTCGGCGAGCTGCGGGGTCATCCCAAGGCAGTCGGTCGATCTGCTGCCGCCAGCGATCCGACGGCAGCAGGCCGCCTCTGGACGCTCAGCGAGGACCTCACCGGGGTTCGCTACCCCCTGGACCTGCCATGACGAGCGAGGACGCCACGCGCCCATGGCGCATGCCCGCCGAGTGGACACCACACGAGCGCACGTGGATGGCCTGGCCCACGGCCGGCTATGCCACGGCGGAGGGCGGCGAAGCAGACGAGGGTGCAGGTGACCGGGCTCGTGCGGCGTGGGCGGCCGTGGCCAACTCCGTCGCACGCTACGAGCCAGTCACCATGGTCGTCGATCCGGCCGACGTCGAGCAGGCCCGCGAGTGGCTGCATGCCGGAGTCGAGGTGCTCGAGGCGCCCCTGGACGACTCGTGGATGCGGGATATCGGGCCGACATTCGTGCACGCCTCCGACGGTTCGGTGGCAGGCGTGGACTGGATCTTCAACGGGTGGGGTGCCCAGGACTGGGCGACGTGGGATGCCGACGCCCAGATCGCCCGGGCCGTGTGTGCCACGGCAGCGGTCCCCGTCGTCTCGTCCTCCCTGACCAATGAAGGCGGTGGGATCCACGTCGACGGCGAGGGCACCGTGCTGCTGACACGGACGGTGCAGCTCGATCCTGGCCGCAATCCCGAGTGGAGCACCGAACAGGTCGAACGAGAGCTCACTCGCACGATCGGCGCGGAGCGGTTCATCTGGCTCGAGCGAGGACTGACCCGCGACTACGAGCAGTTCGGCACGCGCGGGCACGTCGACATCGTCGCCTGCTTCAGCTCGCCGGGAACCGTGCTCTTCCACGATCAGCGGAACCCTGAACACCCCGATTACGCCGTGACCCAGCGAGTTCGGGCCCAACTCGAGGAGGTCGACGGGCTGACCCTGATCCCGGTGCCTGCCCCCGATGTGCTGCAGGACGAGGAGGGCTGGGTGGACTACAGCTACATCAATCACTACGTGTGCAATGGGGCCGTCATCCTGTGTGCCTTCGATGATCCCGGCGATGCTCGCGCCACCGAAATCCTCGCTGAGGCCTACCCAGACCGGGAGATCGTGCTCATCGATGCACGGCCCATCTTCGCCCTCGGCGGCGGCATCCACTGCATCACCCAGCAGCAGCCAGCCGCCCGATGAGCGGCGAGACCGACCTGCGGTTTCTGCTGGAGCGGATGGACCCGGCCGTTCGCGATGGTGAGTTCGTCTTCGTCTCGCTCGATACGTTTCCCTCGGGCGTCTCACTCGACGAGATGGAGGCCATCGTGCGAGAGGACGAGGGGGTGACCCTCGTTGTCAGGCGCGACATCGCTGATGCGCACGACTGGCCCTACGACTTCGTCGCCGGCTGGATCACCTTGCGCGTGCACTCGGACCTCGCCGCCGTCGGTCTGACGGCCGCCTTCAGCGCGGCCCTGGCAGAGCACCAGATCAGTTGCAATGTGATCGCCGGCTTCTGGCATGACCATCTGCTCGTCCCCGTCGATCAGCTCGACACTGCTCTCGAGGCGCTCCGTGCGCTGACCAGCGACGGCCGAGAGCCATAGCCACGCCTCGGAATGTTCCGCTGGCACCGGGCCGTCCTTGTCTCCAGAACGCCGTGAGGCCCGGATCACGTGGATCCGGGCCTCACGATCTGGTGGCGGGTGAAGGATTCGAACCTTCGAAGGCAAAGCCGACGGATTTACAGTCCGCTCCCATTGGCCGCTCGGGCAACCCGCCATGGTGCAGCCGCAAGGATACACAGCGACCAGGTCCGCGCTGCGGGGCCTGACGATAAGTCAGCTCAGGGCCCTCGCGACGGCGTCCGCGAGGGTTGCCTCACACGTCGAACCCGAGAGGGATCCTGGGCTGCTCGGCACTCCGATGAAGGACACCCCCGCGCGAGTTGCCGCCTCGGCATCCCAGGAGGAGTCGCCGATCATCACGGCGTCCGCGGGCTCTCCACCGAGGGCCGCACACGCGGCGAGAAGGCCGTCCGGCTCGGGCTTGGGGCGGATCTCCGCTGATCTTCCGATGACCACGTCCACCTCAGCGCCCGGCCCGACGCCGATGCCATGAGCAGCGAGAACCTCAGGCACAAGCTCGGGAGCCAGCAGCGTGACGACGGCCACCGGCGTCGCTCGGAGGGTCTGACGAGTCTCGAGCACGGTGGGCATGACGGTGGAATGAGGAATGGCAGCCCGCTCATGCACCGCAATCGCGGCTGACACCTCGGCCCACCGAGGATCGCCCAGCAGCGCGTGCAGGACGCTCATGCAGGCCATGGTGGGCCCATCCCAGTCCGTCTGCGGCACCGGTGCGTCCGGCCACGTGCCGAGCAGTCGCTCGACGTCGCCGAGGGCGGCGCCGTAATCGGTGAAGGACTGCAGGTCGACGAGCGTGCGATCGAGGTCAAGCAGCAGCATCCGATCGCTCATGCATGCGAGGCTAGGCCCATGATGGATCCGCGTCACGCGATTCTGTTCGAACCCGTCGCCATCGGCCCCAAGACGCTCCCCAATCGGTTCTATCAGGTGCCCCACGCCTCCGGATTCGGATCCGCCAAGCCGCTGACTCAGGCGGCATTTCGGGGCATCAAGGCCGAGGGGGGCTGGGGCGGAGTGTGCGTCGAGTACGCGCCGGTGTCCGCTGACGCTGACGAGGAACCGCATGTCGCCGCCTACCTCCGGGACGATCGCGATGCCACCGCGCTGCGCCTGACAGCCGACGCGATCCATGAGCACGGCTCGCTCGCCGGAATGGAGCTCTACCACGGCGGAAACTCGAGCAAGAACGTCGCATCACGACACACGCGGATCGCACCGAGCGCCCGCACCGCGGAGATTCACTGGGGATCAGCGGCTCGCGAGATGAGCGTCGCGGATATCGCCCGCATCCAGTCTGATTTCGTACGCGGTGCGCGGCTCGGACGGGATGCCGGGTTCGACATCATCTACGTCTACGGAGCACACGGCTACCTGCTCACGCAGTTCCTCTCCGCCTGGCACAACGTTCGCCAAGACTCCTACGGCGGCACGCTGGCCAACCGGGCCCGCTTCGCCCTTGAGACTCTCGAACTCGTCCGCGACGCCGTCGGCGCGGACTGTGCCATCGCCACGCGCATCTGCCTCGATGGGCGCCAGGGGGTCAAAGGCGTGCGAGTGGAGGAGATGCTCCCCTTCATCCAGATGGCCGAGCCCCTCGTCGATCTGTTCGACGTCACCGTCGGCTCATGGCCAGAGGACTCGGGCACGTCCCGATACTTCCCCGAGGGGCACCAGCTGTCGTGGACCTCACAGGTGCGCCAGGCGACGTCGAAGCCGATCGTCGGCGTGGGGCGCTACACGAATCCCGACCAGATGGCCGCCCTCATCTCATCCGGGGAGTTCGACCTCATCGGGGCCGCTCGTCCCGCGATCGCCGACCCCTTCCTCCCTCGCAAGATCGCCGAGGGCCGGCTCGCCGACATCCGCGAATGCACGGGATCGAACGTGTGCATCCTGAAGGAGGAGGACTTCCGTCACGTCGGGTGCATCCAGAATCCGACGGCCGGCGAGGAGTTCCGTCGCGGTTGGCACCCCGAGCGGGTTGATCCGACGCCTGACCCACAGCGATCGGTGCTCGTCGTAGGTGCGGGTCCCGCTGGGATGGAGTGTGCACTCACGTTGGCGCGTCGCGGATTCGACGCCGTTCACCTCGTTGATGCCGAGGATGAGCTGGGTGGGCGTCTCCGCTGGACCAGACGGCTGCCCACGCTGGGCGACTGGGGGCGCATCACCGACTGGCGACGCACCCAGCTCGACGGGCTCGACAACGTGCAGGTGATCACCGGTCGTCGACTCACCGCCGATGAGGTCCTCGAGTACGGCGCTGACATCGTCATCCTTGCGACGGGAAGCCACTGGAGTTCCGAGGGCACCCAGCCGGGAACGCGGAAGGTGATCACCGACGCTGCAGGGAGTCTCACTCCTGAGCGTGTGATGGCGGGGGAACGTCCGTCCGGGCAGCGCGTCGCCGTCTACGACTGCGACGGCTACTACGTGGCACCGGGCATCGCTGAACTCCTGGCAGGTGAGGGCTACGACGTCCACCTCGTCACACCTGAGAGCGTCGTCTCGCCGATGAGTGATGGCACTCTCGAAGGCCCCATGCTCCGTCAGCACCTGCATGACCTCGGGATCCAGCAGCACACCGGCGTGACGCTGCGCTCCCGCACGGCGCAGTCAGTTGCCGGCGAGACGTCCTTCGGCGACACCTGGGAGCTCGCGGTGGATGATCTCGTCCTGGTCACGCATCAGGTGCCCGACGACGGGATTCACCGGGCACTGCTCGCTGACGCAGACCGCCTTCGCAAGTCGGGGATCGGTGCTGTCCATCTGATCGGCGATGCCGTATCGCCGCGATGGATCTCGGAGGCGATCTTCGAAGGACATAGGCTGGCACGCGAGATCGATCTGGCTGACCCGACTTTCCCTGCCCCTGTGCGCCGGGATCTACCCGTCTGAGGAGACATGGACCGTTCCCTGCAGCTGCTGCTCGCCGAGCGAGACATCCAGCGCGTCATCCTCGAGTACAGCCGAGCAGTGGATCGCTACGACTTTGACGCGCTCGCGGCCTGCTACTGGCCCGACGCCACCGATGATCACGGCTCCTTCCGGGGCAATGCCCTCGACTTCGTCGAGTGGAACAAGGGTGCGCTCGGCCGCTTCGACCGCACCAGCCACTTGCTGGGCAACATCCTCATCGATGTCGACCTCGACAACGACCGTGCTCGGGCCGAGACCTACGCGGTGGCCTATCACCGCTTCACGGATTCCGACGGCCAGCTCACGGATATGACTGCGGGCCTGCGGTATGTCGACGTCTTCGAGCGACGTTTCGAGGAATGGCGCATCTTCGAGCGGGTGATCGCGTACGACTGGCGGCGCACCGACCCCGCGCACGGACAGACCGGATTCGCCGACACCTACATCACCGGCGTGCGGTCGAGCAAGGACCTCGTGTACACCATTGGCGGCTGGGATCAGCGATAGTTCGCTGCCCACAACTGGAGAAGGAGAGCACCCACATGGCAGACAGCAGCTTCGACATCGTCTCCAAGATCGATCGTCAGGAGGCCGACAACGCACTGAACCAGGCGGGCAAGGAACTGGCTCAGCGCTTCGACTTCAAGAACACCGGAACCACCGTGGAGTGGAAGGGCGACATGGTCGTCGAGATCACCTCCAGCACCGAGGAGCGTGCCAATGCGGCACTCGAGGTGTTCCGAGAGAAGCTCATCAAGCGCGGCATCAGCCTGAAGTCCTTCGAGGCAGCTGAGGTCCGGCCCTCCGGCAAGGAGTACAAGATCGGCGGCACCTTCAAGGCCGGCATCTCGACCGAGCAAGCCAAGAAGATCGGCAAGCTCATCCGCGACGAGGGCCCGAAGTCAGTCAAGACCCAGATCATGGGTGAGGAGCTGCGCGTGACCAGCAAGAGCCGTGACGACCTGCAGGCCGTGCAGGCCCTCGTGCGAGAGGCTGACCTGGACTTCGCCGTCCAGTTCGACAACTACCGCTGATCGACCTTCACTCGCCCCAGCTCGCGAGGCGAGACGTGTCGTGCACCAGCGCGCCGCGGTCGTGGGTCGCGTAGTCGTGCTCAGGCATCCACGCCAGCGCGTCGAAGGGGCACACGTCAACGCAGATCCCGCAGTACATGCACAGGCCGAAGTCGATGGCGAAGCTGTCGAGGACGCTGACCGATCGAGGTCGACGCGCGCCTTCCTCACTGATCTGCTCGGTGTGGCTCTCCAGCGTGATGCACCAGGTGGGGCACTCCTGCACGCAGATCATGCAGGACGTGCAGGAGTCAGGAACCAGAGCGATGACCCCGCGCTCGCGACTCGTGCTCATGCGTCGCCGCCCGCAACACCCGACACAGGTCCGCGTGCCGCTTCATCGCTAGCGAGCCACTGCGGCTGCACTCCCGGGGGAAGCACCGGCCGCCGAGCCCGTCGACCCTCCTTCTCCACGAGGCCGGGCCACGGCTGGTCGATGCGCGCCGTCAGCGCGGTGTCCTTCAGCAGCGGCGGCTGAGCAGGCCCCTCGGATGCGCGCAGCAGCAGCGAGCGCGGATCCGGATGGCCAGTGAACGTGATGCCGAACATCTCCGCCGTCTCGCGCTCGAACCAGGAGGCCCCGGGGAAGACAGCCGTCGCGGAGGGTAGCTCCGCCGCCGGCACGCGAGTCGACAGCAGTCGA
The DNA here is from genome assembly GCA_021741645.1 of Candidatus Nanopelagicales bacterium. Classification (GTDB taxonomy): domain Bacteria; phylum Actinomycetota; class Actinomycetes; order S36-B12; family S36-B12; genus UBA10649. The sequence continues at coordinate 7,755 of JAIOXK010000040.1, forward strand.
CGGTCGGCGTTCGTGGGATCCGTGACGACGGCGACCACCTCGAGATGATCCCCACGATCCACCGCGGTGATGAGATCCAGCAGGGCGCACCCCGCTTCTCTGGCCGCCCGCAGCGCGGCGATCCACTCCTCGGCCTCAACCGATGCCGCCTCGGTCATGCCGATCCCATCTCGGCCAGCGCGGTGCACAGGGCGTCCGGCCGCGGTGGGCAGCCAGGCACATAGGTGTGGACCGTCACGTCTGCCAGCACTGCGGCGACGCCATTGACCACGGTCGGTGAATCCCAGTAGGGCCCACCCGTACTGGCACATGCTCCGAACGCCATCACCGACACCGCCGGGCCTGCTTCAGCGACTGCTCGGTCCACCAACGGGGCAAGGGGGGTCGTCACGGTGCCGGCCACCAGCAGGACCGCCGTTCGCGCAGCCGGCGCATCGGGCTCCTCATCGATCAGCAGCCCGTCCTCAATGGCGGCTTCGACCTCGACGGCACAGCACGCCAGACCGAGGGACATGACTCGCACCTGAACTCCGGGGTCGCTGGCGAGGCGAAGAACTCGCGTCCCGGAGAGCACTGACATGCGCCCAGAGTAGTGAGCAACGGCACAGGGGCATCTCCCCACGGACGGGTGTAGTCTTCTAGGACCTCCATGCAATCGCTCCTGTCGGCCGCCAGCACACAATGCGAACGCCGCATCAGCATCACCCGCCCCACTTAAGGAAGCCCGTGACCAAGCAGGTCGTCACCCTCAATCGCGTCGTCATCAGGTTCGCCGGAGACTCCGGCGACGGTATGCAGCTCACTGGAGATCGGTTCACCTCCGAGACTGCGGGCCTGGGCAATGACCTGAACACGCTTCCCGACTTTCCGGCCGAGATTCGCGCACCAGCAGGCACGGTGCCCGGCGTCTCCGCCTTCCAGCTCGCGTTCGCCGACCACATCATCACCACGCCGGGCGACGCTCCCAACGTGCTCGTCGCGATGAACCCGGCGGCACTGAAGGCGAACCTGAAGGACCTGCCGCGCGGTGCGGACCTGATCGTCAACACCGATGAGTTCACCAAGCGGAACCTGGAGAAGGTCGGCTACCTCAGCAATCCGCTGGAGGACGGCACCCTCGAGCCGTTCAAGGTGCATGCCGTCGCACTGACGTCACAGACCGTCGAGGCCCTCAAGGAGTTCGACCTCACGAAGAAGGAGGCCGAGCGCGCCAAGAACATGTACGCCCTCGGGCTGCTGTCCTGGCTGTACTCCCGGCCCTCTGAGGGCACCCGCGCCTTCCTGACGTCCAAGTTCTCCGCCAAGCCCGAGATCCTCGCCGCCAACCTTGCCGCTTTCGAGGCGGGCTGGTCCTTCGGCGAGACCACGGAATCCTTCTCCGTCCAGTACGAGGTCGCACCTGCGCAGATGCCCTCCGGCAAGTACCGGAACATCACCGGCAATCCGGCCCTGGCCTACGGCCTCATTGCGGCATCGGAGCTGTCCGGGCTGAAGCTCTTCCTCGGCTCCTACCCCATCACGCCCGCCTCCGACATCCTGCATGAGCTGGCGAAGAATCATCACTTCGGTGTCATGACGTTCCAGGCCGAGGATGAGATCGCCGGTATTGGATCCGCCATCGGCGCTGCCTACGGCGGCTCGCTCGCCGTCACGACAACCTCGGGGCCGGGCGTGGCCCTGAAGTCCGAGGCGATCGGACTCGCGGTGTCCCTCGAACTGCCGCTGATCATCGTCGACGTGCAGCGTGGTGGGCCCTCCACGGGGCTGCCCACCAAGACGGAGCAGTCCGACCTGCTGCAGGCGATGTTCGGCCGCAACGGTGAATCACCCGTGCCGATCATCGCGCCGCAGTCTCCGTCTGACTGCTTCCATGCCGCCATCGAGGCCGCGCGGATCGCGGTGGAGTACCGAACACCTGTCTTCCTCCTGTCCGACGGCTACCTCGCCAATGGGTCCGAGCCCTGGCTCGTGCCCGATGTCGCGGACCTGCCCAGCATCGAACCGAACTTCGCGACGGAGGCGAACCACACGGATGCCGACGGCAATCCGGAGTTCTGGCCCTACCTGCGTGACACCGAGACGCTGGCTCGTCCGTGGGCGGTGCCCGGCACCAAGGGGCTGGAGCACCGCATCGGCGGTCTGGAGAAGGCCGATGGATCCGGGGACATCTCCTACGATCCGGAGAACCACGACCGCATGGTCCGTCTGCGTCAGGCCAAGGTCGATGCCATTGCGGCAACCATCCCCGAGCTCGACGTCGACGATCCCAGCGGCGAGGCCGAGATTCTGGTGCTCGGCTGGGGCTCCACCTACGGTCCCATCGGCGCAGCGGTCGAGATCTCTCGGCGCGAGGGCATCAAGGTCGCCCAGGCGCACCTGCGGCACCTCAACCCCTTCCCCCGGAACCTTGGCGAGGTCATTCGCTCCTACCGCACCGTGCTGGTGCCGGAGATGAACCTCGGGCAGCTGAGCATGCTGCTGCGAGCCAAGTACCTGGTCGACGTCACCGGCATCAATCAGGTGCGCGGCATGCCCTTCAAGTCCTCTGAACTGGTCGACGCCATCAAGGCATCCGCCGGGCTTCCCACGGCCGATTCCGTCAACGAGAACGAGTGAGCACCCGATGACCGATACGTTCCCCGCACTGTCCCTCGTCCCCAAGTCGGACGTGCCGCTCAAGGCGAAGGACTTCAAGTCCGACCAGGAGGTGCGCTGGTGCCCCGGGTGCGGCGACTACTCCATCCTGTCGAACGTTCAGGGCTTCCTCCCCGAGCTCGGACTCGCCCGCGAGAACATTGTCTTCATCTCCGGCATCGGCTGCTCCTCGCGGTTCCCGTACTACATGAACACGTTCGGGATGCACTCGATTCACGGCCGCGCCCCGGCCATCGCCACCGGCCTCGCGGTGACGCGCCCGGACCTGTCGATCTGGGTGATCACCGGCGACGGTGATGCACTCTCCATCGGCGGCAATCACCTGATTCACGCCCTCCGCCGCAACGTCAACCTCAAGATCCTCCTGTTCAACAACCGGATCTACGGCCTGACGAAGGGGCAGTACTCACCCACCTCCGAGCAGGGCAAGATCACCAAGTCGACACCCGAGGGGTCCCTCGACTACGCGTTCAACCCCGTGTCGCTCGCCCTGGGCGCCGAGGCGACATTCGTGGCCCGCACCATCGACTCCGATCGCAAGCACATGACGGAGGTGCTGTCACGCGCCGCTGCCCATGAGGGTTCGGCACTGGTGGAGATCTACCAGAACTGCAACATCTTCAACGATGGCGCCTGGGAGCCCCTCAAGGACAATGACAGCCGGGACGACGTCATGATGCGCCTGGTCGACGGTGAGCCCATCCGCTTCGGCAAGGATGGCGACAAGGGCGTCATTCGCACCGAGGACGGTCACATTCAGGTGGCGGAGGTGGCCAAGGTCGGCGAGAACGCGCTGATCCGTCACGACTCCAAGGCAAAGGACCCGGGTCTGGCCTTCGCCCTGTCGCGACTGTCGAACCCGCGCACCCTCGAGAACACGCCCATCGGCGTCTTCCGCGACATCGACCGGGCGTCCTACGACAACCTTGCCCGGCAGCAGATCGCCGAGGTCATCGATAAGAAGGGGGCTGGTGACCTCCAGTCCCTCATCTCCGGTAGAGACACCTGGACCGTCAACTGAGACTGCTGCACCGCCCCGCGAGCTCAGCGGGAACGGGGGTTCTTCTCGGCATCATCGCCTACGGGCTGTGGGGCCTGTTTCCGCTCTACTTCCACCTGCTGGACTCAGTCTCGCCTGTAGAGATCGTGGCCAATCGGGTCGTCTGGTCGCTCGCGTTCCTTCTCGTCCTCATCGTCATGACCCGGACGTGGGCGAAAGTACTGCGCGCGGCCCGATCGACGCGGAACGTTCTTCTGCTTGGACTGGCGGCAGTCTTTCTGTCGCTAAACTGGGGTACGTATGTCTGGTCCGTGATCACCAATCAGGTCGTGGAAGCCTCGCTTGGCTACTTCATCAATCCCCTCGTCTCCGTCGCGCTCGGAGTGGTGCTCCTGCGTGAGCGACTTCGCGTGGGCCAATGGGTAGCCGTGGGCGTCGCTGTCCTGGCCGTCGGAGTGCTGACCGTGAGCTACGGACGGCCACCGTGGATCAGCATCGTGCTGGCTGTCTCGTTCGGGATCTACGGCCTCATCAAGAAGCAGGTGGGCGTGGGCAGCGTCGAGAGCCTGACGATCGAGACCGCTGTCCTGAGTCCCGTCGCCCTCGTCGTCATGGTCATCATGGCTCAGCGCGGCGAATCGGGGCTCACCTCGGGAGATCCCGGATTGACCTTCCTGCTGATCCTCTTGGGCGTCGTCACCGCGTTGCCGCTGCTCGCCTTCGGCGGGGCCGCCAATCGGATCCCGCTGTCCACCCTCGGCCTGCTCCAGTACCTCACACCCGTCATCCAGTTCCTCTTGGCCATCGCGGTCTTCCACGAAGCCATGAACCTCAGCCGATGGATCGGTTTCCTGCTGGTGTGGGTCTCACTGGTGATCATGAGCGTTGACGGACTGCGCTCGTCACGCTCACGCACCACGGCACTCGAAGTCATCGAGCCGGACTAGACGCGAACTCACCGGGCAAGACGAGCTCGACGCAGACCGGACGAGGACGACGCGGATCAGGCGACGCTGCTCTCCTGGGCGTCCTCGGCAACAGGCCGGATGGTCACGAGGATGAAGGCTGCGATGAGCAGCACAGGCACCAGCAGGAAGGCCAGGTGCACCCCCACCGCCTCTGAGACCGCGCCAAGGATGAACGGCGCCCCGCCAATCGCCGTCGTTGCTGCTGCAAGGGTCAGAGCCGCTGCCCGATCGGTGCTGCCATGGGCGGACCGAATGATCCTGGACAGGTTCAAGGGCCAGGCCAGGGCCAGGCTCACACCCGTCAGGAACATCGCCGTCAGCACCACCCACGTCGACGGTATTGCCCAGGCGAGCAGGAAGGTGATGAGGCCGAGGATCAGGGATGCGCGCAGGAGTCGCTCAGTCGACATTCGCTCCGCGAGCCGGACGCCCAGAACCCGACCCACAAAGAGGCCGCCAGTGATGGTGCTCAGTCCCGCGGCTGCCGCAGCGGGGCTCAGTCCGGCCCGCTCGCGCAGCAGGTCGACACCCCACAGGCTGAGGCAGAACTCCGCTCCGATGTAGCACATGCCGGCCCCCAAGGCCCACCAGGTGAGCGCCGGCAGCGGCCCCGACTCCTCTCGGACGAGCGTCTCCTGCTTGGTGCCATAGACCGACACCCGCCGGCCGCGCCACAGTTCCAGCAGCCCGAAGGCCACTGCAGCAGCAAGCAGGCCGAAACGCCAGCCGAGCACGGATCCGGCGGCGAGTCCGACGCCCAAGGGTGCGAGGAGACCAGTGAGGGCGGCCAGAGCCGTGCTCTCAGTGAACGCCGCTGGACTCGCGGTCCCCTGATGCGTGGCGATGAAGGAGTTGACGCAGACGACGACGATGTTGCCGAAGAAGCAGGTCACGAAGATCGCCGTGAGCGTGCTTCCGACCGGCGTTCCGGGGAGAAGGAACCACACGATGCTGACCGCAGTGGCCAGCACGCTGACTCGCATGACAGCTCCGCGACCGAAGCGGTGGTTCAGTCGGGGGGTGGCCAAGGCCCCGAGGATTCCACCAGCGGCGAGGGCCGTGGCGTGCAGTCCGCCCAGCCAGGGCGTCGTGCCCTGATCGTCGCGCAGGAGAGCAAGGCTCGCGCCGAAGCCGTAGACGAACCAGGACCAGATGCCGATCGTGGAGAAGGCCACCAGCGTCGGTCGATCATGAACCGGCCGCGCCGCTTGAGGGGCCTCGGGGGAAGTCACCTCCGGACGCTATCAGTCATCTAGACAACCCGCGGTCATCAATCTGGCGATTTGAACCGCTTCCCGGTCGAAATCTGCAAATGAAGGCTGATACCGGTGCAGTTCTGCAGAACTGCACCGGGAAGCGGTTCAAATCGCCAGCTTGATTTCAGCCGGTGCGGGAGACGACGTAGTCGCAGAGGAGGGCGAGCACGTCACGAGCCGGCCCCGCGGGCAGGCCCTCCAGGAGGTCGCGAGCGGAATCGGACCAGGCGTGGGCCTCCTTGCGAGCCCGCAGCACACCGTCATGCTGGCGCAGCAGGGCGAGCGCTTCCGCGTGCTCGGCATCGTCGGTCAGCGCGCGCCCCAGCAGATCCTGCAGGCGAGCGTCAGCCGGATCACCACTCGACAGCACGTACAGGCCCGCGAGGGTCGGAATTCCCTCGCGCAGGTCGGTGCCGGGTGTCTTGCCCGACTGCATCGACTCCGAGGTGATGTCGACGAGATCATCCGCCAACTGGAAGGCCACACCGATGCGCTCGCCGAAGGCCGCGAGCAGTTCCACATGCTCAGGCGAAGCCCCCGACATCAGCGCGCCGTAACGACCCGATGCAGCGATGAGCGAGCCGGTCTTGTCGGCGATGACGTCGAGATGATGCTCGATCGGGTCCTGACCATCACGCGGACCCACCGTCTCGCGGATCTGCCCTTTGCACAGGCGCTCGAACGTGTAGGCCTGGATGCGCACGGCCTCCGGCCCCAGATCAGCGAGGATCTTGGAGGAACGGGCAAACAGGAAGTCACCCGTGAGGATCGCGATCGTGTTGTCCCAGCGAGAGTTGGCGGACTCGGCTCCACGCCGAAGTTGAGCTTCATCCATCACATCGTCGTGGTACAGGGTCGCCAGATGCGTCAACTCCACGACGACGCCCGCGGGCACCACTCCCCACGCCTGCGGATCACCGAAGTGTGACGCCAGGAGGACGAGCAGCGGACGGAACCTCTTGCCCCCGGCCTCGACGAGGTACCGGGAGGCATCGGCCACGAAGGGGTCGTCGCTGGAGACAGCTTCCCGGAGGCCGTCCTCCACCCGCGAAAGGCCGTCAGCCAGCGCAGACTCCAGCCCGGGATCCGGGAGGGGAAGTCCGAGCAGGGTGTCGGTCATTTCGCCAACGTACTACCGGACGAACACGCCCGCCTGCTCGATGACGTCCAGCAGCCACTGGGGGAAGACGCCCAGAGCGATGGTCATCACCGTGGCGGCGGTGAGCGCGATCGTGGTGAATGTCGACGGAATGACGACCGACGCGGTCTCCTCCGTCGGCTCGGTGAAGTACATGAGCACGATGACGCGCACGTAGAAGAAGGCGGCGATCACACTGGCGATGACGCCGATGATCACAAGCCACGCGGCACCAGCCTCGATGCCCGCTGCGAAAACGCCGAACTTTCCGATGAAGCCGCTGGTGAGCGGAATACCTGCAAGGGAGAGCAGGAACAGCGAGAAGACGGCGGCAACCACAGGAGATCGCTTGCCAAGACCCGCCCACGCCGAGAGCGCCGTCGCCTCACCGGAGGAGTTGCGCACCATGGACACGACTGTGAAGGTGCCGATCGTCGTGAACGCGTAGGCGATCAGGTAGAAGAGCGAACTCGCGAGGCCCTGGGGCGAGGCAGCAACCACGCCGATCAGGATGAAGCCTGCCTGGGCCACGGAGGAGTAGGCCAGCATGCGCTTCATGTCCGTCTGCGTGATCGCCACGATGGAGCCGACCACCATGGTCAGTCCGGCGATGATCCACAGCATCGGCGTCCAGTCCCAGCGCAGACCCCCGACCGAGACGTACAGGACGCGAAGCAGCGCGCCGAACGCCGCGATCTTCACGGTGGCTGCCATGAACGCGGTGACCGGCGTGGGAGCACCCTGGTAGACATCTGGTGTCCACTGGTGGAACGGCACGGCCGCGACCTTGAACAGCAGGCCCACCATCACCAAGGCGATGCCAACCGCAACCATGGTGCCTTCCGCGGGCTTGGCGGCCAGGACGTCGGCAATGCCGACGAAGCCCACCGATCCGCTGTAGCCGTAGAGCAGAGCCGCTCCGTACAGGAAGAAGGCAGAGGAGAAGGCGCCCAGAATGAAGTACTTGAGCGCGGCCTCCTGGGAGAGCAGTCGACGACGTCGCGCCATGCCTGCCAGGAGGTACAGCGGCAATGACATGACCTCCAGGGCGACGAACATGATCAGGAAGTCATTCGCCGCGACAAAGGTCAGCATGCCGGTCAATGCGAAGAGGAAGAACGGCCAGATCTCCGTCTGCATGAAGCCACGGCGGGCGAACTGCTGCTCGTCCTCTGAACCGGGGAGCGCGGACGCCCGAGGCGCGAAGGCATCGCCCAGCGGGTCGATGGTGCGCTCGGCCATCAGGAACGCCGCGAGCAGTCCGATGATCAGCAGGGCGCCCCACATGAGGAGCGTGGGCCCGTCGACGGCAACCGCGCCTTCACCCGTGACCAGGCGGGTGCCCCGTAGGTCAACGGTGACCACGAAGGCGGCGACGATGGCGCCTATGACAAGGACGAGCTGCACTGGACGACGAGCGCCGCGGGGAAGGAAGGCCTCGACCAGGACAGAGATGACCGCGGCCCCGAACATGATCAGGATCGGTGTAATGGCGTAGTAGTTGATGCTCGGCATCATGAAGGTCGACTCTGCAGCGGAGACCGCCATGTCAGCCGCCGAGATGATCGCGGGGGCGCTCACTGCTCGCTCCCTTCGGTCGTGAGGTCACTGGATTGGATCGTCGGGGCGACATCGGTGTAGCCGATCGTCGTCATCACCTGATCGACGGCGGGATTGATGACGTTCAGCAGAGGGGCGGGGAAGAATCCGAGCACGATGCTGAGGGCAGCGATCGGCACGAGCGCTGTGACTTCGCGACCCCTGAGATCGGTCATCCCCTCGAGTTCGGGCTTCAACGGGCCCGTCATCGTCTTCTGGTAGAGCCGGAGCACGTAGGCAGCCGTGATAACGATGCCCACCGTGGCCACCGCACCCACCCACATGTAGCGCTCGAAGGCGCCCAGCAGAACGAGGAACTCACCGACGAACGACACGAGGCCGGGGAGCGCCAAGGAGGACAGCGCCGCGACCAGGAAGAAGCCCGCGAGCACTGGGGCCTTGGAGTTCACGCCGGAGTAGTCCGAGATCAGGCTTGAGCCGTTGGCGCGAGCCATCAGGAAGCCGGCTGTCAGGAACAGCGCCCCGGTCGACAGGCCGTGGG
>JAIOXK010000041.1 GCA_021741645.1 Candidatus Nanopelagicales bacterium
CACGTGGCTGTCCCGTGGCCTGCTGCTGCCAGCGTTGGTCTTTGCCATCGTCCTCACGCAGATCCCGTTCCTCGTCACGATCGTCTACTCGTCGCTCCAGTGGAACCTCCTCAAGCCCGCGGACTTCGGCTTCACGGGCTTCGACAACTACATCACGGTCTTCAAGTCCGGTGACCTCATCCCGGCCATCGTCGCCACGGTTCTCATCACGGCGTTATCAGTCGTGTTCTCTCTACTTCTGGGCCTGCTCTTCGCGATCCTGCTCGATCGAAAGTTCAAGGGGCGCGCCGTCGCGCGCACGCTGATGATCACGCCATTCCTGCTGATGCCCGCTGCTGCAGCACTTATTTGGAAGTACTCCATGTTCGATACGAACATCGGAATCATCAACTGGGTGGTCGAGTCCCTGGGCCTGGATCCGATCGAGTGGTCCACCAAGTACCCGCTATGGACGGTCGTCATCGTTCTGACGTGGCAGTTCACGCCGTTCATGATGCTCATCCTGCTGGCGGGGTTGCAGAGCCAAAGCCGCGACATTCTCGAGGCGGCTGCCGTTGACGGCGCCGGGCCCGTCAACACGTTCGCCTTCATGACGCTTCCGCACTTGCGGATGTACATCGAGATTGCCGTGCTGCTGGCCAGCATCATCATCATTCAGGTCTTCGATCCCATCGCGATCCTCACCAAGGGCACCGGCGGAACGAAGACGCTGTCGTACCTCCTCTACGAACGGGCATTCATTGGGTTGAACGTCGGTGAGGCGGCGGCGTACGGCGTAGTCGTTGTGGTCCTCACCATCATCGTGGCCTCCGTTGCCCTGAGAACGCTGTTCAAGGTCTTCGTCTCGGGGGTGCAGCGATGATCGGCACCGGCTCCCGATGGAAGGGAACACTGATCACGTCGATCACGTGGATCCTCGTGGCCCTGTTCTTCTTCCCCGTCCTGTGGATGGTGCTCAACGCCTTCAAGTCCGAGAACGACGCGGCCTCGTCCACTCCGTTGCTGTTCTTTACCCCTGAGTTCGGCGGATTCCAGACGGCCTACGACCGCGGCATGATCGACTACCTGACGAACTCCTTGTGGGCCGCGGGCGGTGCCACAGTCGTCATCGTGCTGCTAGCGATCCCGGCCGCCTATGCCCTGAGCATTCGTCCTGTGCGCAAGGTTCAGGACTCGCTCTTCTTCTTCATCTCCACGAGATTCATGCCGATCGCGGCGGTGGCTCTTCCGATGTACATGATTCTGAAGACCCTCGGTGCCCTTGACAGCCTGTGGTCTCTGATTCTGATCTATGCAGCCATCAACCTTCCGATTGCAGTGTGGATGCTCCGCTCCTTCCTCATGGAGGTGCCGCGCGAGATCCTTGAGGCCGCTCGCCTCGACGGTGCCGGGTTCTTCCGTGAGGTGACCAGAGTCGTGGTTCCGTTGATCCTGCCCGGAATCGCGGCGGCGGCGCTCATCTGCTTCATCTTCGCCTGGAATGAGTATTTCCTCGCGACTCTCCTGACGAGCAACGATGCGCGCACGACGCCGCCCTTCCTAGGCTCGTTCGTCGACGGACGAGGCCAGTTCTTGGCGGTCCTGTCGGCGGCAGCACTGGTCGCGGCCCTACCGGTCATCATCGCCGGCTGGATCGCGCAGAAGCAGCTCGTTCGGGGCCTTGCCCTTGGTGCCGTGAAGTGATGGGAGTGCGACTGACCGAGGCTGCCCTGCCACACCTTCCCGACACGATGGCATCTCCCGCGTACGACCGTTCGCGAGTGACACCGGGGATCGTGCACATCGGCGTCGGCAACTTCCACCGAGCTCACCAGGCTCTCGCCATCGACCGGTTGCTGAATCAGGGCGATGCCATGGATTGGGGAATTCGCGGCGTGGCACTTCTGCCATCGGACGAGCGGCTTGCCCGACGCATGCAGGAGCAGGACGGCCTCTACACACTGGTGGAGAAGAGTCCTGACGGCACGTGGGACTACCGCGTCATCGGCAGCATTCTCGATGTTCTCTTCGCGCCGGACGACACCTCGACGGTGATCGAGGCGATGGCTGATCCCCGCATCCGGATCGTGTCCCTCACGATCACCGAGGGTGGCTACAACTTCGACCGACTCACGGGTGCCTTCATGCTGAACACCCCCGACGTGGCTGCTGACCTCGTGCCAGGGGCTATCCCGCACACGGTGTTCGGCGTGGTGTGCGCGGCGTTGCAGCTGCGTCGTGAGCGTGGGATCGCGCCATTCACGGTCATGTCCTGCGACAACATCCAGCACAACGGCGATGTCGCTCGGCAGATGTTCACCACGTTCGCGGAGGTGCTCGACCCGACCCTCGGCGAGTGGGTGCACCGTGAAGTCTCCTTCCCGAACTCGATGGTTGATCGCATCACCCCGGTGACCACGGACGCGGATATCGAAGCGGTCTCCGCGGCCATGGGCGTCGAGGACGAATGCCCTGTGGTGTGCGAGCCGTTCTTCCAGTGGGTGGTGGAGGACACCTTCCCCCTGGGACGCCCTGCGTGGGAGAAGGCAGGCGTGCAGGTGACCTCCGACGTTGCTCCCTACGAGAAGATGAAGCTGCGCCTGCTGAACGCCAGCCACCAGGGGCTCTGCTACTTCGGTCACCTCGCGGGATATGACCTCGTGCATGAGGCCATGCAGTGGCCAGAGCTCCGGATCTTCCTGCGCAGATTCATGGACGAGGAGGAGACGCCGACCCTCGACCCGGTGCCTGGGGTGGACCTCGATGCATACAAGACGGAGTTGATCGATCGGTTCAGCAACCCTGAGGTCCGTGACACGGTCGCGCGTCTGTGCGCGGAGTCGTCCGACCGCATCCCGAAGTGGCTGCTGCCGGCGGTTCGTGATCGTCTCTCACAGGATGGGGACGTGCGCTTGTCCGCGGCGATCGTCGCCAGTTGGGCGCGTTATGCGGAAGGCACTGACGAAGTGGGAGGCATCATCACGGTGGTCGACCCCCTGAAGGACGAGTTGGTGCCGATCGCGCAGAGGCAGCATGACGAGCCCACTGCGTTCATTGACAACCGGAAGCTCTTCGGCGACCTGGTGGACGACCCGCGCTTCCGCGAGCCGTATGTGGCGACGCTTGGGAGACTGCATCGCGATGGAGCACGCGCCACGGTGGCGTGGCTCGTGCAGGAAGGAACCACGTCATGACCTCAGGCACGATGCCGACCAGTCAGCGCGTGAACGTGCTGTCTCCGGAACTGACATTGCATATGGAGGAGCGTGACGTTCCGCAGGCTGGACCGGGTGAGGTGCTGGTCCGCGTTCACTCGGTGGGAGTGTGCGGAAGTGACATCCACTACTTCGAGCATGGGCGCATCGCAGACTTCATCGTCGAGACTCCGCTCGTGCTTGGCCACGAGTCGTCAGGAACGGTTGCTGCAGTCGGGGAGGGCGTGACAGATCTCCCCGTGGGGTCGAAGGTGGCACTCGAGCCCGGTATCCCGTGCGGGGCGTGCGAGCAGTGCCGAGCTGGGCGCTACAACCTGTGCCCGGACGTGCAGTTCTTCGCGACGCCACCGGTCGATGGCACCTTCTGCGAGTACGTCGTTGTGCCGCGAGCGTTCGCGCATCCGGTGCCTGACCACGTGTCCTTCGACGCCGCCGCGCTGGTGGAGCCGCTGTCGGTGGGAGTGTGGGCCTGCCAGAAGGCAAATGTTCGGCTGGGGACTCGCGTGCTCGTGACTGGCGCTGGTCCGGTCGGCGTCATGGCGGCCCTGGTGGCCCGGGCCAACGGCGCATCCCAAGTCACGCTCAGTGACACGAACGCACAGCGGCTGGCGAAGGCTGCGGCACTGGGCTTCGACACCATTGACCCGACCGAACGATCCCTGCCGGACGAGGTCACGGCAGACGTCCTGCTCGAGTGCAGTGGTGCGCCCGCCGCGATCGATGCCGGCGTTCGCTCCGTCGCCCCGGCCGGGACTGTCGTGCTGGTGGGAATGAGCCCCTCGACCATGGTCGAGTTGCCCGTGGGAGTCATCCAGGGTCGCGAGCTGTGGGTCACGGGCACCTTCCGATACGCGCACACGTATCCGACCGCGATCAATCTGGTCGCTTCGGGAGCAGTGGACCTCGACGCACTCGTGTCGATGACGTATTCGCTGGAGGAGGCCGGGGAGGCGCTCACTCACGCGAAGCGTGACCCGGCAGCCATGAAGGTCGTCGTCCGCATCTAGGGCGGTCGAGCCGACTACGTGATGCCGTCGCTGAGATCGAATGCATGGCTGAGCGCAGCGGCAAGCAGCCATTCCTGCGGTGGAAGCAGGGAGCCGATCTGCCGGACGACGAGTTCACGGCGAATCGTCGTGACGTTGTCGCAGGCAATGACGCTCTCGTGCTCAAGGCCGTTGGCTCGTCCGACCGCAACCTCACTCGCCAGGCCGCGTACGCGGCTGGTGATCGGTGCCACCGTGATGTTGGTGAGGTAGGGAACGGCCGTCTCTCGAGTCAGGAGGAGGGCGGGACGAAGCTTGTCGAGCTGAACCAGGAGAATCGGCCTCACTCGTCAGTCATCCGGAAGTGATCGGCCGTCCACTGGCTCAGGGCATCAAGATCGCCGTCGGACTCCTGCTGGAGTACTTCGACCTCCCTCGCGTACTGGTGTCGACGCAGTTCCCGCCGCAGGGCCTGTTCGACGATCGAGGTGCGGCTGGGGGCCGCCCCCTGGCCTACGAGGTTGTCCAGTTGCGCAACGAGATCGTCGGGGAGTCGGACGGCAATCTGAATGGACATGTCGGCACGGTACCACTGTGGTATGCACACTGGGATGCATGTGTCATGCGGTGACTGTCTTCATGTTGATCCCAGGGCTGGGCTGGGCTGGGCTGGGCTGGGCACGCCCTACTTGGGGCAGGCGATGTCTCGGAGCTCCTCGGCGATGGCCAGCGGGCTCCCCTCGCTGCACGCCTCAATCTCCGAGGTGAGGATCCAGCCCATGTCCGATCCTCGAAGGAGGAACGGGTCCTCTGTCTCGCCGCGATCGTTCACGACGGTGGCGGTGGCGTAGGCCCACCCATCTGTGCAGGTCAGGGACGTCACCTCACCGAGTTCACCGTCAGCGTCCATGAGGATGTGCTCGACCTCGTCCGTGACTCCGGCGACGTCGCACGTGGCATCCACCGAGGAACCGCCGCATCCGGTGAGGGCTGAGGCGAGGAGCAGGGCGGGAAGGATGAGCAGTGTTCGTCGCATAGGAATGAGGATCGCACGAACGCGAGATTCGTGCGATGACGAGCTCGCTCACTTGGGAATGCGCACCCGGGCGCTCACGACGGCAGCGCCCGTACCGAACTCGTTGACGGCCTGCACGGCGAAGCGATAGCGCTTACCGGGGGTCAGGCCCCGGACGGTGCAGGTCGTTGCCGCGGTGGAGCAGGTGCGGCCCCCAGGGGATGCGGTGACGACGTATCCGGTGACGCCAGCCTCATTCGATGCGGCCCAAGACACCGTCGCTCGCTTCACCTTGGCCTTGACCTTCGCTGCGGGGGGCGGGAAGGGCAGGTCGGCGGTTGTGAGGTTGATGACGGAGACGGTGCCGCTGATGGAGTTGGGGACGACCAGCGTCTTGGCATCGCTTGAAAGGGCGAGGTTGAGTGGTCCGCGCTCGACTGCGTAGGCACCGCGGACGGACAGCGAGTTCGTGTCGATGACGGACACCGTGGCTGCTTCGCTGTTGGGAACAAACAGGATGCGTCCGTTGGGGCTCAGCAGGGGTCGGGTCGGGCCGTTGCCCACCGTGATCGTCGCAGCGGACGTGACGGGGGACTTCTCGGTATTCAGCACCGTGATGGTCCCGACCGCATGGTTGGCGACGAACAGGGCGGTCCCATCAATGCTGGAGACGGGTCCGCTCGGCGTCTTGCCGGCCTTGACCTGCGCACTTTCCCCGCCCGCCGTCTGATCGAGAATGGTGACGGTGCCGTCGGTGTTGTTCGCGACGAACACCTTGTTGTTCACGACACCGAGCGCGGGTGACACCGCCGGGACTGATGGCCCTGCGCCGAGGCCGTCCTCGGCCACGACACGACTCGTACTCAGGTCGATCGTCGACATCGTGGAGTCGCCGCTGTTGGTGACGAACAGCAGCGTGTCCAAGGACGCGTACTGACTGCCGGTGCCCTGCACGGGCCGCAGCGGCTTGTCTCCCACCTTGACGGTCGAGGCAACTGACGTGCTTGCCAGGTCGACGATGGTCACGTCGTCGCTGCCGGTGTTGGCGATGAAGAGCTGAGAGCCATCGCGGCTCATGACCGGACCCGTGGGCTGGCTGCCGACCTTGATGCGGCCGATCACGGAGCGCCCCGCGGTGTCGATGATGAGCAGCGAGCTGTCTGCCTGCGTGGTGACGTAGAGCCGGGTTCCGCTGGTGTTCAGGACCGGTGGCTGGACTCCGGCGCCCACCGGGATGGACGTCACCAGCTGCCCGGCGGCGAGGTCGATGACGTCGACGGTGCTGGCACCCGGATTGCTCACGTAGGCGGTGGTGTCGTCCGGGGAGATCGCAGCGCCGCTGGGCCTGCCGCCCACGGCCACGGACGTCACGGGGTCGGTGGCCGCAGCCGCCGGGAGCGTCGGGAGGACCCCGATGGCGGCCACCAGCGTCAGCAATGATGCAGACGTGACGAAGCGACGACCAACCAGCGACATAGGCGGACGGTAACACGCATCGTGCCCCAGGCGAACCCGACGCTGCGTGCCCAAACTGCGGATTTCGTTGCACATAGGGATATGCAGAAAGTATTTCGTGGGCTATCCTCCTTGGAAGCAACGAATTTCTCTTAGGAGTCCTGATGACCTCGACGATCACAGCCAACGATCCCGCCACTTGGCGCCATCTGCCCTCGTCCTCCACCCCGGTGGACAAGGCCCGCGTGGATGCCCTGATGGCTGCGGAGTGGGAGCGCTTCACAGCCAACACGCCGGGGTCCGGCGAGCACAACGTGCGCGCGAGCAAGTCGCTGCCTTTGGGCGTCACCTCCTCCTTCCAGCACTGGGACCCGTACCCCATCTCCGTGGTCTCCGCGCGCGGCGCCTGGCTCACCGACGTCGACGGCCGGCAGTTGCTCGACCTGTCCATGGGCTTCGGCGCGATGCTCGTCGGCCACCTCAACCCCACGGTGGTCGAGAAGGTGAAGGAGGCGCTGGAGAAGACCGGCACCCTCTTCGTCACCCCATCGCCCACCGCGACCGAGGTGGCCGAGCGCTATCAGGAGCGCTTCGGTCTGGACATGCTGCGCTTCACGCAGTCCGGTACCGAGTCCACGATGTACGCGGTGCGCACGGCGCGGGCGTTCACCGGGCGCAAGGCGATCGTCAAGCTTGAAGGCGGCTACCACGGCGGTTACGACGGCCTCTCGGTATCGGTGAAGCCGTCGGTCGAGGAGGCAGGTCCGGAGAACGCTCCGACGCCCGTCACTCCGTTCGATGTCGAGGCTGGCACCGTCTACGTCGTTCCCTACAACGATGTCGACCGACTCCGCGAGGTCTTCTCCGAGCACAAGGGCGAGATCGCCGCGCTCGTGATGGAGCCGGTGATGGAGAACCTCGGCATCGTGCTTCCCGATGCGGGTTACCTCGCCGCCGTGCGGGCGGCATGTGACGAGTTCGGCGTCGTCCTGATCTTCGACGAGGTCAAGACCGGACTCACCGCCGGCTACGCGGGTGCTGCCCAGCGCCTCGGCGTGAAGCCTGACCTGATCACGCTGGCCAAGAGCATCGGCGGAGGCCTTCCGCTGGCGGCATTCGGCGGACGCGCGGAGGTCATGCAGGCCGTCGTCGACAACCGCATGGCGCACTTCGGCACCTACAACGGCAACCCGCTCGTCATGGCCGCGGCCATGGCTGTCGACGAGGTGTGCACGCGAGAGGCTCTTGATTCCGCCGAGGCGATCAACGACGGAGCCCTCCAGGCGATCGATGGCATCATCACGGAGTTCGACCTGCCGGCGCACACGGTCGGACTGGGCGTGAAGGGCGCGGTGACGTGGTCGACGACCCCGGTGCGCAACTACCGCGACTACAAGCGCACGGACTTCGAGGTGGCTGAACTGAGCTGGCTCTGGGGTGTGAACCGTGGCGTCCTCACACCTCCCGGCCTCGACGAACAGTGGCTGGTGTCGCTCGCTCACACGTCGGCGGATATGGACCTGCTGGTCGGCACGTTCCGCGAACTCGCGGAGGCGTTGCGGTCGTAGCGGCGCGGAAGAGATGAACGCGCCGAGGCAATGTCACACGCTCATCACGGAATCCTTCTAGTCTGTCGCAGATAGGCAACGGCAGAAGGGCGGCGATGGGGTGTCCGAGCTCGCAGGGTTGAATGGAGGCATGGTGCGCACCGTGTTGGTCGTCGAGGACGATGAAGCCATCCGCCTCGTGCTCCGCACGAACCTCGAGGACGAGGGATACCACGTACTCGAGGCGGGCACCGCCGAGCAGGGCCTCGTGCTGATGATGGACGAGCGCGTGGACGTTGTCCTCGTCGATCTCCGACTCCCGGGCATCCAAGGCCTCGACCTCGTTCGGAGCCTGCGTGGCACCAGCCAGGTGCCGATCATCATCGTGACCGCGCAGACAGACAGCCATGACGTCGTCGCCGGCCTGGAGGCTGGCGCTGATGACTACGTCACCAAGCCTTTCGTGGCGAAGGAACTCATGGCGCGCATCCGCACGCAGCTGCGCCGCGCGAATCCGGGTGAGGATGACCAGCCAGAGCCGCAGCCGCAGGCCCTCGTATGCGGTCCGATCGAACTGCGCCCGGATTCCGCCGAGGTGCTCCGCAAGGGCGAGCCGATCCCGGTCTCGCGGATCGAGTTCTACGTTCTCGCCGAACTCATCGGTGCTCGTGGCCGAGTCCTCAGCCGTGACTATCTGCTCCGCAAGGTGTGGGGGTACGGCAATGCTGGCGACGGTCGCGTCGTGGACAACTTGATCTACCGTCTGCGCAGCAAGATCGAGGAGGATCCGGCCAACCCGCAGCTGCTCACTACCGTGCGCGGCTTCGGCTACCGGATGAAGGCATGACTCCGGGGGCGATGAGCCCGTGAAGTTGGGACTTCGCGCTCGCGTGGCGGTGGCCTTCGCGGTGCTGTCCCTGATGGTCGGCGGCACTGTCTCGCTGTCCACGTATGCATTCGCCTCGTGGTACCTCGTCAACCAGCGCGACTCTGCGGCACTGACCCGCGCGGCACTTGACTCTCGCGCCGCGGACGCTGCACTGGCCGCTGGCATTCCGCCGAGCCAGGCACTGGTGTCGATTCCATCGGTCGGCACCTCGCAGCCGATGCTTCGTGTCGACGGCACCTGGTACACCGCTGGCGTCACCGTCCCGCCAGACGCCCTGCCGGCGGATCTGCTGACGCAGGCACAAAATGGCGGGGCAACCCAGCGCACGACCGTCGGGGGAGACCCGTACTACGTCGTCGCGATCCCTGTCACCGGCGGCGTCTATGTCGAGGTCTTCCCGATGCGAGACCTTGATCAGATCCTCGTCTGGGGCGGCTGGACCCTGGTGGCCCTGACCTTGATCGCCGGCATCTTCGGCGCCGTGATTGGCGCTACGGCGGTGGGCCGCCTTCTGCGTCCTGTCCGGCGCCTGGGGGTAGCAGCTCAGCGCATTGCGGGCGGTGAACTCGGGACTCGAATCGAACTCACCGGCGATCGTGACCTTGACCCGATCGCCGACTCGTTTAACGACATGGCGGGAGCCGTGCAGGCGCGCATTGCACGCGAGCGGCGATTCAGCGGGAACGTCAGCCACGAACTCCGCTCACCGATCACTGCGGCCCTCGGCACGGCCGAACTCCTGGAGGCGCGCATCGAACGGCTGCCTGAGCGGGAGGCCAGCCTCGTGGGCGTCCTCGCGCAGCAGGTCCGCCGGATGTCGCAGATGCTGCTCGACCTGCTCGAGATCAGTCGCATCGGATCCGACGACCCGCCGCAGTGGGAGAACGCGGACATCGCAGCCTTGTGCCGTGAGGTCGTGGAGATGCGCGGCCTCGACGTTGCCATGGTCACCGGGGATGAACCGATCGCGCGGACGGATGCCCGCCGCTTCGAGCGGATCATCGGCAATCTCGTCGACAACGCCCAGAATCACGGCACCGGCCTCGTCCGGGTGAGCATCGATGCGAACGACACCTCGTTTCGGATCAAGGTCGACGACGCGGGCCCCGGAGTCGACGAGGCCGTGCGCGAACGGCTCTTCGAGCCCTTCGCTCGGGGCAATGCGGCCCATCGCACGCAAGGTGCCGGCCTGGGCTTGGCGATCGCCTTGGAGCAGTCCCATGTGCTCGGCGGAAACCTGTGGGTGGAGTCCTCACCTGAAGGCGGGGCTCGCTTCGTCGCCGAACTGCCGATCACGGAAGAGGCGAGCTGATGACGATGCGCCGCATGACATCTGCCGTGGGCGGAGTGCTTGCCGCAGCGCTGCTTGCGGGATGCGGTGTTTCCTTGCAGTCGGAGGCCGAGCCCATTCCGCCGGACGTCCTTCCGAGCCCGGTTGCGGTGGCCACTGTTCCCGCAGCGACTCCCAGCGCGACACCGTCAGAGGTGACGAGTCCGACTCCAGCGCCGTCGCAGTCCGATGACGACGTTGCCCGACTCCGCCTGTGGTTCGTTCAGGACGACGGGCTGGCAGCAGTCGAGTCCAGTCTGCCGGTCGACAGCAATCCGGAGTTCGTCATGCAGGCTCTCGTGGTCGGGCCGACATCGGTGCAGGTGGCGCAGGGGTTGCGCACGATCGCCAGCGACCCGCTGACCGGCGCACCTCTCGCGGTCATCGTCGTACCAGAGACCACCACAGGCGATGTCTTCGATCCGGCCCTCGTCACCGTGCAGTTGAGTCAGGACTTCACTGCCCTGCCCGCGACTGAGCAGGTGCTCCTACTGGGCCAGGTTGTGCTCTCCTTGACGGGAGCGGGTGCATCGGCCGTGGCCTTCGTGGACGAGTCAGGTGCGCCCTTGGCTGTGCCGCTGCCCGATGGTCGGCTCCTGGACACTCCGGCCCGCGCACGTGACTACGGACCCCTGATCTATCGCCCCTGATGTAAGGCGGGGCGGGACCTCCAGCCCTGTCGTCTGCCCCTGCCATCGCTGTCGTGGTTGGGCGACCATGGAGGTATGGGTGAGCTGACCGTCCGCCGCGACTCGTTCCATGAGCGAGCCGTGCACGAGGTGCTGCTCCTCATGGAGACGGATGTCACGCAGGGCCTGACCGCCGCTCAGGTGCGCGAGCGCCGCGAACGGTTCGGCCCGAACGTTCTGCCGCCCAATCGTTCCCATGGTCCGCTGATTCGATTCCTGCTGCAGTTCCACAACCCGCTCGTCTATGTGCTGCTCGCTGCGGCCCTCGCGACCATCATCATCGGCCACGCGGTCGATGCCGCGGTGATTCTGGCGGTCGTCCTCGTCAACGCAGTCATCGGCTTCATCCAGGAGTGGCGCGCCGGACGTGCACTGGAGGCATTGGCCCTGGCCACACTCACGGAGGCGACCGTCATCCGGGCGGGAGTCACGTCTCGCCTGGATTCAACGGACCTTGTCCCTGGCGATGTTGTGCTGCTCGATGCCGGCGACCGTGTGCCGGCCGACCTCCGGCTTGTGCGCATGAGCAGCCTTCGGGTGGATGAATCGGCGCTGACCGGTGAATCGGTTCCGGTGGAGAAGGTGGATGGAAGTCTCGACGCGGACACGTCACTCGGCGATCGATCCAACATGGGATACGCGAGCACTCTCGTTGTAGGGGGATCCGGCACGGGAGTCGTGGTGGCCACCGGGGCGGAGACCGAGGTCGGCCGCATTCATCAGCTCGTGGGACAGGCCGAGGGCGTGCAGACACCGTTGACGCGAAAACTGACGCGTTTCAGTCGGTGGCTCACGCTGGCCATCGTCATTCTTGCTGCGGCGACGTTCGGCATCGGAATGCTGCGCCAGGAGGACGCCTCGCAGATGCTGCTCGCTGCGGTCGCGCTTGCGGTGAGTGCCATTCCCGAGGGGTTGCCAGCAGCGGTGACGATCACCCTGGCGATTGGCGTCTCGCGAATGGCACGGCGCCACGCCATCATTCGGCACCTCCCGGCAGCCGAGACCCTGGGCAGCACCACGGTGATCTGCACGGACAAGACCGGCACGCTCACGATGAACGAAATGACGGTGCAGACGGTGCACGCCTGGAAGGGGCCGTCGGATAAGCGCGAGTGCCTCTACGCGGGACTCCGGTGCAATGACGCAAGCCTCGATAGTGACGGCTCCATCGGTGATCCGACGGAGATCGCGCTGCTCGTCTCCGCTGGCAACGCCGGGGTGACCGCTCGAGAAGGCACCCGACGACTCGCTGAAGTGCCGTTCTCCTCGGAGACGCGACTGATGGCGGTTCTGGATGAGGAACCCGACGGCGCGCGCACGGTGTGGATCAAGGGGGCGGTTGAGCAGGTGCTGGACCTGTGTCTCTCGCGCGGGAGCGAGTTCAGCGAGATGGATCAGGCATCCGTGCTCGGGGAGGCGGCAGAGTTCGGCCGACAGGCGCTGCGCGTGCTTGCCTTCGCGCGGGCAGACGTCGATGCGGATTTCGTCTTGAATGAAGCCAGCATGATGACCCTCGAGGCGCGCTTCGTGGGACTGCAGGCCATGGAGGACCCCCCTCGCCCCGAGGCCATTGCGGCGGTCGCGGCCTGCCACAGTGCCGGCATTCGCGTCATGATGATCACCGGGGATCATGCGAACACCGCGCACTCCATCGCGATGCAGATTGGCATCAGTGACGAGTCTGATGACGTGGTCCTCACCGGCCGTGACATGGCCGCCATGGACGACGTGACCCTGAAGGAGCGCCTTCGTCACGCGCGAGTCCTGGCGCGGGTCTCCGCGGCCCAGAAGCTCCGAGTGGTGGAGCTCCTGCAGGCCCAAGGCGACATCGTGGCGATGACCGGTGATGGCGTGAACGATG
The DNA here is from genome assembly GCA_021741645.1 of Candidatus Nanopelagicales bacterium. Lineage (GTDB taxonomy): Bacteria > Actinomycetota > Actinomycetes > S36-B12 > S36-B12 > UBA10649. Next base: position 12,967 of record JAIOXK010000041.1, read on the forward strand.
CCCCTGCACTGAAGCAGGCCGATATCGGCATCGCCATGGGGCTGGGAGGCACCGAGGTGGCCAAGGAGGCCTCCGCGATGGTTCTGACAGACGATGACTTCGCGTCCATTGAGTCGGCCGTCGAGGAGGGGCGAAGCGTCTTCGACAACCTTACGAAATTCATCATCTGGACGCTGCCGACCAGTCTGGGCGAGGCCCTAGTCGTTCTCACTGCGGTCATTCTGGGCACGACCCTGCCTGTTCTGCCCGTACAGATCCTGTGGATCAACATGACGACGGCCGTCGCTCTCGGGTTGATGCTGGCCTTCGAGCCCGGTGAGCCCGGCATCATGAGCAGGCCTCCGCGCAGACCTGATCAGCCGATCATGGGGGCCGCGGTGGTGCGACGCATCGTCAGTGTGGGTGCCCTGATGCTCCTCGGTGCGTTCGGCACCTTCGAAGTGGCCACACTCATGGGTCTGCCCCTGGACGAGGCGCGCACCCTGGTAGTCACAGGCTTCGTCGCGATGGAGATCGGCTACCTGATCAACTGTCGTGTCCTTGATCGGTCGGTGCTGACGGTCGGGCTCTGGAGCAACCGCCCATTGCTCTGGGGAGTCATGACGATGATCGTGCTGCAGATCCTGTTCGTCCATGCGCCCTTCATGAACGCCGTGTTCTCCACCGCCGCGCTGTCGTGGTCAGCGTGGCTCGCCATGATCGCCCTGGGTGCAGCGATGGCGGCGATCGTGGGCATCGAGAAGAAGATCAGCGCGCACGCCTCTGCCGTGAGGGCGCGACGACCTTAGACTGCCGGCATGCTCACGCTGCAGCAGATGGCTGATCTGGCTCGCAGTCATCGAGAGGACCTCGACCATCCCGTCGCGTCACTCCTCATCGGCGACCGCACGTTCGACTTCTCCGATGGCCCCGCGCTCATGGGCGTCGTGAACCTTTCGCCCGACTCGACGTATCGAGACAGCATCGCGAACTCGACGGAGTCTGCCCTCCGCAAGGCGCGCGTGATGGCAACCGAAGGCGCGAGCATCATCGACATCGGTGCCGAGTCGACAACGGCGAAGGCTTCCCGCGTGGACGCGGTGGCGCAGATCGATGCCCTTGTCCCGGTCATCGCGCCTCTCGCGGCCGACGGTCTGATTGTCTCGACGGAGACGTACGAGCCCACTGTCGTTGAAGCGGCACTGGCCGCGGGCACGCAGGTGCTCAACATGACGGGCGTCGAGCACGAGGAGCGCATGCTGGAACTGGCGGCGGACGCCGAAGCGACAGTGATCATGTGCTTCTCCGGGGGCGGCAATGTGCGCGAGATCGTCGATGTCACCGTGGGGGAGGATCCGGTTCCCGACCTGCTTGCCCACTTTGAGCCGCGCATCGAGAGGGCGCGATCACTGGGCGTCGACCGGATCGTCATCGACCCTGGCATGGGCTTCTACTACGGAAACCTCACCGATCCGCCCACGCGTGCTCGCCATCAGGCGACCGTCCTTCTCAACTCATTCCGACTTCGACGACTCGGGCTGCCGATCTGCAACGCAATGCCGTCGGCCTATGCGCTGTTCGAGGAGCACTACCGCTCGGCGGAGCCCTTCTTCAGCGTGCTGGCGTTGCTCGGCGGGACCACCGTCATTCGCACGCACGAGATCCCCCAGGTGCGCGCAGTTCTGGACACGATGAGGCTGCTGTCGGTCTAGCCCGTCACGTGGCGAGCAGTCCGCGAACGACGCTGTCGGCGCTGTGGCCGGCGTCACCGTCGAAGTGCTCAATCGAGACATCGACAAGCGGAAACTCCGCGACATCCATGCCGCCGGGCAGAGTGATGCTTCCAGTGCCGTCCGCGTCAAGAGTGCCGACAGCAACCATCGTGCCGGCATCGGCCGTCGCCATCCACACCTCGTAGTAGCCATCATCGACGGCGGGCAGTCCTGGGACCTCGACACTGAGCGTCGTCGTGGCTCCCACGCGCTCGATGCGAGCGGCACCGGACACGGCCTGATCGCCGACGGGCTCGAGCCCGACCTCGGCCAGCACGGCGGGCGAGGTTTCGCCCGTGGACGTCACTCCGATGGTGGCGACTGAGCCGATTGCCACTCCGACGGCAGCAGCGGCAGCAGCAAGCAGCCAGCCAGAACGCGGGCGCCGGCGCGAGTTGAGGGACGTGACGCCCGGCTGCATGTCGAGCTCGTCGGCAATGGCGTCCCAGACCGCAGGCGGCGGGGTCATGAGACCGTCCTTGGCATCGATCTGGCGCGCGGTCGACACCACGGCGCTCAGTTGATCGAGTCGACTCTGGCACCGCGGACACTGCTGCAGGTGTGCCTCGTCCGCAGGCGATGCTGGCTCGCCCAGTGCGATGATCGACAGATCATCATCGTTACAGTGCTCCACCATCCACCTCCAGTCTGCGTCGGAGCCGATCCAATGATCGACGAATATGGCTCTTGACCGTGCCTACTGGCAAGTCCAGCAGGCTGGCGATCTGGGTATGGGTCAAGTCCTGAAAAAAGGCCAACTCGACAATTCGCTTCTGTGGGTCGCCCAGCCGCTCGAGCTCGTCGGCGAGGAGAACGCGGTCGACAACTGAGTCGGCAGCGGGTGCTGACTCATCGAGGTCTGCCGCAGCGACCGCCTCAACCTTGCGGGAGTCACGTGAGCGCTCCTTCCAGTGATCGGCGATCCGACGCCGGGTGATCGTCATCAGCCACCCGGGAAGGCTTCCCTTCTCAGGGTCGAATGACCCTCGCCCGCGCCAGGCATTGATGAAGACCGACTGCGCGATGTCTGCCGCGTCGGCCTCGTTGCCGACAGCCCGCACGGCTGCGGTGTACACCAGCGGTGACCAGCGGCGGTATGCCTCTGACAGGGCAGCGTCATCCCCACCGCTGAAGCGCTGTGCGAGCGCGTCATCGTCGTGCACCGGGCTCCCCCCGAGTGTGCGAGGCATGGTCACCACGAAAGCAGGGGCGACTGCAGCAGTATGCGTCATCCCCATGCCTCCAGCACGTCTCACCCCCTTGGTGAGGGAGCTCTCACCAGTTCTTCGTCCGGAGGCGCTCATTCGGATGCACCAAAAATGATTCAAAGATTGTGCATCCGATCGCCGAGGTGGGGTCGAAGTACGGGTAACACCGCACATCAGCGGTAGCGGACAGACGATCGAGCGTGGCCAACGGCTACGCCATACCAAAGGAGCTTCACATGCGACGTTCACTCACGAAGACCGCAGCCCTCGGAGCCGCAGCCGCCCTCGGAGTCGGGGCCCTGCTCGCTGCACCGGTTGCGCAGGCAGCTGACGGCAATACATCTCTCGCGGAGGTGCTCGAGGTCGGAAGCGGCATGTTCGACAGCAACAAGGGTGACTTTGACATCCTGACGAAGGCGGCCGAGGCCGTTCTGGCCGCCAAGCCTGACTCGGCCGTTGCCGTGCTGGCTGATGGCGACACTGCCCTGACCGTCTTCGCCCCCACGGACAAGGCGTTCATGGATCTGGCATCCGCGCTCTCCGGTTCGACCGTCTCGTCTGAGTCCGATGCCTTCGATGCCGTGGCCGGACTGGGCATCGACACTGTCGAGAACGTGCTGCTCTACCACGTGATTCCGGGCAAGACGATCACGTCGAAGGATGCCCTCAACGCGAATGGAGCCGTTCTCCCCACCGCCTACAAGGGCAAGAACACCAAGGTGATCGTCCTTGACGGCCCGATCATCCGCCTGCGCGACTATGCGCCGGCCTTCAAGAACGCCCAGGTGATTCTCGATCTGGTTGATGTGAACGATGGCAACAAGCAGATCGCGCACGGTGTCGACGCGGTCATGCTCCCCTTCAAGCCGTAAGCACCACCCCTGCGTGATGCGTCAGGCGTTGAGCGATTTCGTGTGAAATC
>JAIOXK010000042.1 GCA_021741645.1 Candidatus Nanopelagicales bacterium
GAGGACGACGCAGGCACCGGTGGCCCGGACGCCGTTGCTCAGCCGGGCGTCGACACCCGCGCGCAGCAGGACCTCACGCGCATGTCTACCGAAGGCATCGTCACCCACGCACCCGATAAGGGTGACCTCATGGCCTGCAGAGGCCATCCAGGTGCTCGTGTTCGACGCGGCGCCGCCGGGCAGCAGCGCTATCCGTGCCGGAGTGTCGCTGGCAAGGGCGATCTCCGTGTCGATCGAGGTACTGACGTCGAGCATGACATCGCCGACGATGATGCACCGACCGGTCACACGTCCATCCGATGCGCATGGGCGGCAGCGATCCGCGCGGCGAGCTCAGCGTTGCGCACGATGATCTGCTCGTTCACGATGAGGCTCGCACCATGGGTGGCACGGTGGAAGTGATCGAGGAGGAAGGGCGTGACGTCCTTGCCCGTGACGTTGCGGGCGGTGGCGCGCTTCAACCCCTCCTGGAGCACCTCGTGATGCAGGTCGGGATCCAGCTGGGCGTCCACCGGCAATGGATAGGCCACCACGAGACTCGATGCGACGTGCAGCGCCTCGCGGGCATGCATGATGTCCGCGACAGCATCCGGACTGTCCACGGACCAGTCGAGACCGTAGCCGGAGTCAGAGAGGTAGAAGCCCGGGAACGCCGTGGTCCCGTAGCCGACTACCCCGACGTTCAGAGTCTCTAGCCGCTCCAAGGTGGCACCGACGTCAAGGATCGACTTCACTCCAGAGCACACGACCGTGATCGCCGTCGTGGAGAGGGCGCCGAGGTCGGCGGACTCATCCCAGCTGTCCCGAGCCTGACGATGCACGCCACCGAGACCACCGGTGGCGAAGACGCGGATGCCGGCGAGAGCGGCGAGATGACTCGTGGCGGCGACGGTGGTCGCTCCGCTCCCGCGTCGGGCCAGGAGGGTGGCCAGATCCCGGGTGCTGACCTTGGTTATGTCATCCCGATTGGCTACCTGATCGAGTTGGTCCTCGTCGAGGCCGATGCAGACCCGGCCATCGAGGACGGCGATGGTGGCCGGAACGGACCCTCGGGAGCGAACGATGTCCTCGACCTCGGAAGCAACGCGGAGGTTCTCAGGGCGGGGGAGTCCATGGCTGATGATCGTCGACTCCAGAGCCACCACGGGGCGACCCTCGGTCAACGCAGCGCGCACCTCCGGATGAACCTGAACGGTGGACGGGTCGAGCTGGGCGAGGGAGGTTGGCTGATGTGGCACGCGAAAACCCTACTCGCCACGGAGAATGGATCCATGACCCCTGCTCGTGAACTGACCCTCGTCGACGGTGGGCGGGTCGTGACCCGCGTGATGTCCGATGCAGATGGTCCAGCCCTGCGGGTCTTCCACGAGGGACTGTCGGAGCGAACGGTGTATCTGCGTTTCTTCGGAGTCCACCCGCATCTGTCGGATGCCGATGTCGAGTACTTCACCCATCTGGATCACTCGAGCCGAGAGGCGGTGGTCGCCGTGCGCACCGGCTCGGGGGTGCCGACGACCGGGGAGGAGCCCGATGCGGAGGAGGAGGAGGTCATCGTCGGTGTTGGGCGCTTCGACATCCTGGAATCAGGAGAGGCGGAAGTGGCCTTCGTCGTGACGGACGCCTGCCAGGGGCAGGGCGTCGGACGCCTGATTCTCGACGAGTTGATCGAACTGGCGCGGAGGCGGGGGGTGCGCGCCTTCACCGCCGAGATCCTTCCGGGCAACTCACGCATGCTGGACCTCCTCACCGGGACCGGACTGCCCATCCGTCGAGAGCACGAGGACGGTGTGGTGTTCGTGACCCTGGTGCTCGATGAGCTCGCAGGAAGTCCCTCGTAGCCCCGACCGCCTCGTGGTGAGCCCCCTTCGGGTGAAAGGATGTGGCCATGACCGAAACGGCCCTCGCCCAGCAGCTTCGTTCGGACATCCAGCGATCGGGGTACTACCCGGACCTCGTGGCGGACGCCCTGCAGACTGCACTGGCCGACGAGCCGCTCCTGTCCTACGTCGTTCATCATGAGGCGACATTCGATCGGGATGAGCTCCGGCGGCACGTCACCGTGCTTGCCCTGACACCGACGCGCCTGATCGTGGAGCACACCGACGAGCACCCCGCTGATGACGTCCACCCCGTGGCGTCAGCGACCGCGTCGACAGAGGCCGTTCGCATCGAGCGAGTGGACTCGGTCGTCGTGTCGCGAGTTGTGTCAGACCCGGCGCAGCATCGACCCGGGGGCAGCGCGGCCGAGGTAGTGCTGACCATCGGCTGGGGAGCCGTGAGCCGACTCGACCTTGAGCCAGCCAGTTGCGGGGATCCTCAGTGCGAGGCAGATCACGGGTACACGGGAACGGCAAGCAACGATGACCTCTCCGTCCGCGTGTCGGAGGCGGCAGATGGTGCCGACGTGGTGAGACAGGTACTGGCCTTCGCCGCCGCACTCTCCCAGGCGACAGTGGCGCGACATCGCTGACCAGCCGTCGATGTCCATGGCTTCGGGCGCGACGACGCTGGCTGATGTCACCTGCTCAGCAGCGGCGGCGCTCGGCGTACCGGGCTATCAGGACGTCCTCTCACTCGATGCCCCGCGGCACGTCGTTCTGTGCCTCGTCGATGGTTTGGGCTGGAACGCCCTCCAATCCCACCTGCGGGCGGTGCCGAACCTCGCCGACCTGCCGGGAGCCCAGATCGATGCCGCCTTTCCGACCACCACACCTGTGGGCCTGGCCTCTGTGGGGATGGGCGAGCTGGCCGGCCGCCACGGATTCGTCGGCGCTTCTTTCGAGCTCCCCGAGACGGGCGCAGTCCTGTCGCCCCTGCAATGGGGACACCATCCGACGCCGCTGGCAGTGCAGCCGGAGACAACGCTCTTCGAACGGCTCGCGCAGCAGGGAGTCGTGGTCTCGACCCTGTCGCCCCAGGCCTATGTGAACTCTGGTTTGACTCGGGCCGTGCTCAGGGGCGGGGAGTACCGCGGAGTGGAGACCATCGACGATCGAGTCACGGGACTTCGCGCGGTTCAGGCTTCTGGGGGTCCGTCGTTCACGTACGTCTACTGGGGTGAGCTTGACCGGGTGGGTCACGAGATGGGGGTCGGGAGCTCGGCTTGGGGCGCGGCGTTGTCGCGAGTGGACCGCCTGATCGGTGGGCTCCGCGAGAGCCTTGCGCCCGATTCGGTGATGCTCGTCACGGCGGACCACGGGATGGTGGACTGTCCGGAGGAGAGGCGCATCGTTCTGGAGGATCATCGCTCGTTGACGGGCGGAGTGCGGCGGTGGGCCGGGGAGCCGCGGGTTCGCCATGTGTACACCGAGGTGGGTGCGCAGGATGCTGTCGCTGACACGTGGCGCGGCGAGCTGACTGATCGCGTTGACATCTTCACCCGTGAGGAGATCATCGACGCGGGCCTGATGGGGCCAGTGGACCCCCTTCTCGCCGAGCGCATCGGTGACGTCGTCGCCGTGGCCAGGGAGGACTGGATGATGGCCAGCCGCGTCGATCGCACGGTGTCCGGCCTGATCGGTCAGCACGGGGCCTTGAGCGCCGACGAGCTTCTCATTCCCCTCCTGATCGCACGGACGTAGAGACTGTTCTCCCGGATAGGGGATGAGCGCCTGTGATGGAACGATGCATGTCAGGATGAGCCGGTGGCCGAACTGATCTTCTACGCCGGGACGATGGATTGCGGCAAGTCGACCCTCGCACTGCAGATGGACTTCAATCACTCGGCTCGTGGTCGCTCGGGGGTCGTGCTCACACGTCTGGATCGCGCGGGGGAGTCCGTGCTGTCCAGCCGTCTCGGGCTCTCCGTCACTGCCGTGGAGGTTCACGATGGCCTTGACCTGCGGAAGGTCGTGGTGGAGCGCCTATCCCTGGGGGGACGGGTCGACTACCTGATCTGCGACGAAGCACAGTTCTACACCGAGACGCAGATCGAGCAACTGGCGTCGATCGTTGACGACCTCAGTGTCGACGTCTACGCCTTCGGCATCATGACGGACTTTCGGACGCGACTGTTCCCTGGCTCGGCCCGCCTGGTGGAACTTGCCGATCGCACTCAGGTCCTGCAGGTGGAAGCACTGTGCTGGTGCGGGAACCGGGCGATTCACAATGCGCGCACGGTGAATGGCGAGATGGTGATCGAAGGCGATCAGGTGATGGTGGGGGACACGGGAGCGGCGATGGCAGACGCCGTGGCGTACGAAGTGCTCTGCCGACGGCACTATCAATCGCGCACTACAGCGTCCCGGGCGAAGACGGCGCACATCTCCTCGACACCGCTGCCGTTCGTCGACGACGAGCAGCAGGGCTGAAGATCAGTCCTCGGTCTTTCCGGCCCCGAACAGAATCTCGTCCCAACTGGGAATGCTCGTGCGGCCCTTGCGTCCACGTGCCTTGCGGGGCTTTGCCGCGGGCTTGGGCTGATCTGCGGCGGGTGCCTCGGAGCTGGTGCCCTTGTCGCTCTCACGCGGAAGTGTGATCGTCTCCTGCTCATAATTCACCGCTGGCGAATCAGCCCCGTCGAGGTCCTGTGTTGACGGATGCGGGACAGCGGAAGGCCCTGCCGATTCGACGCTCCCCGTCTGGTCGCCATCGTCGACGGCGGCGGGGACGGCAACGAGGCGGGGTCGGGTGGGTGCTTCCGCGGTAGCGGCCTGCTCGCGGGCGGCGGGAGTCTCCGCCGCGAGGTCGAGGGCCTCGACGATGTCCACGTCGTCCGTGGGTGTGGCTGGGGCTGCGCCCATGAGCGCTCGAGCGACATCGTCCAAGGCATGGACGTTGCGACCCTGGTGGTCATAGCTCCATGAGGCCATGGATCCATCGAGGAGGGTTGCCGTCACGATCCAGCGACCGTCATCGCGGCGAAAGGCGTCCCAGGCAATGTCCGACTCGCCAGCGGCACCGGCGATGGCGAGCGCCGACTCGGCCAGTGTCGCACCGCCGCCGGACCGGCGAACCTCGACGGAGGCGGCCTGACGGGCGATGAAGGCGCGCTCATCCATCAGTGGCTCCGCATAGCGAAGCACCTTCTCAAGATCCCATCCGGTGGTGGCCGCGATGGCGTCGGCGGATTCGCCGGCTCGTACGCGTGCCTGCACCTCACGGGGGCTGAACGTCTGCAGGACCGACTCCCCACGTCGCACCGCGGGACCATCCCGCTAGGACGAACCTAGCGCCTCATGCCTCCGGACGGGACACGTGCGTCCATCTTCGCTCCACGCGTCACTGATGCTCGGTCACATCGGCGTCCGACGATGGCGGGGTCGTCGCGCCCACGATGGGGGGACTGTCGGCCACTCCCCAGGGATGGGGGCCGGGCAGTGGATCGGTGTTCCACGCGGCCACCGGGATCTCCGGCGTGGCTCGCCGCTCGGCTGCCCGGAAGGCCGACTGCCCGAATAGAGCCATGAGTGCCGCGAAGGACGCGCCCGCGATCGCGAGGGCGAAGCCCCACGATGGACCCCAGGAGTCCACGACCACTCCGGCGGTCGCAGTCCCGAACGAGAAGCCGATGGCAAGGCCCGAATTCGTCCACGTGAGCCCCTCGGTCAACTGCCTCGAGGGCACGAGTCGCTCGGTGATGCTGAAGGCGGCGATCAGCGTGGGTGCCACGGCCATGCCGGCGATCACGGTGGCGATGGTGAGAGTCAGGATAGAAGGAGTGAAGGGCGCGGGAATCAGGACCACAGCCAAGATCGCCGGCATCACGAGCATCTGCCGGCCCAGTGTCATGGTCCAGGCGCGTGAGCCGAACCAGATGCCCGCGAGCATGCTGCCGAAGGCCCATACCCCGAGCACGAGACCGGAGGAGCCGGGGGAACCCGCCTCCTGCGTGAACGCGACCACGGATACCTCGTAGGTTCCGAAGACGGCACCGACGCCCATGGCAGCGGCCACCACCAGCACCATTCCCGGCTGCCGTAGTGCCCCGGTTCTGGACGACTCGTGGTCGCCCAGCGTTCCCAAGGGCGGCTCCGTTCGCCGCTGCAGTGCCAGGAGGATGCCACCGGCCAGGCCGAGGGCGGCCGCCAGAATCAAGGGAAGAGGCAGCCCCAGCTGGAAGGCGATCAAGGCCGTGGCGAGGGGCCCGACAGTGAAGATCAGCTCGTCGATGATGCTCTCGAGTGCGAACGCACTGCGCAGGTCCGATGGACGGGTCGCAAGAGCGGCCCATCGAGCCCGGATCATGGATCCGATGGCTGGTTGGGTCAGGCCTGCCGCGGCCACGACCAGGGCCTGGACGATCAGGAGTGCACCCGACTCGACACTCACCACGAAGGCGATCAGGAAGGTGGCGTTGAGCAGTGCCAGCCACGGAAGCAGCCGGTGCTGGCCGAGACGGTCAACCCATCTGCTTGTCACGACCGCACCCAGCGCAGCCGGCAGCTGGAAGGAGGCTGACAGGATTCCGGCTGCCGCATACGAGCCGGTGCGCTCGCTGACGAGGAGGACGATTCCCAGTCCGACCATGGCCACGGGCAGGCGTGCGAGGAAGCCGGTGGACGAGAACCGAGCAGCACCCGGGAGACGCAGGCTCGAGCGGTAGGCGGTCAGCACGATCAGACGGTATCGGCCAGGCCGGTGCGGTCGCGCGGGAGCGTCCGGCAGGATGGGGTCATGGAATCCCACGCGAACCTGGCCGATCTGCTCGCCGCACACGCTGCGCTCCCTACGGCGTGGAGGGCGGCAACCACGGCGGCCTCGTTCCTGAGGGACGAGCGGCCCCGTGCCTTGAAGGTGGACACCAAGAGCACGCCGACCGACGCGGTGTCCACCATGGATCGCACTGCCGAGCGAATGATCGTCGACACGGTCCTGTCGGCATTCCCAGATGACGGCTTCCTTGGTGAGGAGGGCGGCGAGCGCAGCAGCTCATCGGGTCGTCGATGGATCGTGGATCCCTTGGACGCGACCGTCAACTACCTCTTCAGGATCCCGATGTATGGCGTGTCGGTGGCCTTGGAGGATTCCGATGGGATGGTGCTCGGAGTCGTCGTGGTGCCCGAGTTCGACGAGGCTGTGGTGGCCGTGCGAGGACAGGGCGCCTGGCTGGTGCGTCGGGGAGCTGTGGAGCGTCTTCGCGGCAGTGAGTGTGCTGACCTGGACCAGGCGCTCGTCGCAACGGGCTTCGGATACTCGGCCGAACGACGAGAGCGCCAGGCTCAGGTGCTGTCAGGCGTCATCGGCCGCGTCCGTGACGTGCGCAGGACCGGGTGCGCGGTGGTGGACTTCTGCTGGCTGGCCATGGGTCGTCTCGACGCGTACTACGAGTTCGGACTCAATCCATGGGATCACGCTGCTGGTGCCCTGATCTGCCGCGAGGCTGGACTCGAGGTGACCGGCCTGCATGGTCAGGACGATCTCGATCCGATGTTCGTCGCGGCCGCTCCGAAGATCGCGGCCGACCTGAGGGCGCTTCTGGTTGAGGTGAAGGCGGACGACCTGCCCTGAGGTCCTGGGCGAGCGAGCTCGTCACGCCAGGCGGCGGAGTTCGGCTCGGTACCGGTGTGCGTTGCCCACGTAGATGCGCACGGCCTCGTCGAAGTCGCCGGGGCTCACGGCACCCTCGGTTATCCGAGCCGGGAGCCCGAGGGCGCGCGCGAACGGGGGGACGACCTTGTCATTTCCGACCAGAGCGCCGGCACCCACGAGGGCGTGCGGCCCGACAAGGGCCCGGTGCAGCACGATGGAACCCGATCCGATGAGGCAGTCGTCCTCGATGCGGCACCCCTCCAGATGAGCGTTGTGCCCGACCACGCATCGGTCGCCGATGATCGTGTCGTGGCTGGACGTGCAGTGGACGATGGTGCCGTCCTGGACGGAGGTCTGACGGCCGACAACGATGGCGCCGCTGTCTCCCCGGAGGACGGTGGTGGGCCAGATGCTCGACTCGGAGCCGACCGTGACGTCGCCGATGATGACCGCGTCCGGATGCACGAAGGCTGTGGGGTCGATGCTGGGTGTGCGATCGCCGAGGGCATAGAGGGGCATGGATCGCTCCCTTCCTGATGGATTCGAATCCGCGTCGGTCGACGCCTGCCTGTGCACGCTAGCGCCGTGGGGGCTACCCTGCCACGGCGTGGAAAGTGCGATGGGGCACAATCTCCGCGCATGCCTTCGATGGAGGCGGATGTTCACTTGGACGAAGGGCTAGGACACTCATGGCGACCGACTACGACGCACCTCGCAAGACTGACGAGGAGCTCGCAGAGGACAGCCTCGAAGAGCTCAAGGCTCGACGGGCGGACAAGGCGTCATCTGCGGTGGATGTCGACGAGGCGGATCTGGCCGAGAGCCTGGAGCTGCCGGGCGCGGATCTGTCCGACGAGAGTCTGACCGTTCGCGTGCTGCCACGTCAGTCGGACGAGTTCACCTGTGTGAAGTGCTTCCTGGTGCAGCACCGCAGCCAGCTGGACCACGAGGGCAAGAGCGGCCCCGTCTGCTCGGAATGCGCCTGACACTTAAGAGCACGCCCCCTCTGCCGACCCCGGCGTCTTGGGGCTAGGCCTGCCTGCGGCCCCATTGATTAAGCCTGCCTTCGGCCCCACTCGTTGGCCAGGCGATAGACGGCCACCTCGACGACTGCTGCGGTTGCTGCCGTGACGGCGGTCCACATCAGGGCACGACCAAAGGAGACGGCTGGGTCACGGGGCGCTGGTGCGGGGTGACCGGTGACGCGCTCGTAGCTGGAGTTCATCATCTTTCGCACGAGCATGGTGGCGCCGATCGCGGCGATCGGTGCAATCACATGGGCAAGCGGATTGATCTCCACCTTGGGGGAGACCTCAACGGGCGTGGCTTCAGACATTCCGCTCCTCCTGCATGCTCGGATGTGTGCTCGGTCGTCAGGGCACCATCGTGGCAGCAACAGTGGCGAGGAGACGCTCCGGGTCACGCGTGGTGATGAGCCAAGCAGGATGGGGGTCGTCGGGATCGGCAACGTCCACCCGCACGGCGGTTGACGCGTGCCAGGGTCGCAAGGCCACGAACAGGCGCGCGTCGCAGCCTGGTCCCCGTGCGGCCCGAACGTCCTCCGGCGACAGGGCGACGGCGGTTCCTATGGCGTGGCGGGGGAGTCGAGCACGACCGACACGGATTCCTTCCGTCGTGATCTGCAGGACGGGGGACGTGATGACGATCAGCGCCGTGACCAGTGCGAGGCCCGCGGCCGCCACCACCCAGCCGGCTGCCGCTCCCAGCGCCGCTCCATAGGCAATGGCCACCATCGAGACGAGAGCCGTCGCGATACCCCACACCCACCAGCGCGGGAGCATGCGCTCCCGGTACAGCGGGATGCTGCGGTCGCCCTGGGCGCCCTGGGTCATCGACTCGCCGGACATCATGGACACAGCGTGTCATGCCCTGGGGCGGTAGAGGTACTGTCGAGCCGTGGCGGTTGAGACAGGTTCACGCACCAGCATGCCGGCGGCTGTTCCTGAGGATGCGGTTCTGCCCGCCCGTTCTGATCACGCACCATCGCCGGGCGCGGCGATTCCTTCTCATTACCGTTGGTGCTTCGGATGCGGGGAGGACCATCCCACTGGTCTGCACATGGAGATCACGGCTGAGGAAGGGCTGCGGGTCTCTGGACTCTTCCGGGTCACCGAGCATCACCAGGGGGCTCCCGGTCTGGCTCATGGAGGGGTCCTGAGCACGGCCCTCGACGAGATCCTGGGTTCCCTGAACTGGCTGCTCGCGAGCCCCGCGGTCACGGGACGCCTGGAATGCGACTTCCGTCGCCCCGTCCCGGTTGGCACCACATTGCATGTGGACGCGGAGGTGGTGGGCGTCAAGGGCCGACGCGTGTTCACTCGCGCCACGGGTCGTCTGGACGCCCCAGATGGCGTCGTGGCTGTTCGGGCCGCGGCGATCTTCGTCCAGGTCCCGCTCCAGCACTTCGTGGACCATGGCAACGCGGACAATGTGATGGAGGCGGTGCGCGATCGAGCCGAGGGCGGTCCCTCGTGGCGGCCTGAGGGCGAGGACCTTCCCTTCGAGTTGAATCCATGAGCGGCAGCCCCGATCGGGTGGATGTGCTCGTCACCATGATCGATCCTGACCTGCCTGTGCCGGCGTATGAGCACCCCGGCGACGCCGGTCTGGATCTCCGCAGTCGTGAGAGCCTTCGACTCGGCCCCGGTCAGCGAGCCATGGTGCCCACCGGGGTCACGCTGGCCCTCCCGCCTGGGTACGTCGCACTCGTGTGTCCTCGCAGCGGTCTGGCGGCGCGACATGGAATCGGCCTGGTGAATGCACCGGGCGTGATCGATGCGGGATACCGCGGTGAGATCTCTGTGGTGATCATCAACCATGACCCGGCTACGGACTATGAGATCCAGCGAGGCGACCGCATCGCCCAGCTGCTGGTCCAGCCGGTATCCATGGCTGCTCTGGTCCCGGTGGAGCGGCTTCCCGGATCGCACCGTGGGTCGGGTGGATTCGGGTCAACGGGATCGTGATGGCACGCACCACTAGGTTGGCGCACACGAACTCGTGCTGGAAGGGAGAAGCGTGATGGACAGGATCAACGGCGGCCCATGGGACGTCGCTGAGGTTGCTGACGATGGAGTGGAGCGCCTCGACCTGGGATCTGTGCTGATCACGCCCACCGCCGGCATCGATGTGCAGGCGCAGGCGGATCAGGACACCGGGGCGGTGACCCAGCTGACCTTGAACCGGCCCGATGGCATGGTGCAGGTGCAGCCGTACGCGGCACCGCGCAGCGGCGGGCTCTGGGAGGACATTCGGGGCCAGATCGCCTCATCGATCAATGCCAATGGCGGCCTCGTTGAGGTCGTCGAGGGTCCCTTCGGCCCTGAGCTGCGTGCTCAGGTGTCTCCCTCGGATGGCTCCGCCGGGCTCCAGCCCGCCAGGTTCTGTGGCATGGAGGGGCCGCGGTGGTTCCTGCGCGCGGTCTTCCTCGGGGCTGCGGCGCGTCCCGGCGAAGCCGCTGACGCTCTGGAGGCGATGGTGCGCAGCCTGGTGATCGTTCGTGGCGATGAGGCCATGCCGGTCGGGGCGCCCATACCCATCCGGCTTCCGCAGCAGAAGGCCGTTGCACCGGCCGATCCCGAACTGCCCTCGCCGTTCGAGCGCGGTCCGGAGATCACGGAGACGCGATGAACTCCGCTCCTGCCGGGACCGAGCCCCGCCATGACTCGTGGTGGGGTCGGTTGACGAGGACGAGGTCGGAGGCAGAGGCAGCCGAGCTCCAGACTCACGCGCAGGGGGAGAACGACCCGGACGTGCAGTCGATCAACCGCTGCACTCCCGGGGCGCCCGTGGTCGTGCGGGGCATCGTTCGCAGTGTCACGATTCGGCCGCGCAGCGCCGCACCCGCTCTGGAGATCGAGCTAGACGACGGATCTGGCTCTGTCACGGTGGTGTGGCTGGGCAGGCGTCGGATTCCCGGGATCGACGCCGGGCGTTCGATGGTGGTGCGCGGCCGCCTGACCTGCCACACCGACAACCCCACGATCTACAACCCACGGTACGAACTGAAACCGAGCAGCGGGTGACGGCCTCCGGCCCGTCCTCCCCGTCGAGTGCCGGGGATGGGGATAGCGAGAAGACTGAAGCCGAGCACGAGCACGAGCACGAACACGAACCAGAACTCGAGTCAGTGGAGGACGTGCGCCAGGAGGCGCTGCTGCTCGAGCGTGCCCTGGGCGGCTGGCGCGGAATCATCGACTCCGGTCTTCCGACGGTGGTCTTCGTCGTGGGCTATCTGGTCACGGGCAGCAACCTGCAGACCTCTCTGATCGCCGCCATCGCAGCCGGGGTGCTGATCGTGGGCTGGCGGCTCATCCGGCGGCAGCCGTTGCAGCAGGTGCTGGCCGGCTTCATCGGACTGCTGATAGCCGCGTGGTTCGCGTCACGCACAGGCAAGGCCGAGGATGTGTTCCTGCCCGGGCTGCTGCTCAATATCGGGTATGGGATCGCCTTCTTGGTATCCATCCTGATCAGGTGGCCTCTCCTCGGTATCGCCATGGGCTTTCTCACGGGTGAGGGCACCCGATGGAGGCAGGAGCCGGATCTTCGGCGGGTGTACGCGGCGGCCTCCTGGATCTGGGTCGGCGTGTTCGGCCTGCGCGTTCTCGTGCAGGTGCCCTTGTACCTGTCCGGCTCCGTCGCCGCGCTGGGCATCGCCAAGGTGGTCCTCGGCTGGCCGCTGTATCTGGCTGCCGCCTATGCGACCTACCGCGTGCTTGCGCCGGTCTACCGTGCCCGTCGCGGCGAGACTGGTCGGGACTGACCGAAGAGGTCAGGACGGTTCGGGCGGGAACTGCCCGGAGTCACATGTGTCCGAGTAGGCGCTGAAGTTCGGGCTCGGTCTCGGGCGACGCCACGAAGAGCAACTCGTCGCCCACGTCCAGTGGGTCATCGGGGGTCGGGGCGATCACTCTGGGTCCACGGACAATCGCGACAAGGGCGGTGTCCTGAGGCCAATTCTGATCGCCCACCCGCTGGCCGACCACCGGTGAGTCTGCCGAGAGCGTGATCTCCACCAGGTTCGCGTCACCCTGGCGGAAGGTGAAGAGGCGCACGAGATCGCCGACCGATACGGCCTCCTCGACGAGAGCCGACAGCATGCGTGGCGTGGATACCGCCACGTCGACACCCCAGGACTCGTCGAACATCCACTCGTTCTTGGGGTGATTCACGCGGGCGACGACTCTGGGGACGCCGTACTCGGTCTTGGCGAGCAGGGAGACCACCAGGTTGACCTTGTCGTCTCCGGTGGCGGCGACGACCACCTGACAGCTCGCGAGCTGGGCCTCATCAAGCGCAGTGACCTCGCAGGCGTCGGCCATGAGCATCTCGGCACCCTCGACGACCCCAGGACGGGCCAGCTCGGAGTCGCGGTCGATGAGGAGCACCTCGTGGCCGTTGCCGACCAGTTCGCGGGCGATGGCTCGGCCGACCTTGCCGGCTCCGGCGATAGCGACTCTCATGAGGCTTCCACGTCCGGTCCTTGCTCGAACACCCGCTCGACCCGCTGGCGCATGTCGTCTAGGAAGAGGCAGTGCACGAGATCGCCGTCCTGCAGCACCGTCTCTGAATCGGGCAGCAAAGCCTGGCCGTATCGCGTGATGAAGGCGATGCGCGCACCGCTGGCGATACCGAGATCGGTGGATCGCTGGCCCAGCCAAGGCTCGCCCACATGCACCTCGGCGAGAATCACGGTGCCGCTGGGATCGCGATACTCGTCCTCTGCACCCAGCGGGAGGATGCGCCGCATGAACTGTCCAGCTGTCCAGGACACGGTGGCAACCGTGGGAATCCCGAGCCGTTCATAGACCTGCGCTCGTCTGGGGTCGTAGATGCGGGCGACCACCTGATCGACTCCATACGTCTCGCGAGCGACGCGGGCTGCGAGGATATTCGAATTGTCGCCGGAACTGACGGCAGCGAAGGCGTGCGCCCTCGTGATGCCAGCGCTCTCCAGGGTCTCTCGATCGAATCCCACGCCCTTGACCGTCTGGCCGGTGAAATCCGGGCTCAGCTTGCGGAAGGCACCGGCATCCTGATCGACGACAGCGACGGAGTGTCCGAGTTCGTCGAGGCGGTGCGCCAACTGAGATCCGACGCGACCGCATCCGAGGATGACGATGTGCACGTGTGAACGGTACACGCATACTGGGCATGACCCGGTCCGCAGGCGGGGGTAGTGTCGTCTGACGTGCCGACCTCGGACGTCATGAAGCGTCTCTTCCTGGGTCGTGCGCTGAGCAATGAACGGCTCGGCGACACGATGCTCCCCAAGCGCATTGCGCTTCCCGTCTTCGCCAGCGACGCGCTGTCGTCGAACGCCTACGCCACCCAGGAGATCCTCCTGGTGCTCGCGCTGGGCGGCTTCTCGCTCTACCAGTACGGCCTCTGGGTGGCGGCCGCCGTGGTGATCGTCTACTTCACCGTCATCGCCTCCTATCGGCAGACGGTCCATGCGTACCCCGGAGGCGGCGGCGACTACGAGGTGGTGGAGCGCAATCTGGGTCCGCGCTCAGGGGTCTTCGTGGCATCGTCGCTGCTGATCGACTACGTGCTCACGGTGGCCGTGTCCATCTCTGCGGCGGTCGCGAATCTCGGATCAATCATCCCGTTCGTCGAGCAGCACAACGTGTGGTTCGCGGTGGGATTCATCGTCATCATCATGACCTTAAATCTGAGAGGCGTGCGCGAATCGGGTGCCCTGTTCGCCATTCCGGTCTACCTGTTCATCGCCTCGATCTTCGCGATGATCGGCTGGGCGTTGATCGAGATGTTCATCTTCGGGGAGGCACTGCTGGCCGAGAGTGCCGGTTGGGACATCGTCGCCCAAGACTCCTATGCGGGGCTGGCCTTGGCATTTCTGGTAGCCCGGGCCTTCTCCTCCGGAACCACGGCCCTCACGGGAATCGAGGCCGTGGCCAACGGCGTTCCGGCCTTCAAGGAGCCGAAGTCCCGCAATGCCGCCACGACGTTGGCCCTGCTCGGATTCATCAGCATGGCCATGTTCGCCGGCATCACCTGGCTTGCGGTCAGAGTGCAGGTCAAGATCACCGAGAGCGATGCGGACCTGATCGGACTGCCGGCTGGTCAGGCGCAGAAGACGGTCATCGTCCAGATCGCGGATGCGGTATTCCATCGATCAGGGTTTCCGGTCCTCGTGATCGCCATCGCCACAGCCACCATCCTGGCGCTGGCGGCCAACACGGCGTTCACAGGATTCCCCGTTCTGGGCTCGGTGCTCGCCAGGGACGGGTATCTGCCTCGGCAGTTGCACACGCGAGGTGATCGCCTGGCGTTCAGCAACGGCATCATGACGCTGGCCAGTCTCGCGATCGTTCTCGTGATCGTGTTTCAGGCCGACGTGAGCAGTCTCATTCAGCTCTACATCATCGGGGTGTTCGTATCCTTCACCCTGAGCCAGACGGGCATGGTCCGGCACTGGACGCGCGAACTGCGTGACGAGATGGATGCGCGCGTTCGTCGTCGGATGCGCAGGTCCAGGGCGGTCAACAGCTTCGGGCTGGTGATGACCGGGATCGTCCTCGTGATCGTCCTCGTCACGAAGTTCACCAAGGGGGCCTGGATCGTCGTTGTCGCGATCCCGATCATCTACCTGCTCATGCAGGCGATACACAGTCACTACGAGCGCGTGCGCAGCGAGATGATGACGTTCGGCGACGCCAAGACCACGCTGCCCGCCCGCGTCCATGTCATCGTCCTCGTGAGCAAGGTCCACAAGCCGACTCTGCGAGCGGTGGCCTATGCCCGAGCATCACGGCCCACCGTGATCGAGGCGGTGACGGTCGATGTGGATCGAAACGAGACCGCGACTCTCCAGCGGGAGTGGGAGCAGCAGCGGATTCCGATCACCTTGAAGGTGCTGGCCTCGCCGTACCGCGAGATCACCCGACCAGTGCTCGACTACGTCAAGCAGCTCCGTGAGGCGCACCCCCAGGATCTGGTGACCATCTATATCCCCGAGTACGTCGTGGGCCATTGGTGGGAGCAGATCCTGCACAACCAGTCGGCCCTCAGGCTCAAGAGCAGACTTCTGTTCGTGCCAGGCGTGATGGTCACGAGCGTCCCTTGGCAGTTGGAGGGGGCTCATGACACGTCCGACGAAGGCGCCTGACACGTCCCTGCGGGTCGGTGATCGATTCCCGATCCAGGTCGAGAGCATCGCGCACGGCGGTCATGCGATCGGGCACCATGCCGGTCGCACGATCTTCGTCCGACACGCGATCCCGGGTGAACGAGTCGAGGTGGTCGTGACCGCCGTCAATCGCAAGATCGTGCGCGCTGATGCGGTGGCGGTCATCGATGCATCCGAGGATCGGGTGGCGCCACCGTGCCCGTGGACCGGCCCGGGGGGATGCGGCGGGTGCGACTTCCAGCATGTGAGCCTTGCCCGGCAGCGCGACCTGAAGCGCGAGGTTCTCGTCAGCAGCCTTCAGCGGTTCGCCGGCCTCGACGATGCTGCCATCGGGAAACTGGGCATTCGTGTCGAGGAGTTGCCCGGCCATCCGGACGGACGCGGGTGGATGACGAGGGTTCGCTGGTCGCGTGACGATGCGGGAGTGGTCGGACTCAGGAGGCATCGCAGTCACGAGGTCATCGCCGTCGACCATTGCGTGTTGGCTGAGCCATCCATCGACAGCCCGGAGGCCGTTGTCAGCCCCAGCACCCTTCGCCGGGTATTCGACCGCACGTGGGAGATTCCGGCATCGGACTTCTGGCAGGTCCATGAAGGACTCCCGGAGGCACTGGTGGGCACCGTGATGGAGATGGCGCAGCCGCGGGCGGGCGAGCACTGGTGGGATCTGTACTCGGGAGCAGGTCTGTTCGCCGCGTTCATCGGGACTGCCGTGGGTCTGGACGGACGCGTGGACGCCGTGGAGGCTTCCCCATCGGCGGTGAGCATCGCGCGCAGCGCGTTGAGTGATCTGCCCCAGGTCGTCGTCCACGAGGCGGACACGGCGGCATGGATCTTGGGGGCCGATCATGAGGCTCCCGACGGAGTCATCCTCGATCCGCCACGCGCTGGGGTGGGGGAGCAGCTGATGGCAACGCTGACGTCCGCTGAGATCCCGCGACTGGTGTACGTCGCCTGTGATCCCGTGGCGCTCGCGCGCGACCTGGCTGTGGCCCGGGCGGCGGGCTATCGGCTGACTGCCCTCAGGTCATTCGACGCCTTCCCGATGACGCATCACCTGGAGACGGTGGCATTGCTCAGTCGGTGACCGCGTGGCTGCGCTCGGCCATGCGATATCTTGACGTCGAGATAATCGGGGACCGATGGAAGGG